>JBLHLB010000001.1:0-68311 GCA_047618505.1 Planctomycetota bacterium
GAGGAACAGCTCGCGATTCAGACCATTTCCGGTCTGCATCCCCTGGAGTCGATGGACTTGATTGTGGTTGTGCTGGATGCGACACAGCTGTCCCGCAACCTGTACCTGGCACTACAGATCATCGAGCTTGGGACGCCGGTGGTTATCGCCTTGAACATGGTCGACCAGCTCAAAGAGAGCGGGTTGGCGATTGACGCCGAGATGCTTGCAAAGGAACTCGGCGTCCCTGTTTGCCCCGTCAGCGCCCTCAAGGGAACGGGGATCGATGGGTTGAAGAAGGCGATGGACGAAGTCCTCGTCGAGCCGACCAGCGCGAAGCCCGGTTGGCTCTGGAAGCCCACCTCCCCCGAACTTGTGGCGGACATTGAGGCCGTCGGAGCCACAGCCCCCGAGGAGTGGCACCGCGGCAGCGACGACCGACGCCGGGCCTTTGCCATTTGGGCTCTCTTCAGCCTGGAGGAAGACGACGAACTCTCAAACGTATCGGACGAACTTCGCCGCGCCGTCTCCGATCGGCGAGCTCTGGCAGAGGGCGAGGGGCGTAGCATCGAAGAGGAAGTCGCCCGCGGTCGCTACGGCTGGATCGATGAGCGTGTGGCCCGTGTCCTATCGGAATCAAAGCCGGAACGGGCTTCCTGGACGGATCGACTCGACCGCGTGCTTCTGCACCCGGCAGTTGGCTTCGCCGTTTTCCTGGCCCTGATGACCATCGTCTTCCAGTCGCTCTTTGCCTGGGCGGACCCGGTCATTGGACTGATCGAGGGCGGAGTGAGTTTCCTCGGCAACAACCTGCGCGGATGGCTACCGGACAATCTCCTGGGCGAGTTCGTCGTCGATGGATTGGTGGCCGGCGTCGGTAGCGTGCTCGTCTTCCTGCCGCAGATCCTGCTGCTCTTCTTCTTCGTTGCGCTCATGGAGGACTCGGGCTACATGGCGCGAGTGGCCTTCCTCATGGATCGCTTGATGAAAGCGATCGGACTGCACGGTCGCGCCTTCGTCCCGATGCTCTCCGGCTATGCCTGCGCCGTCCCCGCCATCCTCGCGACGCGCACGATGGAACGCCGCCGCGATCGCATGCTGACCATGATGGTCGTACCACTGATGAGCTGCTCGGCGCGACTGCCGGTCTATGGGTTGTTGATCGCCGCCCTCGTGCCCGTCGGTTCAGGGGGCAGCTGGACCCAGGGCTTGCTCCTGGTCGGGATGTATCTCTTTTCGACCTTGATCGCGTTGGTCGCGGCTTTCGTTCTGGGGCGCACCATCTTCAAAGGCAAGACGGTGCCGTTGCTTCTGGAGATGCCGCCCTATCGCATGCCCCATTGGGGCACCGTGCGTCGCGCGATGTGGGGCAAGGCCGGCGTCTTTGTGAAAGAGGCCGGCACCTTCATCATGGTTTGCACCGTGGCCATGTGGCTGCTCCTGACCTTCCCGCAGGAAGGCGGGTTGGACCAGGACTATGGGGTACTGCGCCAAGACGCGGCCGTCGAGCTGGTGGGCGACGCCCCCGCCCTTGAGTTGCGCCTGGCGGAGTTGACCGCGGAAGAGAGCGGCGACCGCCTGCGCCACAGCTACGGCGGACGCCTTGGTCGCGCCGTGGAGCCGACGATTGAGCCCCTGGGTTTCGACTGGCGCATCGGCATAGGCTTGATCGGCGCCTTCGCCGCACGCGAAGTCTTCGTCAGCACAATGGCCGTTGTCTACGGCCTTGAGGACGACACGGACGAGAACTCCACCGCCCTACGCGAACGCATCCGCGCCCAAGAATGGCCCGATGGTCGCAAGGTCTATACGCCGCTCGTGTGCCTTTCGCTGATGGTCTTCTTCGCCCTCGCCTGCCAATGCATGAGCACCCTGGCAGTCATCAAGCGCGAGACCAACTCCTACCGCTGGCCAGCCTTCGCCTTCACCTACATGACCGCTCTGGCCTGGCTCATGTCTTTCTTCGTTTACCAAGGCGGGCTGCTCCTCGGCTACAGCTAGTTGGCGCTGGGAAACCGTGGATTTCAACGGCGAAAGCCACGGCGGTCGCAAAGTGTGTATTCCGGGATCGCACTCGATGCGCCTTCATCCGCACACGGACACACCCTGGGGCGGAAAGACCGGATTGAGTTGGTTCCTGCAAAGGCACGAAGGACGATTCTGCCCACGGGCGAGCTCGAGGATCAAGTGCTGACACCAGGGTAGCGGTCGAACTAAATTGTCCTGGCCAAGTGCTGCATTCCCACTGGCCTGGAAGCCGACACAGGTGAGGTGCGCGCTGTGGTAGCGCAGATCGGAATTGCCGCCCTGCTGTACTAGCTCCTTCCTGTCCGTAAAGGGAAAGCAGCGTTCAGTCCAGACCAGTCAGGCCAAGGTCATTAACTCGGAATCAAAGTCCGATACACGCAGTAGGAATCTCCCAGGAAGACCCAATCCAACCTCACTCTGGTCCGTTCCCTGAAGAGCATGAAGTCTCTAGAACCCTTCCGCTGCGCCTAGGCGCATTACTACTCTGCCTAACCTTTGGAGCCTTACTCCTCGGTGCCACGGGCACGCTTTCTGACGACGCCGCCGTCGGTCGCATCGTCGACCACGGGGGCAACGCAGCCCGGCCTGCCGTGCTGGCCGACCGCGGGCGCGCGCTCGGGTTCAAGCTTGTGGACGGCGCCTCGCTAGTCCTCGCGCTCACTAGCCTCGTCGAAGTCCCCGAGCGTGACAAGGTTGTGGTCCTGCGTGGCGAACTAGCCGTCGCGCCAGATACACGTTAGGCACGGCGATAGCAGTCTCTTCAACGAGCAGCCCGTTGAAGAGCAGCTGCTAAAAAAGAAGCGGTACGGAACCAGGTTCCGTACCGCTTCTTAGGATTCCTGCCACTTGGTTACGCGGCTGGTTGGATGCACTCCGCCAACAGCATATGCAGAAGCCTGTTCTCCGATTCCGTGCTATCAAAGCTCCCCAGAGCTAGGCCAATGATGTTCAGGTTCGGGTAGCTCGCACTCGACTTACACCAGCGCACAACCGCATCGCAGGTGACCGTGGCGTGGTCATCCCCGACGCCAGCTTCGATGGAGAGTTTCAGCTGCAGGCCCTCTTCCAGGGGCTCTGGACTTGCGAGACGCAGGCCCACGGGACTGGCGTCCACCAGGAGGCCGAGGTCACGGCCACTTTCGTGCTCGCGCACACTCAACTCGAAGATCGGGTGGTGGCGCGCGCCGGAGCGCCTGTCGGGGATTTCAGCCATAGTCCCCTCCTCTTCGGATCCTGAGGGCAAGTTCTGAAGGGAAGGTGATCCCCTCGGCGCATCCGGTTGCGAAAGGCGCTGTGATCGGCCCAGGTGCGGAAAAAAATCCCCGCCTCTGTCCAATGGCGGCAACCTGCATCCCCTCAGCTAACACTCGGTCAGGTGAGACTGCTTCACTCTGGGAGTGCGAACTAGCGTGCCTGGGCGTCGGCGTAGCCCAGACCCCGCAGGGTGGCGGCTTCTGATTCGCTTAGGGACCCGCGCAATCCAGGCTGGCGCTTTCGACCGCGCGCCAAGCTTGCGCGCAGGTCCGCCATGCGTGCCTCCGCCTTTTCGCGCTCTTCCCCGGCGCGGTCCACCTGTGCCAGGGGATCCACCGTCACGTCGAAGTAGGACACGCGCTTGGCCTGTTGATTCACGATCACCTGGCTGTCCACGGTCCACCAGGCATCCAGGGCCAGCTGCCAACGCAGCGTCGCCGGTTGACCCGTTGCGGGTTCCGCGGTGCCTTCGATGAGCGGCAGTAGGGAGCGACCATCCAGGCCCTCCGGAATCGCCTCACCCAGGAGCTCGAGGACTGTCGGCATCACGTCCACCAGGGACACCGGCGAATCGACCACGCCTGGCTCCAGGCCCGGGGCATAGATGATGAGCGGGACCTCAAGCAATTCACGGTGCAGGCTGCGTTCGTGGCCGATCTGCCCGTGCTCCTTGAACTCCTCACCATGGTCCGAGGTGATCACGATCACTGTGTTCTCCATCGCACCACTTTCCTCGAGGCTCTTGAACAGCTTCGCCAGGGTGTCGTCCACCTCCCGAATGCCGCCATCGTAGCGGTCGGAAATGTACTGCACCTGTTCCGGCGACAGATCCATTTCGTTCAACCAGGGGTTACCGCACTTTCCATCGATGTCCGCTGACTGCGCTCCCTCCGTCTCGAACATGGAGCGGTAGGGCTCCGGCGGATCGTAGGGGCAGTGGATGTCGTAGGTGTGCAGGAACGCAAACCAAGCGCCGAAGGGCTGGCGGTCGGCCATGTAGGTCTGCGCCTCGCGCACCGTTGTCGAGAAGGATTTGTCGACGTCATAGAAGGCCCGGAAGCCCCGGTCGAACCCTAGGCTACCGGAGACATTGCCACCGTCGGTGATGCCGAAGGTATACCAGCCGCGCGGAAATAGCAGCTCCGCTAAGAGGTCAGTATCGTCGCCGGGGACCTGGACGCTGGTGTGCACTCCGTGGGTACTCGGAAGGAGACCCGTCAACAGACTGACATGGCTCGGCACTGTCCAAGGCGAAGGTGCGATCGCGTACCTGAATCGCACGCTACGTTCGGCGAATGCATCAAGGGCGGGCGAAGTGTCACGGTCGTAGCCGTAGCAGCCCAGTCGATCTGCACGCAGGGTATCCAGCGAGATCAGCAGCAGGTTCAGCTGATCTTCGCCGTTACCGCCATCGCCGCTGCCACCGCAGCCACCGCAGCCCCCGAGGAGAAGGCCTACGGAAAGAGCGCTGAGCGCCAAGCGCGTGATTCGGGTTTCCAATGTGCGACCCATCAGCTCTGGGGATCTTCCCTGCTGCTCACCAACATGTTTTTGAAGGACTCGAGCTTCTCAGCGCCCACGGCGCCGCCTTCGAAGCGGTCGATCTCACGTTCGGTCTTAGGATCGATGATCAAGTAGATCGGGTTCGTAACCGAGACATCCCATTTCTCGCGGAGCCCAAGGATTCGATCGATATTCGTCGTCCCGTCGGTGTGCAGTCGCGCTTCGACGTAGCCGTCGCTCAACAGTTCAGAGAAGGGGTTGCTGGACTTGGGCAGGATGGAGACCTCCATCAACTGGCAGACGCCTCATGTATGCCCCGTGAAGTTCACGAATAGCAGCTTGTCTTCCGCCAAGGCCTGCTCCCGCGCTGCGTCGTAGTCATCCTTGAAGACGGGCCAGTTATAGATAGGGATGGGAGGTGCCAATCCAGCCAGCACCGTATCGGCCTCGTAGACCTTGCCGTTCCACGCCGTTATCCCGACGTAGCCCGCGAAGACCAACGTCAACAGAGCGAAGCTCATGCGCACCGGTCCGATGGGTCCCTTCGGATCCTTGAAGCGCACTACGCCCAGGAGGTAGAGCCCGGCGAGCCCAAAAATTCCCGCCCATAGCCACATGAAGACTCCGAAGCCTAACCACCTCGGACCTTCGTTGAGGGACTGGTCAACGTTGCTAAAGAACTTCAGGGCAGCCGCAATTTCAACGAAGCCTAGGTAGAACTTCAAGGTGTTCATCCACTGGCCCGCGCGCGGAATCGAAGCCATGCGCCCCGGCAACAGGGAGAGAACCACAAAGGGAATTGCGATGGTCAGGCCGAAGACCGCCATGCCGATCACAACGCGCACGAGGTCGCCACCCTCGGCACCGACGCCAAGGATGTAGCCCACAATGGGCGCCGTGCAGGTGAAGGACGTGACTACCAATGTTGCCCCCATAAGAAAAACACCCGTGGTGCCGGACCCTCCTTGGGCCGCACCGGCCAAGTTCATGATGAAGCGCGGCGGCTGAATCGTGAAGAGGCCAAAGAGCGAGAAGGCGAAGAGGAAGAACGCCGTGCCGATTACCAGGTTGCTGATCCAGTGCTGCGAAAAGGCAACGATGGGTGGGCCAATGATCGCGCCAATGAGTGTGAAGATCACCACGATGCCCAAGCCGTAGGCCAGTGACAACGGCAGCACCTTGCCATCGCGCGCCGTGGCCTGCTTCGTAAAGAAGCTGATGGTGATCGGGATCATCGGGTAGGTGCAGGGCATCAGGAGGGTGAACAAACCACCGCCGATGCAGAGCAGCAGAAACTTGCCCCAGGGGTCCTTCTGCTCTCCGCCCCGGGCAGGCTTATTCTTGTCGCCGGCACTTCCCGCCAGGGCGGCTTCCGCGCCTTCCCCTGTGCTTTCCTCTGAGAAGTACGCGAAGTAAGCGTCCGGACCCGCGCCCTTCGAGACGATCGTCTCGCGGTAATTGATGCAGCCGTTTTCGTCGCAGGTTTGCCCGGTGATCTCGCCCCAAAGTCCCGCGCCGGTGGCGCCCGCCTCAAGCGCTCCGCGCATGTGGAAGACCACTTCGTCTTCGTAGGCCCAGGTCCATACTTCGCCCGAACCGTCAGAGGCGGGGTAGCCCTGGTCCAAGCGGTGGGCTTCGGGGTAGTGCAGGGAGCCCCACTTGACGCCGGCACCGTTGAGATCAACCAGGGTCGGCTCGGCCGCAGCCTCGGGGTGTCCCAGCTCATCCGCGTAGAGGTGATAGCCGCGGTCCATTCGCACGGAGATGGCCGCATGCACTTCAGAACCAACAACACGCGTATAGAGCGTCGCGTCGGCGCGGCCGCCTTCGATCTCGTCGGCGCTGGGGACGGGTTCTGTTTCGACATCCGCCGGTGCAGCAGCTGCGGGGAAGAGCTTGTCGGATCCGGCTCCCTTGGTCGCCACTTCAAAGCCGAAGCGCAGGCACATGCTCGGATCACAGATCTGGCCACTCACCTTGACCTTGACATCGCTCCCGCTGGCGCCGGCGGCGAGTACCCCCTGGGCGCGCACAATCACTTGGCCCTCATGCCCCAGGATGAATATGCCCTCGCCAAGCTCCTCCTGGGAGTGCTTCTCAGGCTCCGGCATCACGGCCTCACCCCAGGTGATCCCCTCATCGGAGAAAGTGAACCTCGTCGGGCTCCCGAACGCAGAGGGGTGACCCAGTTCGGTGTGGTAAATGTGCCAGCTCTTGGCCACATCAATCCTCACCACGGCTTCAATCGCGTCGCCGCTGACTCGCGTAAATAGTTCCGCCTTCACCTTGCCCTGGGCATCGCCCTGGGCTGTGGCACTCAGGCCAAGGGTCAGGATCGCCAGTAGCGTCCAAAGGAATCGCATGCGTTGCATGGAAGTGTTCAAGGGTGGTCTGGGGATCCCGTTCCAGGGGGATCGGGGGCTTTGGCTGCCATAGGGCAGCCCAGAAGAATAGTCGGAGGAAGCGCAGGCGGGCGAGGTCCGTAGAGATTAAGGGCGAGCCTTGGCGTTACGTCTCAGTCACACAGGCTCTTTTCGCCCTTATTAACCCTGGGAAGCTGGAGTCTCCTCGGATTCCCGGGGGTTCACATGCACGTGAACATCACTGACGCTGGGGTGCGCAGTGGTGATCGCTTCTTCGACCCTGTGGGCGATCTCGTGACCCTCGGTCACCGTCAGGTCCCCATCGACGCTTATTTCCATATCGACACGGTTGTGGGAGCCGATTGGGTGCACGCGCACGCTTTGCACTCCTCGAACCAAATCAATGCCCTCGGCCAAGCCCCGGAGTTCGCCGCGAAGCTCCGGGTCCGAGGTGCGATCCATCAGAACATCCAGGCCGGCACGGGCGGAGCTCAAGCCCATCCAAAAGACGAGCAGTCCGATGGCCACGGCCGCCACGCTCTCCGCCCAGGTGATCCCAAAGGAGGCGCCAACGATACCGATGACGACAAGCCAAGCGGCGAGGACGTCGGATGCGTTGTCGCGCGCCAGCGCAAGGAGCCCCTGGCTACGCAAGCGCTTACCTTCGCGAAAGGTGACCCAGGCCAGGCCGACGTTGACGACCATGGAAAGGAACGCGACACCGAGGGCCACGTAAAGGGCCGTGCCCTGGCGCAGTTCGGCTTTTGACGTCAAACCACTCCAGACAACTCCAATGCCACCAACCACCAGAACGACGCCCACCACCAGGCCCGCCAGGGGCTCGGCGTTTCCATGCCCATAGTGGTGATCCTCGTCGGCGGGAACCTTCGCCCAGCGGTGAGCGAACCAAACGCCGCCGTTGGTGATCAGGTCCGAAAGGGAGTGCCAACCATCAGCCACCAGGGCCCGCGAGCCCGCCCACCAACCGACCGCGAGCTTTACAATGGCCAGGGCCAGGTTGCCGAACATCCCAAGGGCGAAAACACCTTCGCTGGATTCGGGTTTATGGGCTCCGGGGTCCAGGGGGGGTGTCGTGGTTTCCATCGAGTGCCTGCTCCTGCGCTCGCAGGCGTAGTGGAAAGAGTAGCGTAGTGAATCGCCCAGAGCGCCCCTGCTCCCCCCAAGGCCCGAACCCCCGCCCAGGGGACCCGCCATGCGAACCGCAACCCTACTTCTCTTCGCCAGCCTGACGCTGCCCTCCATCTTCCTCCAGACGCGTGTTCATCAACAGGATGACGGGCAAGAGGGTGGTACGCCGGAAGTCCAGGAAGAGGAACAGAACCCCTTCAGACGGTCTGGGAAAGAACCCAAGCCGAGCCTGATGGAGGAAGAGGCGCTGCGCCTGGACAAGGAACTGCCCGGGGCTTGGGTCCTGACTCGCTACCTGCGCACGGACACGATCATCCCCAACGAGGAAGTGCGCGGCTTCGCCATGTTCCACGATGGATTCATGACCTTCAACTTCGAGGCTGTCGAGGATCAGGAGGACTTCTTCCTTCCCGAGAAACAGTACATCGTCCAGTCCGGTGCCTTCCGCTATCGCATTTTTGAAGGCCGCTACCTCCAGGCCGTCGGCATCCAGGGTTTCACGAACGACAACCCCACCTACGAGCTGGAGTTCCACAGCGTCAAGCTCCCCCGCGAGTACCGCATCACGCTCGAACACAATCGCCTAGTCCTGGAGCGCAACAACGGAATCGGCTTCGAATTCCGTCGCCTCCCCACCGTTCCCTTCCCCAGGTCCGCAGTCGAACAACTCCGCCTCCAAAACACCGGCTTCGACCTCCCCGACAGCTACACCCCCCCCACCGAATTCGACGACGACAAAACCCCCTAACCCCGCGCCACCCCGTAGATCAGCACTACGAGTCCCCACGCTCACAGCACTCAGCGCAGCCCCCCTCGAATGCCAGGGCCCGTGCAGCCGGAGCACTAAGAAAGCCCCGTGCCACTCGCCAAGCAAGCAGCACGGGGCTTCCACTCAAGTCACAAAGAATAGCACTGTCTTGGAAAAGATATCAGTGCGGAAGAACGACGCTCCGCGTCGTGAATCAGCACTGCGAGTATCCACACTCATAGCACTTAGCGCAGCCCTCCTCGAACGCCAAAGCCCCCGTGCAGCTGGGGCACTTGAGCTTGTAGCGGGAGCCGCTTGCGCCACCGGGAGTTGAGGCGTTGCCGGGCCTGGACACGCTGTCTTTCGCGCTGGCGCCTTCGTCCGCCAGCTTGCCTTCGGGGATGCGGCCAAGGAGCAGGTTCTCCAGCCCGTGCTCGTTCTTGACACCTTGGTACCGGCGCAGAGCGCGGGCAAGACCGTCGGCCAGGGACATGATGCGGCCGTCCTTCGTGGGCAGCGTTAGGCTGGAGCCAATACCTGAGAGTTGCTTTAGAGCCATATCCAGACTGCCGCCGGAACGCAGCCACAGGGACAACAGACGGCAGATCGCCTCAAGGTCGGAGTTGGCCACGTCGCCGCCTTTGCCAAGTTGCGCGAAGACTTCGAGCTCGCGCTCGGAACGCGGATCCACCGCAACCTTCACGTGCATGTTCCCGAAGGGCGTCATCTGGCGGATGCGCAGGGAGGGCATGATCTCCGGAAGCTTGATCGGCTTCAGCATGACTGAAGAGAGCAGACCCTCCTCGACGGCGGGCGCAGCGGCTGGCGTCACTTCGCCCTTGGCCTTGCCGCCCGTGAGCGTCATCGGCTGTACATCGCGGCAACCGTCGCGGTAGACGGTGACGCCGTTGACACCCTGGAGGATGGCCAGTTCGTAGATCTCACGCACGTCATCCACCGTGGCGTTGTGCGGGAAATTGATCGTCTTCGAGATCGATGCGTCGCAGTGGTTTTGGAAAGCGGCCTGCATGCGCATGTGCCACTCGGGCTCGATGTCATGGGCCGTAACAAAGACGCGCTTCAACTCGTCGGGAATTTCGTCGACGTGCTGCAGGCTGCCCTCGGCCAGCATGCGGTCCACCAATGCCTCGGACCAAACGCCCTGGCGACGTGCTTCGGCTTCGAAGACGTGGTTGACCTCCTTGAGCACGGTCGGGTTGCCCTGGGCGTCCTTCATGACCTGGCGTAGGAAGGCCAAGCTGAACATCGGTTCGATACCGCCGGAGCAGCCGGCGATGATCGAGATCGTGCCCGTGGGCGCGATGGTCGTCGTGAAGGAATTGCGCAGGCGTTTGCCGTCGCGCTGCCATTCCGAACCGTCCCAAGCGGGGAAGACTCCGCGCTCGTCAGCGAGTCCTTCACTGGCCATATGCGATTCGTCGTTCAAGACACGCATGACCTCTTCACCAAAGGCGCAGCCCGCCTCCGAGTTGTATTGGATGCCCAACTCAAAGAGCGCGTCCGCAAAGCCCATCACCCCCAGACCGATGCGCCGCGTCGTCTTCGACATCTGCGAAATCTGCGGCAGGGGATAACGGTTGGCTTCGATGACGTTGTCAAGGAAGCGCGTGCACGTGTGCGTCACCGCGCGGAACTCCTCCCAGTCAAAGCTGACTTCGTCGCCGTCGCGCACAATAAAGCGCCCAAGGTTGATCGACCCTAGGTTGCAGGAGTCGTAGGGGTGCAGGGGCTGCTCGCCGCAGGGGTTCGTGGCTTCGATCTCGCCGACGTTCTTAATCGGGTTGCGTTCGTTGATGCGGTCGATGAAAACGACACCCGGCTCACCGGTGCGCCAGGCGTGTTGAATGATCGAGTCCCAGACCTCGCCGACGGTCCAATGCTCGCCGGTCTCGGCACCATCGGCATCCACCTTCATCAGGCGCGCCCAGGCACGCGTGCGCGGGTTCATGACCATGTGAGGCGTCTTTTTGTCGCCGTGCAACTCGTCCAGGAAGCGATTCGTGATCGCCACGGAGATGTTGTAGTTCTGAATCTTGGTGAGATCGTCCTTGAAGGTCACGAACTCCATCACGTCCGGGTGGTCAACCCGCAGCATGCCCATGTTCGCGCCACGGCGGAAGGCGCCCTGTTGGATCGCATCGGTCGCCTTGGAGAAGACCTGGATGAAGCTCAGGGGGCCTTCGGTCGTGCCGCCGGAGCTCGCCACGATATCGCCCTTGGGACGCAGACGTGAGAAGCTGAAGCCCGTGCCCCCACCGGCCTTTTGAATCAGAGCCGTGGCCTTGATTGCATCGAAGATCCCATCGATGGAGTCCTCCACAGGCAGGACGAAGCAGGCCGACAACATGCCCATCTCGCGCCCTGAATTCATCAAGGTGGGGCTGTTAGGCATGAACTTGCCCGCGGTCATTAGGTCGTAGAATTCTGTCGCGATGGCCAAAGCCTTCTGGGGCGTGCCGCCCTTGAAGTTCAATTCCGGTCGAGCGATATGCACGGCCACGCGCCAGAACAGTTGCCGCGGTGTCTCAACCACCTCACCCGTCTGCGGGTGCTTCTTGAGATAGCGTCGCTCAAGCACGGCCAGCCCGTTGGCACCCAGCTTAGGATCCTGCAACTCAGCCGGCGGGTCGAGCGCTTCAAAGACCAAGTGGGCCTCGGCTTCTGTGATGCTCATGGAGACTCTGGTGGGGGCCTGACCTGGGTCGGTGGTGGTCTTCACGGAGCGTTTTGCTGGCAGTGGGGTCGGATTCCGGGGTCGCCATTCGATGGCGCCCCCCCAAGCAGCGCTTGGGTTGAATCTTGGAAAGCAGAGACGGGGCGAGTGCACCGAAGCGCGCTCACCATCGAATGTACTCATGGCGAGTACCCGTTCAATCACTTTCCCCCGAGCTTAAACGTCACTGCCGTTCGCGCGTCGCCCGATGGGAAGGGCTGGTGTCTACACGGGCGTTTTTTGCTCGCAACAAGACCTAGTTAATCCTTAGGAACGGCGTCGCTTTGAGGACAACCGGACACGCAGTTCGGACCACTCCGGAGCACGCAGCAAGATGCTTGCCAGGCCATAGGTGATCATCCCCGCGAGGCCCGCTACCGCCAACGCAATTGGTGAACGCTGGGCTTGCATTTCGTCGAGGTCGCCCACACGTACCATGAGGCCATGTGCGAAGTGGGCCGCAAGGCCACAGAGGCTCGCCGCCAAGAGCATGCGCCCGAGGCGTGGCAGCACCCCGCCAGATCCAGCCGGAAGGTGCAGTCGGCGGGTCAGTCCGAAGAGCAGGAACCCAAGGGTCAACCAACTTGTGATTGCTGTGGCCAGGGCCAGGCCTTCGACGTCCATGCCGACGAGCACCACAAGCACGATATTCAGGCACACGTTCACAAACAGCAGGACTGAGGCGATGCGAACCGGCGTCACCATGTCGCTGCAGGCATAGTAAGCGCGCCCGGCCAAGCCACTCGCCCCCGCCGGAATCAAGGCAATCCCCAGCATGCGTAGGGCAGCTGAAATGCGCGCAACACCGTCTGGGCCATAGTTGCCACGCAGAAACAGTGTTGCCGCAATCTGATCCGAAAGCACCCAAAGCCCCACGGCGGCGGGCAATGCGAGGAATACGACCCCGAACTGTGCGCGGTCGTGCAGCAGGCGCAACTCGTCCTTGCGCCCGGTGTGTCCCAGGGCTTTGAGCGAGGGAAACACCGCGTTGGTCGTTGCGATCGCCACCAGGGCCAGGGGGAACTGCTGAATGCGGTTGGCGTAGTAGAGAGCGCTCGGTCCTCCGTCGCGCAAAAGCCCTTCCGCCATCAAGCCATCGACCATGACGTTGACCTGATAGACGGCGGCCCCCAAGGCCAAGGGAGCCGCAGTTCGTAGGACGCCCAGGGCATTGCCACCGGCTAGGAGACCCTTGGCGCCCAAGGTTTCCCCTGGCATTGCGCGCAGGAGTCCGTTGGAAAGGAGCGGGGGGATGTGCACCGCAAGCTGCACCAGGCCGCCAAAGAGCACTCCCCAGGCCACCCAGCGTGCCATTTCCCACTGACGCTGCACGCCCGCATCGCCCTGGCCTCGATCCCACGCATAGGCCACGCCGACGGCGACCAGGGTCACAATCCAAACGACGTTCATCAGGGCCGGCGCCAGGTTCGGTGCACCGTAGTGACCGCGCACCTGCAGGGCGCCGCCGCACACCGCCGCCAAGCACACAAAAAGAACGAAGGGCAAGAGACGCACCATCAGGTCTCGCACGGGCGCAGGGTCCGTGCCCAACCACGGCCAATCCGTAAAGGGCATTCGGTCCGGCATGTACCAGGCCAGAAGCATCAACACCGCCGTCACCACCAGGAGAATCCATAGGGCTAAGCGCAGGGTCTCCTTAAAGAGCCTACGCCCCGCCGGATCACCACCATCGTGATCGGCCTCCGTCATAGAGGTCTGCAGCGAAGTGGAAAGCGCACCCTCCCCGAGCAAGCGGCGAAAGAGGTTCGGCACACGCCAAGCCGTGAAGAATGCGTCCGAGATCGCCGAGGCATCGCCGAAGAGACCGCCGGTCAGGACCTCGCGCACAAAGCCAAGGAGTCGTGACAGGAGCGTCAACCCAGCCACAAGGACTGTTCGCCCCATCAGCCCCTTATGGCGCGTGACGACATCGGGGGCGGCGCCTTCGCCAGCGCTCTGCTCCTGTTCCTCTTCGCCGTCCGCCGCCATACCCCCAGGTATCTCACCCCCAGCGGGCTGCGCCAAGCTTCAGCTGCAATCCGTGGAGCCAAACTCCCAATCAACCTAGAGAGGCCTCCCATGCCATCGCCCGGAGCTTCTCGATTCGAATTAAATAGGAATCGATCGGACGGGTACACTCCGCCGACCCCCACTTCAGCTCAGCCACTGAGTAAGCCCCTCTAATTCCCTAACAATGAACCGGAATCACCCCTATCCCTCCAGCGAAGGTGTTGTGCCCGTTGGAATGGGCGTTCTCTTGACCATCGTAACCTGCGGCATCTACGGCTTATTTTGGCGCTACAAGCAAATCCAAGTCGTCAACGCATGGCTCGGGGAAGAGCGCTTCAGCTTCGGTATGGTGATACTGCTGAGCATCGTAACCTGTGGTATCTACGCCATTTACTTCGACTACATCTTCTCCCAGAGCATCAACAACGTGCAGCACCATGAGGGTTTGATGGTCAACGAAAGCCTGCCGCTGATTTGCGTGCTCTTGAGTGTCATGGGCCTGGGCATTGTCTCTATTGCGATCCAACAGTCAGACATCAACGCCTTCTTTGGTGAAAGGGCCGACTATTAGCAACCGCCTTGTGGCGGGTCTGTTCCTCGGAGTGATTGCGCTGGTGGCGGTTTGGTCTGCCGCCAGCGGAGTCGCCGCCGAGGATGTGTCTCTGGTGCCTTGCTTGGTTCGCAAGGTCACTCACATGCCTTGCCCCGGCTGCGGAATCACGCGGGCGTCAGTCGCCCTCGTCCAGGGCGATCTACACACCGCCTGGCACTACCACCCCTTTGCCTTCCTTTTAATCCCCCTGGCGCTGGGGTTTCTGTTTGTACCGCGCCAGACACAGGCTGCCTGGGGAGCGATGTCGCGTCGAACACGCCGGGTGACGACGAGCCTGCTGCTGGCACTCTGCCTTGGACTTTGGGCTTCTCGTGTCTTTTAGTGCAGTAACGTTTCCTGGAGAGCAAAGACGAGACCGGAGCAGTTCCCATGGGCCAAACCATCATCACGCAAATTATTCAGGCCCCGGTCGCTGTCGTTTGGGCCGCAGTATCCAACATCGAGGGCTTCCCAGGTGTCACCAGCGACATCATCAAAGTGGAGTACTTGAGTGAGACGAGATGCGGGGTGGGTACGCGCTTTCGCGAAACGCGACTGATGGGCAAGCGCGAAACAACGTGCGAGTTAGCGGTCACCGAGTTTGTCCCCGAAGAACGCGTGCGCTTTGTCTCCGACAAAGGCGGAACGATTTGGGATACGGTCTACACCCTGACGCCGTCGAAGAATGACTCGACCGAGGTGAATTTGGCGATGGACGCCCGCGCCTACAGACTCTTGGCAAAGGTCTTTAATCTCCTGATTGCAGGCCTGGTGCGGCGTGAAGTTGAGAAGGACCTGGGGCGAGTAAAGACTTACTGTGAGGCACAGGTACAAGCTCGTCACATCGGCCACTCAGACCTCTGATCCCTTGGAGCGCGAAGTACCCTTCGCAAGGCTGCCCCGCGGGCAGTGGTGTCTTGGCAACCGGGGATGACGCCCCACAGTCTCCGTTAGTTCCACGGCCTGCCGTGGTCGAGCGTTGAACAACGCGCCGTGCAGTGGATGCCCTCGGCAAGCCATCCATTGACATCTTTTTAGGTCGACGCCCGTGAAACTACGGGGAATCAAGGGGAGCTACGGGAATGAACTCCGACTGTTCCGGTTCTCCCAACCCAAGGACTACGATGGTTGCCATGCAAATCACGTCGGCCGCACTTCTTGTTCTTGGACTCCTCTCTTGCAGCACGGCGCCCTCTGATGGTGTCGAGCCTGCAGCCGGCAGCGATCGGCCAAACCTGCTGGTACTCGTCACGGACGACCATCCCTTCGATGCCTTGGGCTTTGCAGGTCATCCAATCCTGCGAACGCCCCACATGGATGCGCTTGCGGCTAGGGGAGTCCACTTCACGCGTGCCTTTGTCACGACTCCTATTTGCGCGGCAAGCCGGGCCAGTATTCTGACTGGCCAGTACGAACGCTCCCACGGTTACACCTTCGGGCAGCCCGCCCTAGATGACGAGCTTGTACGTGAGAGCTATCCGCACCTGTTGCGAGGGGCGGGCTATCGCGTTGGATTCGTCGGCAAGCTGGGCGTAAAACTCGGGCCAGAGGCACGCGGGGAGATGTTCGATATGTTTGCACCTGGCACCTACCCGTACTTCCCGAAGAGCAAGGAGAATGACGAGACCCCGCCGCGCCATCTGACGGATCGAAACGTCGATCGGGCGATCTCGTTCCTGCGTGAATCGAGCGACCAACCCTTCTGTCTGTCACTCTCCTTCCAGGCGCCCCACGCAGAGGATGCCAACCCTGACCAATACGTGTGGCCGGCGAGTTTGGATACGCTCTACGAAGGAGATGCGATCCCCCCTGCGAACACTTCGGACCAGGCCTTCTTTGAGGCACTGCCAGAGTTTCTACAGGAGGGCCTCAATCGGGAGCGCTGGCATTGGCGCTTTGACACCCCTGAAAAGAGGGAGCGCATGGTGCGGGGCTACTACCGCATGTTGAGTGGAGTAGACGCGGGGATCGGGCGCATCTTGGCGACGATCGACGAGCTGGGCCTGGGCGAGAACACCGTGATTCTGTTGATGGGCGACAACGGCTATTTCCTTGGTGAACGCGGTTACGCGGGCAAATGGACGATGCACGATCGATCGACTCGCGTGCCCTTGATTGTGTGTGACCCGCGCTTGAATGATGACTTGCAGGGGAGGCAGGAGGATGCCCTGGCGGTGAATCTAGACATCGCTCCGACCCTGCTCGATCTAGCAGGTATCGAAGCCCCGATCGCCATGCAGGGACGATCTCTCTGGCCACTGCTCAGGGGGGAAGCGACCCCCTGGCGCGAGGAGGTCTTCACCGAGCACCTCTGGGACAACAAGCGCATTCCGCGCACCGAGGGACTACGCACAGAGGACTGGAAATACATCCGCTACCTCGACCACCCCGAGTTCGAGGAACTCTACGATCTCTCCCTTGACCCCCACGAAGAGCGCAACCTAGCCCACGAAGGGGCCCAGGCGGAGCGTGTGCGTGAATTCCGGCGGCGCTGCACTCTGGCCGCTGCGCAGGCGGAATGAAGGCGCTGCAATTGACTCTTTGAACAGATGCCCAGCCTGACGAAGAATGGCCGCTGCTGCTGCTTTCCCTATCCGCATTGTCATATTCCAAGCGACATCACCGCAGGTCTTAGCTTCCCTTTGCACTCTCGCGCTTGCCGGCGGTGATCGCATACCCTGCTACACCGCCTCAGCCTTGTGCGCGTGCCAATCAAGAGCGGATAACCCTGGGGATTAGCGAGCTGTCGAGCAAATGCACGCGAACTAGTCGCTTGAGTCACAGTCGCTTATCGTGGGCATTTCGCGCGCACCTCACACCTCCTCCCCCTTGCCCCGTCCTTCGGATCTGCCTATGAATTCCCTCGTTCTTCGCGGTCTCGCGTTCTCCATCGGCTTCCTACTTGTGAACGCCGGCCCCACCTGGGCTCAAGAGGACGACGAGACCCTGCAGGTCTTTATTTTCGCAGGCCAATCCAACATGGTTGGGTCCGATTCAAAGGTGGCTGATATCCAACGCTTCCCACCCTTTGCAGGACTGGAGAGCCCCCAGGAGGAGGTTCTGTTTTCCTACTGTATCGGCCGCGAAGACAAGCATCGATCAGAAGGCTGGGTGCCCCTCGCCCCGGTGGATGGGGTCGTCGGTCCGGAGCTCAGCTTCGCCCGCACGATTGCGCGCAACACAGAGGCTCCCATTGCCATCATCAAGGTTGCCGCCGGGGGTACGCACCTGGGCGGTGATTGGAATCCGGATGAGCCCAGCGGTTTTGAGATGTACCCGCTTGCGCTGGATTTTGTTCGGTCGTCATTGGCCGCGCTTGAGGAGCGCGGGACCCCCTATCGCCTTGCTGGTTTCTTTTGGCATCAGGGCGAGAACGACATGTTCGATGAGGGCTACATGGCGAGCTATGGCGAAAACCTTGCGAACTTCGTCGCCTCTTGGCGCCGTGACCTGAAACAACCAGAGCTGCGCTTCTTCGTCGGAGAACTGTGCACGAAGACCATCTGGGGAATGGACCTGCGGCCGAGGATGTACGCAATCAGCGTTGGTCAGCTGACTGTGACCGACACGGATCCGCTCGCGGCGTACGTCCCCACATCCCACGTGGGAGTTGAGATCGGCGGAGGAGTGGGTTTGCACTACCACTACGGGACCTTGGGTCAGCTGGAGCACGGAGTGTCCTATGCCGACGCGTACCTCGAGACGCTTGGTCTTTCGCGACGCAAGAGCCGTCCACTGGAAGCGTGGCCCTATCCAGAAGGCAGCACCGTCAAGCTGTTCGTGCTTGCCGGGCATCGCAACATGGAGGGTGAGCGGGCCTTTGTTCAAGATCTCGCGATGCCCAGGGGGAAATCTCCGTTGCTGCAGGACAACCCCCGCATCGCCTATCGGTACAGCATCGGTGGCGGGTACCGGACATCCGATGGATGGGAACCCATGGGACCGGCAGGGTTCTATGACACCTTTGGGCCCGAACTAAGTTTTGCCTCTACCCTTGAGCAAGAACTCGGGGGCGGATTCGCCGTGGCGAAGTACACCCACAGTGGTTCCCAAATCATCGACTGGACACCAGAGGGCAGCGAGGCGAAATCCCGCAACCTCTACCCGGACTTCGTGCAGTTCGTCCGTGAGTCGATGCAGCAAATTGCAGATCGCGGGCACAAGGTTGAGCTGGCGGGCATCCTCTATCACCTTGGCGAGAACGATATGTCCTGGGGTCCCTTCCGATCGGGTGCCGCGGCACGCCTCCAGTCACTCGTGGAACAAAGTCGAAGGGACTTGGGTCTTCCCAAGCTGCCCTGGTTTGTCAGCCAACAACCCCCGACCGACGATGATGCGGTCAACAAGATCGATGTCACTGCTCAGATCTCTGAGGTCGCGTCCGCGGACCCTTATCTAGTTCACATTCAGGCCTTTGATCTCCCACCGCAGGAGAAGAAGCTGGTTCTCGATACGAAGGGTATCGTCGCCCTTGGTGAGCTCCTCGCTAGGAGCTGGCTGGATACTCAGTAGGAATCGCGGTCCCGCACTGGGCACCAAGCGCAACTCACGCGCGGAAGCAAAACCAAGCTCCAAGGGCAGGCCCGGTGTCGCCTGTGGAATTGGTGTACAGGAGAGAGAGCCCTCGTGATTCAGATCGAGCCACGAGCTGCGCCAATCCGCCTCCCCGTTTGACTCGACGGGGGGCCTCAGTCCCGGATCCAGATCTCAGCATTGCTCGAGTCATGGACGATGGAGAAGCCACGGCTGAGCGGGCGGTGCCACCACATCGTGGAGCAGTCCTCTGAGTCGAGCAAGACATGGCGCAGTGGCTCCTCGGAGAGTGTCTCTCCCCTAGCGCGCTGAGACTCGGTGAAATCACGGAGGGTTTCCCTGTCCTACCGAAAGAGGAGCACCTCCACTTGGAACGGAATCTCAATTAGCCCAACAACGGCCAGGCTGGTAAAGAGCAGCCGACGCCTTTGAGAACTCCGTTGCATGGAGAAGAAGAGGCCCCAAGCGAAGACTCCCAGTGCGAACGAGATCAGGTAGAGGTCTCTCCTGAACCTCGGCGATCTGCCAGAGTCCTCGTTCGCCAGCGGCTCGTCCCTTGCCGGAACGGGCGCCAGCAAGCGGGCCAACACACCGCCATCGAGGTTCTGAAGTCCGGGAGGTGCGGCGCTAGGAATCGGTCTCCAGAGTCCGAAGGTACTGCGAAAACAGAGCGGTATTCGACTGAACAACAACGACCGAGAAGCTGTTGTGGCTTGTCACATACCCACCCATCCACAATGTCTCTCCGTCGGCAACAACCGAAAACGACCCCTCGCCGGTGTCCTCTACGCGGAAGTTGGTCGATTGCCCGGCCCGGATCACAGCACTCCGGCTCTCCCCGGAAGGGAACGTCAGTTCGATCGATCTTGACTGGTCGACTGCGTTGACAACGTGAAACACGCCGCCGTCCATAAGGGCCTCATCGTAAATGCCCCGGGCACTCCAAAGCACTCCGCCGGCCAGGACCGCTGACAGGAGGCTCGCAATTAGGGTTCGCTTCATTGCATGAGGTTATCAGGCGGAATGAGCCCTAGTGGTGTGCGGCGCTATTCGCGCTGCTCGGCCTTCTGCTGTATCTCTCGCCCCACCTCAATTAAGCGCGCGGGCCAGGCGAATGTGGGTGCACTGCTCGGATCGTATCCGCGCAGGTGTCCGGTCAGTCGCGTGGTCGGCTTGGTATAGGCCAACTCCGTCTTGCCGAAGACCTCCTCGCAGAGCGCAGCGAGCCTCGGGTCGTACTCGACCAGCTCGGCCCTGGTGTTCACGTGGTTGTGGTCGTGATCGTTCTCGCGATTGTCATCGAACCAGGACTGCACGCCTTCGGCGAAGTACTCGTGATGGTTGGTCGATGCGTACTTGCTTTTCCAAAGCCCCATGGCCATGGCTGCATCGAACGCGGCTTCCACGCGCGCGTCGAAGCTTGGATCTACATTGACCATGCCTCGCAGGTGAATGTTGTGGGCGAACTCGTGGATCAGGATGTTCTCCGCCACGTACGGATCGCCGGGGAAGGCCAGGACGTTTTCCTCGGCACAGCTACAAACGGGGTCCGTCTCCGACCCACCGAGCCCACGGGCTCGTCGGTCCCAGTAATCCTTCGGCTTGAAGTTCGCGTATTCGGGGATGTCCGTCGTGAACTCTGCATGGCCCATGATGATCAGACGCGACCCACTGGCCACCATGGCCGCACGCACATCCGGCCGGCGCGCGAGCATCATGTCGACGAGGTGGGCGGCCTCAAGCAACGCGTAGTCGTTCACGGCCGCCGACGACACGATTGGATAGCCATTCGCTTCGGTGTACTTCGCGTAGAACGGGTCGAGCCCGAGCGAAGCTGGCGGTGCCTGCACGTGCCGCTCAGAAGGGCCTGCACACCCTCCCAGCACGAGCAGGAGAATCCCGAGCGACCATTCACGGATCGCCCGCGATCCAGTTCCGGCATGGTTCTTCATGGAACGGATCCTAGGGGAAACCGGCGACCCAAGCGCATCTAGAAGTTCGGCCGACAATCCTCGTCTTCGGGATTGTCGGCCGGACCTCTAGCGAGCGTCTTCCCCGGCGGCGGACGCCTGGAACACTTCAGACTTCTTGTCGCCGCCTGAAATCAGGTAGGCAAGGAGATCTCGCAGCTCCTCGGGGTTCATTCCGTCGATCAGACCGCTGGGCATCTGAGAGAGCTGGGACTCTTCGATCGATTCGATTTCTGCTCGCCCGAAGGTGGTGGCCAGCGCCGTGCGGTCGCGCGCGTAGACGGTGACCTCATCCCCGTCCTCCACCAAGATACCCTCGGCGCTACGCCCCTCATTGTCGAAGACGATGTGCGAGCCGTACTGATCGGAGATCACCTTGCTGGGTTCGACGATGGCCTCAAAGATGTCCGACACCGAGAACTTGTTGGCGACCGTCGTCAAGTCGGGACCGATCGCCCCGCCTTCCCCGTCGAAGCGGTGACAGGTGCTGCACGAAGCGGCGTGGAAGAGGTTGCGACCCTCGCTGAAACTACGGCCAGAGAGTTCCTGACCGACAACCTCGGTGGCACCGTCGCGCGTCCACTGCCGACCCGGCCCCGCGATCGGCGTAATATCCTCCGGGAGCGCCGCGACCAGCGTTTGCCCGAGGAGGGAGGCAAGGGAGTGCTGCTCTGCAACGGTCAGTGTCTCCTCGGCTTCCTCGCGGATGTTCTCGAGGAAGCCAGCGTAGCTCGCTCCTCCAGGGTGCTCCGAAGCCTCCACGAAGAACGTGAAGTACTCCCTGCGCATGGGCATCGTCCAGCCCTCGGTGGCGTTGCGCAGGATGAGCGCATAGGCAATGTTTTGAATCGGTGGCATGTTCGCGAGCATCTTGGCGATCGGTCCACCATAGGTGTCATTGCGCTTGATCAGCTCGGCCCACTCCGGCAGTTCGTCCGGATCGCCGCTGCTCATCAGCGACAGAGTCTTGGCGACGACCGTCGATGATCCAAGGTAGGTCAAGAGCCGCGCCAGCTCGGTATTGACGGCAGCGGACGCTGCGGGGAATAGGGGGTCGAGGGCAGCGATCACATGCTCACGTAGCGCGTCGTCGGGCTCTCCCAGCCGCGTGAACGCGAGGGCGTAGGCCCGTAGTGCAGCCAGACGCTGCTGCTCTTCTAGCGCGGGCAGATCGAGACGGCCAAGCGCGGCGACGAGATCGGGAAGATCGTCTGCTACGCCCTGTCGCGCGAGCGCGATAAGCACCATGACCGCGGCCTGCGGGTTCTCTTCACCCAGGGCGCGCGCACGCCATGTCTCGACGGGCTGATTCTCCACGGCGATGCGAGCGGCGAAGCGGATGAAACGGTCCGCGCTCGAGAGGCTTGGCCAGGCGGCCTCTACGGCGCCAGCGTCGACCTTACCGTGGAACGCTTCGAGAGCTCTGCGCTGTCCGCGCGCTTCCGAGCCCGCATCGGTGACGGCCGGTGTCACGGGCGCGGTGGACTCGGAGCCGGAGTAGCGAATCCGGTAGAGCGCCGATTGAGAGCCGCGGCCCCCCACCGTGAAATAGAGCGAGCCATCAGCGCCGATAACCGCGTCCGTGACTCCGAGGGGCTTGGCCCAGGCAAAGTCCTCTTTGGTCGCGGAGTAGCTCGCGCCGTCGGGCTCAAGCTGGAGCATGTAGATCGTGCCGAAGGTCCAGTCCAGGAGGAACAGCGCCTCCTGGTACTTCGCGGGGAATTTCGCACCCGCTCCGAACACGATCCCCGTCGGGCAGCCGGGACCGATTTCGAGGACCGGCGGCAGGGAGTCCTCGTAGTACCGGGGCCACTTGCCCGTTCCGGCGCGCCAGCCAAATTCGCTACCACTCGTGACATGACACACACGGGTCGGTCGATACCAGGGCGACCCGATGTCCCACTCCATATCGGAGTCGTAGGTGAACATCTCGCCCTGTTGGTTGAGCGCGATGTCGTACTGATTGCGAAACCCGTTGCTCACGATCTCGATGTCTTGGCCGTTTGGATCGCAGCGCGCGATCCACCCGCCGGGAGCGAGTTTGCCGCGGGCGTGACCGTTCGCGTCCCACTGACGTGGCAGGAGCAGATCCTCGTCCCAGTTGTCCGGTGCCCGTGAGCCGTCGAACTCAGGGGGCACGATGTGATTGCCGCCCATGAAGTACAGACCCTTGCCGTCCTGGGTCGGGAGAATTGCGTGCGGCCCGTGCTCACCGCCGTGACCAAGTTTGATGAGGTGCTCGGCCCTATCGAGCTGGTCGTCGTCATCCGTGTCGGTGATGCGGTAGAGCCCCTCGCCATTCACGTTCACATAGAGCGAGTCGAACGCCCAGCACATCCCCTGCGCGCCGCTAACCTCGACAGGAACCTTCTCGACGCTCGTGACGGCGTCAGGATTCCCGATCTCGGCGGGGGTGACTCGGTAGATCCCGCGCTTGCCTTGATCGCTCGTGTACAAGCGTCCCTGGTCATCCTTCGCCAGCGAGACCCAGGAACCCTGCATCCCGTTCGGCACCGTGTAGAGCAAGTCCGCCTCGAAGCCGTCGGGCAAAGTCAGGCCCTCTGCCACCTGCGGCGCCTGGGGTCCGCCCCCCTTATCCGCCCTCATCGTCCCGGCATTCTCGTCGTAGCTAGCGATGCTGACGTTATTGCTCCACACCAAGTCCTCGGAACCGACCGGGCCGAGCACCGTTACATCCGACCACCAGCCTTTCATGGCGGGGTTGGGAAGCGCGGCCTGCCACGATTCGTCCGTCACGATCGTTCGTCCGTCTGCGAAGGCGAGGCGCAGTGCGAGACCTGCGACACCCCCGTCGTTCCGGGCTCGAACTTCGATCGTATTCTTACCCGACAACAGGGCATCGGAGACGTCCAGTGACACGACCTCCTCCCAGCTGTCGTGGCTCCCGACCCGCTCGCCGTTGACCGAGACGACCATGTGGTTATCGCACGAGCCCGAGAGCACTGCACTTGCTGGCGTAGCCGAAACTTCAAACGTCTTCTGGAAGACGACCTCTTGATCGTCGGTCGCCGGGCCGAGCCAGATCCAATTCGGCGTGGACTGCGCGGCAACATTCGCTGTTTGGTCCGGTGCGTCGGTCGGCAATGGAGCGCAGGCCATGAGGGCCAGCAGGGCAATGTACTTCTTGGCCAAGTCTCTTGATCCCGTCGTGTTGAGCGCCCGGTCCCTCGGCAGTTGTGGCGGAGCCACTGTTATTCCCTGCGCGCGGCTCCCATCGCTCGTTGCTCGATTTAGGGTATCCGCAAGCCCCCGCGCTAGACACGCCCAGCATGGATTCTATGTTTGGCCACATCCGTGTCACACCATCGTGCGATGATGCAGGCCCTCGGCGTTCACGTGCAGCGACTATGCCGTACGAAGCTGCCCCCACGAGCAGAGACTTGTCCCCCACAGGCTTCGATGAGAGAGATGAATCCGCAGATGACGCCCATGAGAGCTTCCACCGTTGACGTGCTCACCCGGCCCGGCCGATGGCTTCTCGCGGCCGTAGCGTGCCTGGGGGCGTTCGCCGCGCCCGTGTACGCCCAGATGCCGAAGGAGAACGTGATTGAGGTGCCGGCGATCGGAGAGGGGCTATGTGTCAGCAATCTGTTCCAGTCGAACATGGTGCTGCAGCGGGACGACCCCATCGCCGTGTGGGGCTGGGCCGCGCCTGGCGAGAAGGTCACCGTCTCGTTCGGCGGCGAACAGCAGACCGCGACGGCGAGCGCCAACCGGCGCTGGCGAGCAAGCCTGGCGGCCATGCCTGCCAACACGTCGCCCCAACGGATGACGGTCCGCGGCGCAAACGATGAGCTGGCCTTGGACAACATCCTCGTCGGTGATGTCTGGGTGCTTGGCGGACAGAGCAATATGGAGTTCGAGCTGGCGAAGGTTGAGAACGGGGCGCTTGAGATCGCGTCCGCGAACTTCCCTCAAATTCGAATCCTTACGGTGCCCTATAGTGACAGCGCCGAGGTGCGAGCGAGCTTCCCCCGACTGCACGAGTGGAGTGGCTGGTTCGGGCGCCACTTTCGCAAGGGGGACTGGGATGTGTGCACGCCCACGATCGCCAGCGAACTCTCGGCCATCGGCTTCGTGTTCGCGCGGCGCGTCCACAAGGCAAGCGGCGTCCCGATTGGGGTGATCGACGCCTCACGCGGTGGAACCACCGTCGAGACCTGGGTTCCTTCGGACGTGCTACGGCAAATAGAGGACGCCTCGGTCGCGTCCAAGCTCGAGGAATGGGGCGGCAAGGTCGCCGAATGGGATCCGCAGGCGGACCTCGATCAACGCATCACGCGTCATCGCGAGCTCCTCGCGCGCCTGAAGGACGAAGGCAAGCCAATCCCGGAGGACCAACGGGCGGAACCCGCAGACCTCAAACCGGGTCCGATCGCAGACCACAACTACCCGGGGAATTGCTTCGCCGGCATGATCGGCCCGCTGGTGGGTTTCCCTGTCAAGGGCGCCATCTTTCACCAGGGCTACAACAACGCCCTGAGCGGCATGCTGGGAGTCCGGCTATACCGCGACCTATTCCCGGTCATGATCCGCTCCTGGCGCGAGGCCTTCGCGGATCCCCAGATGCCCTTCGGCATCCTCTCGCAATGCACGGACGGCTACCCGCAGACGCGCGACGACTACCTAGAGAAGATGCTCAACGCGGGGATCCACATACGCGCTGTGCAGTACGAGACTTTCCAGCAGCTCTTTGACGCCGGTGACAAGAACATCGGCTTCGCCAGCACCTACGACCTGCGCCGTCGCTGGTATCACCCCCAGGTGAAGGTGCCTGCGGGGGAGCGGATCGCTCGCTGGGCGCTGTCGACCCAGTACGGCTTCGGGGGCAAGCTGCCCTGGAAGCCGCCGATGCTGCTCAGCATGGAGGTGCAAGACGGCGCGCTCCTTCTGCAACTGGACGCGGAAGTCGGTGACCCCCTGGACGGGGCAATCGCGGGCTTCGCGATCGCCGGAGCGGATCGTAGGTTTCAGCCTGCGGAGGTGGCCTACGCCCAAGTTGGTGAGGACGACCGGGGCCGGCCGCGCAACGACCGCAAGCAGCTAGTCCTGACGAGCCCCCTCGTACCCGAGCCGATTCACTTCCGCTACGCCTGGGGCCGCAACCCCCTGGCCAACCTGCAGGTCACGGGTAACAAGGATCTCCCCTTCGCCACCCAGCGCAGCGACGACTGGGATATGGGAACAGCGCCCCTGGGTGTGCTCGACAGCGAGATCGAAGGTCAGCTCTCGAGGCCCCAACGCAACCAGGTTCTGCAGGCCCTCCGCCAGGAAGACAAGCGCCGCAGCCTCGCAGAGGCCCGGGCGCTCCTCGAAGCAAACGGAATGACCGTCGAGGCCGAGGCGAAAGAGATCAAGGACTAGCAGCCCGTGACGACTCGGTCCGAGGCACGCACTACGCAGAGGTTGCCGAAGCGCTGGAGTCAGGTGGCGTTCCGACAGAGGCCACCTTCGCCGGGCACCTTGGCACCTACGGAGCTTCGATCGGTGAAGCCGTGACGCTCAGCCGCGACGGAGACGAGTTGCTGCTCGTGATCGAGTGTCACGCGTACGGTGACTCCGGCGCCGCAAAGGTCACAGCTCGCGGAAGCCGCAAACCATTATTCCACCTACAGGCCTATGCAAGTCAGGAACATGAACCGATCACTCTCGTCCCTCGTATTCGCATTGTTGCTCTTCCTCGGCGCTGCGTGCGCGAGCAAAACCAGCGCGAAGCCGGCACCCTCGGCCGAAGCGAATAAGCGCTGGGAGGCTCTGCCCGCCATCAACACGGGCACGGTCAATGCCCTGGGGGGAGATCACGAGACGCTGCTCCTCGCTGGAACCGGCGCCGGTCTCCACGTGTCCGAGAATCAGGGCGACTCGTGGCAAAGGCGCAGTCCCGCAGACTGGCGAATCCTGTCGGCCCTCAGGACGACCCCAGGTACGGTCCTGACGGGAACGTACCGACGCGGAGTCCAACGCTCGGCGGACGGGGGCGCGACCTGGGAGCCGGTCGGTTTCGCGAACAACGTCTATGTCGACGCGCTCCTGGAGGACTCCGAGGGGCGCATCTTCGCCGCCGTGGCACACTCGGTCGACGGGGAGCCGGCGGGTATTTTTCGCTCGGATGATGACGGGAAGACCTGGGCTCCGAGTGGATTGCAGGATCAGCACACGCATTCCCTAAGCTCCCCGCTGCTCGGGCAGCTCTACGCGGGCGCGAAGAACGGAACGTTCCGTTCGCGCGACGGCGGCGCAACGTGGTCGCGCGTGGAGGCCTTGTCGTTGGGCGCACCCTTGTCCGAGGTCGTCAGCCTGGACAACACCCTCTGCGCCAGCTTCGCCGAGCCACGTCACCGCGCGCCCGGAGCGGGAGTCCTGTGCTCGACCGACGAGGGCGCCACCTGGACAACGATGACGGGCCTGCCGGCGGAGACCTCGGTGCACGCGCTGGCGGTGGTCGGCGAAACGATCTTCGCGGCAACGGGCGATCTGCACGGACGCGGGGGAAGGGGGCTGTACAGATCGCGAGATCGCCGCAGCTGGGAGCCGGCTGGCCTCCAGGACCACTGGCTAGTCTCCTTGATGGTCACCCCGGACCGGATCCTCTACGCCGGCGCGGAGGGTTCAGGAGCATTCGCATCGCGCGACGGCGGCTCGACCTGGACCCCCACAAGCGACGGAATCGAGAACTGGAACGATGCCGCTCTCGCGCTCGACCGTGCCGGCCGCCTCTTCGCTCTCACCTTGCGCGAGCTCTACGCATTCGACGAGCCGAGCGGCTCCTGGACTTCCCATAACCTCCCCGAAGGCACCGCACCGCCGACGCCCTGGAACTTCCTCGGCCGGGACGACGGCACGCTCGTCCTCCCCGGCCGCGGCTGTGTGTTCGTCTCGAATGACGCGGGACGAAGCTGGATCCAGAGCGTAATCCCGGGCTCTTCGAGCGAGGTGTTCGCCCTCCATGAGGCCGAGGACGGTCGACTCTTCGCCGTGCTGAGCGGCCAGGGCCTGTTCGTACTCGAACGACCAGACCAGGCTTGGGCTCGCGTCGACGCGCCGGGCGACTGCATCGGAGCCTTCGTCAGCTCCGCCGGGACGTTGTTTGCCCTCGGCGCCGAAGGCCTTTGGCGAGCGCCGGTAAGCGGCGAGTGGGAGCGGGTCGGTCCGCCGGGCCAACGTGCCTTCGCCATGCACAGCAGCGGAGATCTCCTGTTCCTCGCGAGCCCCCCGGAGGGCGTCCTCGAAAGCGGGGACGACGGCCAAACCTGGAAGCCAGCGATCGAGGCGCTGCGCCAATTCACTCAGCAGCCAGGCTACCTGGCGGTGCACTCGCTGCTCGGTCTGCCGAATGGAGGTCTGCTCGCGGCGACGTTTAGCAACGGTGTCCTGCTACGGGAGCCGGACGGTGCTTGGACTAACGTGACGGACGAGCTCCCCACCCTATCGGCGGGTGACATTAGCTCGGGACCGGACGGACATGTCTACTTGCACACGACCGCGGGCGTGTTCAGGTACTCCACGCCAGAGTAGAGCCCGGCAGCCGCCTTGGACCGATTGGTTCCTGCAGTGCGAATACGCCAGTCTTCGGTGTCAGGAGAATCTCGAACGAGCCACGGGCCTTGCGGGGCAGCGGTGCTCAAGTCGGCAACGTCGAAGGCCCTAGACAGGATGACCTCTTCCTCTGTCAGGTTCTCAATCGAGAGCATCTTCCTTCCCAGTAGAGCGAGCCATCGCCCCTCGTCTAGCGCTCTGGAAGGTGATCAACGGGCGCCGCGTAATTTTCCGCGACGAGTCTAGCCATCGCGGCTACAAGTGATCGGCCACGAAGATCACCGACGCGAACCCTAGACTCTCGGCCCCACGGCCACATGCGAAAGGCCAATTCCTCATCGGCACCCCACCCCTCACTGACACCTGCACACACCGAACACGAACCGCCTCGCATCGTCTGTCCGGCCAGACACGACCGCGCCGTTCGCGCGGGCCGGATGCAAACCAAGAACAACAGCGCCAGCGATGCAATAGGTAGCGCGCTCCTGGAACTAAGACCACTTGCCTAAGTGAGTCGATTATACCGCTCTACGGAGTCGACCTCGATTAGGCCCCCAGCTCAGCCGAACATCGTGAAGTACCAAGCAGAGCTCGCTTAACGACAGCGACGTCCCATACCCTCCCGTGCACGAGGCAAAGGTTAGATAGGGAAGATTCAGATCCCCTGCTCCGACCTGCTAGCTGGGGGGACCGCTGGCTCTTGTGGAGAGGATTCGGTCGGCTACGGACGTGCTCATGCGACGCCCTTGGGGGAGGACGTCCCTGAACCTGAATTGCCCCCGGAAGGACTCTTCTCCCCGGAGTGCAGCCCTTCTTCCGTGGGCTCTTGCGAAGCCCCCCAGAGGAGTAAACCTACTGCGGAGGCAACCATGAGACTGACGATCGACCCGATTACAAAGATCAAGACGTCGCTCACGATTGACCTCTCTTCCCGGCCAGCAGCAGCGAGCCAAGCGATAGGATCGACGGGACCCAAAGACCAACGAACAGACCCTGCTCGCGGTCGACGCGGAACCAAAGGTAGACGGAGAACAGGAACGAGAAGCCAGCTGCGAGAACAAAGATGGCTTGGGCGGCGCGGAGACGGGATACGTAATTCATCCTAGATACCCCCGCGGCATGCTCACGTCGGTCGGCCGGGGCGGATGTTTTTGATTCACTCATGGTTTTAGTCTCTTGAATTTGGGCCAGCAATCGCCTGCTGTTCGATCACCGCAGTCGCGCGGATGCATGCACCGCATAATATCACGGGTGGAACTCTCGAGCATGGCCCAGTCCTCCTGTTCAAGCCGCGAAAGGCGGACTCACCCGCCCTCCTAAGCACCAAAGAGGAGCACCCGGCCGGGCGAGCCACCTTAATTGCCTGGCCATACTCAGCAGACGGAGCCGCCCACCCGACAGCGAAACGTGCTGTCCTTCACCAAGAAACAAAGCTCGCTCTCTGTGCTCCGATAGCTGTGAGTTTGAGGTTTCGTTCCCTCAGATGAGACAGCGGGCAGCGGCCTCACCGCTCAGATAGGCTCCCTCAATCCGCCCGCCATGGTAGGCGTCCCCGGCCAAGGCCAGCCCGCGCTCGGGATCATGAAACAAAGCGGGCTCGAGGTGGGGGTCGGATAGAGCAAGACCCCAGCGATGTGCGTCGCGATGAATCACGGCCGGCAGGGAGACGCCAGTGAGACGCTCCAACTCCTCGATCAATGCGTCGGTGACGGCCCCCCGGTCGTCATAAAGGTGCGCCTCGGTCCACTCCGGGGAAGCGTGTAGGACCCAGGCTTCCGCTGTGGGCCTTCCGGGCTTGCTGTTGTCGCGGCAGATCCAGGAGAGTCGATGGCCATCGCAGAAAGCGCCGTCGAAGGAGACGCTGTAGGGCTCGGACAGTCCAAGCATCACGGCCCAGCACGGTCGCATGCCGACCGCAGCCGCACGGTCGCCAAGAGGAGATTTTTTGCCGATCAGCGCGCTGGCCTGGGCCGGTGGCAAGGCAACCACGAGTCGGGAGAACTCTCCGAGCTCGACCCCGTCCTCACGGACGACTCTCCAGCCATCGGCCAGTCGGTCGAGCCGCGTGACCACGGTGCGACAGTTCAGCTCGATGTCTCGCGCTAGGTACTTCGCCAGCGCGTTCATCTGGGGAGTTCCCACGAAGCGCTCCGTTGCGCCACGGACTGGTTGGGGGTCGGCCAGAGAGAGAGAAACGATGCGCCCTTCCCAGCGCGCAACGACGCCCTTATCCAACCAGGTATCCAACGCCCGCCGAAAGGAGGGGTCGCGGGCCGTGAAGTATTGGGCGCCGTGGTCAAAGGCGAATGGAGCCGCCCGCCGTGATGAGCTGCGGCCACCCGGTCCTCGCCCCTTGTCGAAGACGACTGGCTGATGGCCTTGTGCGGCGAGCAAGCCAGCGCACGCGAGCCCGGCCACTCCTCCGCCGATGATGCCGACGCGCATCGGCGCAAGGGGCGCGTTAGATTCTCTGCTCATGACGACAAAGCCTCTTTCATCCGAACGTGGGAGGGGCGCTCCCCGGAGCCCAACCCCATGCCTTGGGGTTCACCTTGGGGGAATTGGTTCGCGAGACCGCAGCCGGCCTTGTCTTGGTCGGATACAGCATGCTTCGGTGTTTTAGACCGCTGAGAAACCTTGATCGGTGATCAGGAGCCGAGGTTCAAGAGGCCTTTGAGGTGGAGACTGCAAAAGAGATGTCTGCGCTCGACAGAATGACCTGTTTCCATTCCCTGCATCCTGACGCGCGGAGACACCCGCCCGGCACGAGTTTCCCTGCAAACCGGCAAAGCACTAGAGCGAAGCCCCCTGCCCACACAACCAGCGGCCTGTGGGGCCGACGCCTGTGTGTTAGGGCTAGCACGCTCAATATACGGCGTCGCCTATCACAGGAGGCACGAACTGCATTGGATACAGACATCTTTAGATGCGCTTTGCATCCAAGGTCGTGCGAGCTTCGAATGATCTGTTGCCCCCCCTCTCTCGCGCCAACTTAGCCGCCATGATGCCTCTGCTGCTCGCTCTTATGTTCCTCCCCCAGTCAGCCACCCCCCCGGCCGACGGAGACTGGACGCGCTTTCGGGGCGCTTCCGGGACAAGTATTCTCGAAGAGCGGGCCTTCCCGTCCGAGTGGGGTCCGGACAAGAACGTCGCCTGGAGTGTCGACGTCCCAGGAAGCGGCTGGTCCTCCCCCATCGTTGCCAACGACAGGGTCTTCCTGACCAGCGCAGTCGATCCAGAGGACGACGGTCCTAAGGGTATGTCCGCCGGAGTCAGGGATCCGAGCACGCGTGGCGCAGGTGCGAAGCCCGAGGGCGAGCTTACCTTCCAACTGGCCTGCTACGACCTAGAGGACGGCAAGGAAATCTGGTCGCGCGACGTAGGCAAGCGCGTGCCCCTGTATCCCGTCCACCGCTCGAACACCTTTGCCACCGAGACGCCCACTACCGATGGGGAACGGATCTTTGTCACCTTCGGTGCCCTAGGCGAGCTCGTCTGCTTCGACTTCGAGGGCGAGGAGTTGTGGCGAGTCGAGACAGGCGTCTTCAAGACCGGCAATGACTTTGGCTGGGGCACCTCACTCGTCACGGTCGACGGCCTCGTGTTCCTGCAAAACGACAATGAGGAGGAGTCCTTTCTGGCGGCCTTCGACACGAAGACCGGCAAGCAGAGTTGGCGCGTGGAGCGCGGGCTTGGAACGAGCTGGGGAACCCCCGTTCTTTGGGAGACCGCGGGACGCACTAGCCTCGTGGCCTGTGGACCGGACACCGTCATCGCCTACAATCCATCAACCGGCGAGAAGCGCTGGGAAGTCGAAGGTATCGGTGGTTCGTTCTCGTCCTCGCCAACCTTCGACGACGAGAGGATCTATTTCGGCAACAGCGGCCCGATGAGCCGCGGCCCGCTCATGGCGGTCAACGCTTCTGCGACGGGAAAGATGAGCGCGAAGGCAAAGGACTCCGATTCGATTTCCTGGTACGCCAAGCGCTCCGGCCCCGGCTTCGCATCGCCCGTTGTCTACGCAGGACGGATCTACATCCTTGGCTCTACCAACGTCTTGGCCTGTCACGACGCGGCGACGGGCGAGCAACTCTGGCGCGAGCGCGTGCCCGGTGCGGGGCAGGTCGTAGCCTCGCCTTGGGTTGCCGGTGGCGAGCTTTACATCATGGACGAAGCGGGGACGACAGTCGTTGTCGGCACCGGTCCGGAGTACGAGGTACTGCGCACGAACCGTATGGAAGGACTGTACTGGGGAACGCCTTCAGTGGCCGGCAACGCGCTGCTCCTGCGTGAAGCAGGAACGCTCTACTGCATTCGCGAGTAGATTTACTGCACTGATCGTGAGCCCGACCCCGAGAGCCATCGCAACTGTGCCTACCTTTATCGAGTTGAATCGTCATGCAACGCTACGAATTTGTCGCCCAAGTTGAACTGAAGGCCACAGCCGAAGAGGTCTATGCTTGGCACACGCTGCCCGATGCATTGGAGCGCTTGACGCCTCCGTGGGAATCGATCGAGGTTGAGTCAAAGACAGGCACTATTGAGGAAGAGGGGTCGCTCGTGACTGTCCGCCTGCAACTGGGGCCCTTCCGTCCGCGTCTGGTGTCGCGACACCACGATTGCATTCCCGGGCGCCAGTTTTGCGACACCCAAGTCAAGGGGCCCTTCGCGATTTGGGAACACAAGCACTCGTTCATCCCAAAGGGTGATGTCAGCATCCTGGAGGATCGCATCGAATATGCGCTACCGGGCGGGCGGGTGGCGCATTGGGTCGCGGGCTGGTTTGTGCGCCGCAAGCTGAAGCGATTGTTCGCATACCGCCATCAAGCGACCGCGAAGGCGCTCGCAGCAAAGGCTGTTTGAGTTGTCAATTGTGATCGAACCCGACGTGATCATCGTAGGGGCCGGGATTGCCGGTCTATGCTGCGCGAGGAAGCTGAACGAGGCCGGAATCCGAGCGTTGATTCTCGAGGCCTCCGACGCTGTGGGCGGCAGGGTACGGACCGACCTGGTGGACGGATTCCTGCTGGATCGCGGGTTCCAGGTGCTGCTCACCGCGTATCCCGAGGCGCAAGCGGTACTCGACTACGATCGTCTGGATCTGCGGCCCTTCAAGCCGGGCGCGCTCGTTTGGACGGGGCGCAAGCTGGAGCGCGTCGCCGACCCGTTGCGCTGTCCTGGCGAGCTGTGGGCGACTCTACGCGCCAGCATCGGCACACTCGGCGACAAGCTGCGCATGGCTCGTTTACAACGCGCAGTCCGGCGCGGCCTCGGCGAAGATCGATCGACGGAGCAGGCACTGCGCGATTTCGGGTTCTCCGAGCGCATCATCGAGACACTCTTTCGTCCGTGGTTCGGCGGCGTCTTTCTCGACCGCTCCCTCAGTGCCTCGAGTCGTTCCTTCGAATTCACGTTCCGGATGTTTTCAACCGGCGACGCTGCGGTGCCCGCGGGCGGTATGGCCGCGATCCCAGCCCAGATCGCAGAAGGGCTGCCCGAGGGAACGATTCGCCTGGGCGCAAGCGTGGATGCCCTGATCGATCGGGGGGTACGGCTGGAGGGCGGCGAGGAGCTGACGGCGCGTGCCGTTGTGATCGCGACCGAAGCACCGACAGCAGCACGGCTCACCGGTGCGCCCGCAGCGCCTGCCGGTCGGGGCGTCCGCACCGTTTTCTTCAACGCGCCGGAGCCGCCGGTGCGCGATCCGATTCTAGTGCTCGACGGAACCGGAACCGGCCCGGTCAACGACCTCTCTGTCATGAGCGAGGTGTCGGGTGCCTACGCGCCCGCAGGTCGCGCACTGGTGAGCGCTTCGGTCCTCGATCACGTGGAGCTAGACGGTGACGAACTCATTCGGGCAGTGAAGTCACAGGTGTCGGAATGGTTCGGGGAGTCCGTTCGCGACTGGATTCACCTTCGCACGATTCATGTCCGGCATGCACTCCCCTCCCAGGCACCCGGCTTGAAGAGCATGGCCTCTCCCCGCGAAGGCGTGTATATCTGCGGAGACCACTGCGATCGCGCTTCGCTGCAGGGCGCGATGGTCTCCGGTCGGAATACCGCGAGTGCCATTGTCCAAGAGCTATTCGCATGACGCTGCTGCTCTTGATCCACGCAGCCGCCACGCTGTTCATGACCGGCCTGATCTGGTTCGTCCAGGTCGTGCACTACCCGCTGTTCGCCGGAGTCTCGCCCGATCGCTTCGAGCAGTACGAAAAGGACCACACCAAGCGCACCGGATGGGTGGTGGGTCCGCCCATGCTCATCGAACTCGGAACGGCCGCTGCTCTGATCCGCTGGCGCCCTGATGCGATCCCGTCCTTGGCGGTCTGGGTGGGGCTGGCCCTGCTCAGCGTCATCTGGCTCTCAACCCTGCTCCAACAGATGCCCGAGCACCGCAGGCTGCTCTCCGGATTCGACGCCGACTCCCATCGCCGGTTGGTGCGGACGAACTGGATCCGGACCTTCGCCTGGACGGCACGTGGATGCCTGTCCGTCTGGTTTGTCGTCCTCGCCATGTAAACCGGCTTCGCCCCCTGGCGTCGAGGGCACCTGGCTCACGTAGAAAGATCGCAACTCGGGTGGTCTGTTCGCGTCTGAATCGGCAACATGAACTCGCTCTGCCTGCAGTTCTGCCTATCCACGTCGACGAGGCCTTTTGCATTGCCATGCTCACCACAATCTGTCTCGCCCTGCTTGTATCGAGTCCCCAGAGTACCGATTGGCCGCAATACCGCGGCCCCGACGGAACCGGCGCCGGGCCCGCGCAGAGCTTGGCAGTCCAGGGGCGAGACGAACCGCTTTGGTCAACGAACGTGGGCGCTGGATACTCCTGCCCATCGATCGCCGATGATCGCCTCGTAACGATCGGCTACGACGAGGCGGCCGGCGTTGATCGCATTGTCTGCCTCGCAGCCGAGACCGGTGTCGAGCATTGGAAGTTCGAGTTCGCGTCAACCGATGAGCCGCAGTACCACCTCGGCGGAACACTCACGACTCCCACCATCCGCGCGGGGCTGGTCTACTGCTTGAATCGCAGCGGCAAGTTCCACGTGTTGGACCTCGAGACCGGCGAGCTCGTGTGGTCGAGGGACTACATGGTAGAGCTCGAGCTGGACAAGACCTTCCACGGGTTCAGTGCTTCGCCGCTGCTCGCAGGCGAACAGATCCTGCTGCAAATGGGGGGCCGCGTGGTGGCCGTCGACGCCAGCGATGGAAGTGTCCTGTGGCAGAGCGAAGAGCAGGGTGACGCGAGCTATTCGAATCTGGCGAAAATCACCGTCGACGACAAGGCGGCAGTTGCTGGGGTGCAGGGAGAGACCTTCTTCGTCTTCGGGCTCACGGACGGTGAAGTGCTGCGCGAGGTTCCGTGGACCCTCGCGGGAAACGCAGTGCACTGCGCGACTCCGATACCAGTCGGTGAAGGTCGGATCTTTCTGTCGTCGGCCTACGGCAAGGGCTGCGAGCTGCTCGACCTCAGCACGCAACCACCCACCTCGGTGTGGGGCAATCGCAACATGCGCAACAAGGTCACCGCGTGTGTGCTGAACGAAGGAAACCTGTACGGATTCGACGAGTCGATGCTGCGCTGCGTTGACCTCGATGGCAATTCGAAGTGGCGCGAGCGGGGCCTGGGCCTCGGCTCCCTGTCGATCGTCGGCGACCGTCTGCTGATCCTCAATTCAGATGGCGAGCTCATCATCGCGGAGGCTACTCCTGAAGAGTATCGGGAGCTCTCCCGGCGCAAGGTCCTTGATGGAGGTGTGTACTGGACGATGCCCGTTGCCGTCGACGGGCTGATCTATGTGCGCAACAGCCTCGGGGACTTGCGCTGTCTCGACTATCGCCCGCGAACGGTACCCTCGCTTGACGGCGCCGAAATCACGAGCAAGTTTTCCGTCGTGCCGGAGGCGGCCGCGCTGTTCTTGAAGCACTCGGAACACATTGGTGGAGATGAATTCAATAACAGCGACAAGGCCCTTCGATTGCGCGGAACCTGGGCCATTCCCTTGCGCGGGCTCGAAGCAAGCGAGATGTCGCTGACCCTCGTCGCACCAGACCGATGGGATCTGCGGCTTGACGAGGGCGGGCTGCTCTACACCTACGACGGGGAAAGGAGCTGGGCCATTGAACCCCAGGGGCCGCGAATGGTGGAAGGCGAGGAGCTGTTCGAGGGGCAACGCCTATTCGCGCTGCCGACGCTGTTCGCACCGTCTTGTCCCAAGGGCGCGGAAGTTCGCCCGCATCCGACGCGCTTCGCGGAGACCGAATGCTGGCAAGTCTCAGCCCCCCTTGCGGCGCGCGACGGCGGCGAGCCCGGGCGCCAATATCACTACTTTGATCTCGAAACCGGCGCCCTCGTCGGCAGCGAGGGCGACGGACTCTCCACACTGGTGTTCCACGGCTCGCAGAGCCTTGACGGGCTGACCCTGCCCACGAGCATGACCCGTTATCGCGCCGAGGATGGCCAAGAGCACACGCTCGTGTTTACGGCGGCCAGCTGGATCGAGACGCCGACCGACCTCTTCGAGCTACCGGCAGGGATCCAGCGACTGTTGCGCTCGCCGGAGGAGATCGAGCGTGACAACACCGCGTTGCGCCAGCGCTTCGCGGGTGCCCTCGCCGCCTACAAGCCCCAGGACAAGGACACGCCACTCGAGGACGACATCATCGAGCTGCAAGTCCACGACGGCGAGCTGTGGTTCGTGACCCCGGAGCCGGAGTTCCGCATCGATGTCGGCGGAGAGGAAGACGGCGTGTTCCCGATCGACGGGCCACCCCTTCGAATCTCCCTCGAGATTGGCCAGGACGGCAAGGCCACCGTGCTACGTATCCACATGCCTGGCCCGGGTGGCGAGCGGATCGTGTTGTGCGACCGCCTGCCCGCATGAGCTCTCCCGGGCGCGAATAAGAAGGCCTCGGCTGGGAAGGGCCGAGTCCTCTTTTGAAAGTGATAGCGGGGGGGGTCGACTTGGTGAGAGTCGAATGAGCAGTTCTGGACGAGGTTCACCTGAGCCGACGCGGGTACACCGAACGGGAGGAGGTCAGCGTGAAAACCCCGAGGGGCGTAGGGGCTGCACGAGTTGTTCTGGCCGGGGTGCTTTGGGGGCTGAAGAGCGCCACACGCGAGGCTGCTGGACAGTCGTAATCAAGCCGGGACGGAGGTCGCTCCGGGCCCCTGGCAGTATCCGGCGCTGGACTCCCCCATCCAAGTCGGGAAATGCCGCGAGCGGCCGGATCGCCCATCCCGAAACCTCCGAGGGCAGTTAGAGTGGAATGCTGTCCTGGGAAGCAGGGCCGATCCTGCCCTTGCCTTCACCCCGGAATGACCAGCCTCACCCCCCAGACGATCACCCGCCTGTTGCAGGCCGCGCGTGACGGTGAGCCGGGGGCAGTCGATTCCCTAATGCCGCTTGTCTACGGCGAACTGGGAGAGCTAGCGGCGCGGATCTTCTCGGGAGAGAGTGGGGGGCACACGCTCCAGCCGACGGCACTGATTCACGAGGCCTGGATCAAGGTGGAGAAAGGGCTTGGGAAGCTTGAGAACCGCCAACACTTCTACGCCGTGGCGAGCCTGGCCATGCGCCAAGTACTTACCGACCACGCACGCGCACTGGCGACCCAGAAGCGGGGCAACCGGGGGCTGCGGGTTACCCTCGACGGAGCCCTCGTCAGGGAAATCGACGCGGTGCGCTCCCCGGAGCTGGATCTGGTCGAGTTGAACGAGCTCCTGGCGCATCTTGAGGAATGCAATCCGCGCCACGGGCGGCTCGTTGAGCTGCGGGTTTTCGGCGGCCTCACGATCGCCGAATCGGCCGAGGTCCTGGGCGTGTCCGAGGTAGCGATCGAGCGCGACTGGTTCATGGCCAAAGCTTGGTTGCGGACGAGGCTCGCTCCACCGGAATGAGTGGCGGCGAGGACTACGCGCGACTCTTTGTGCTCGTCGACATGGCGCGGACGATCCCAAGGGATGAACTCGACGCCTGGCTACGGCAAGCCTGCAGCAATGACGGCGAGCTAATGGCGGAGGTGCGCGCGCTCTTGGCGGCTGGCGAGGACAGCTCCCTCGAAGACGCCTTTGCCGAGAACAAGGTCAGGGCCGCACGGCAAGCCCTCGACGGGGTCGCCGATGAGGCCCTCGACGCCCAGGATGTGAGCTCGACCTGGCTGCCCGACGCTATCGGCGGCTACAAGATCTTGCGCCAGCTCGGCCAGGGCGGAATGGGCATCGTCTACGAAGCGGAACAAGCCTCCCCACAGCGACGCGTGGCGATCAAGCTCATGCACCCGATGCACGCGACGCCCGAGCGCTTGCGTCGCTTCCGGCAAGAGACCGTGGTGCTCGGTCGCCTGCAGCACCCGGGTATCGCTCAAATCTTCGAGGCTGGCACCTTTGACGTCGGCCATGGAACGCAACCCTTCTTCGCAATGGAGTTGGTTGAAGGCGTGGACATCCGCACGCACTGCGAACGCGCGGGGCTCGATCGCGCGACGCGGGCCGAACTGCTCGCGCGCGTTGCAGACGCGGTGCAATACGCGCACGAGCATGGCGTGATCCACCGCGACATCAAGCCGGATAACGTGCTGGTGGACGCGAGCGGTTACCCGCACATCCTCGACTTCGGCATCGCACGCACAAGTGGAACATCGGGAACGCTGTCCGCAGTTCTGACCGAGGAAGGCCAACTCGTCGGCACCCTGTCGTACATGGCGCCCGAGCAGCTTGAGAACGCAGCGGACGCGGTCACGCCGCGGGTGGACGTCTATGCGCTCGGCGTGTTGCTCTTCGAGCTGCTGCTCGGGCGCTTGCCACGCGAGATCGCGGACTTGCCGCTCTCGCGCGCCATCGCGTTGTTGACTATGAGTGACACACCGCGCGCGGGCACGCTCGACACGAGCCTACGGGGCGACCTGGATACGATCCTCGGCAAGGCGCTCGAAGCCGAGCCCGCGCGCCGCTACTCGAGCGCTGCCGCGCTGGCCGGCGACCTGCGGCGGCATCTTTCCCACCAGCCGATTACGGCGCGGGCTCCCAGCGGCTTTTATCTCGCCTGGAAGTTCACGCAGCGCAACCGCGGATTAGTGGCGGGTGCGGTCGCGACGCTCTTGACGCTGATCGCGGGAACGGTGGTGGCGCTGATCTTCGCGAACAGGGCCAGCTCCAACGCGGAGCGTGCGCTTGCCAGCGAGAACAATGCCATCAATGGGCTCCTGCAGTCCGCCCAGATATTGATCGACGCCGGACGCGAGCGAGATGCGGTGACGGAGCTACATCTCGTACCGGAAGAGGCGCGCGGTGTTGCCTGGCGAATGCTCGATCGGGCGGTGCCCTACTTGATCGAAGGAGGGGCGGGGACCTGGATCTTTATGGACGACGAGCACTTGATAGGCAGCGAAGGTGACGCCCTGGTCGTGCACTCGCTGCTCGAGCACCGGACGATCCGTAGACTCTTTCCTGGCGAAGGGTTCCTCATCAAGAGCGCCACGCCAACGGGGTTAGCCATTGCCGAGTCCGGGCATGGTTCATCCACGGAGCGCGAGTATGCACTCTTGGACCTCGAGCGAGAAACGGTCCTCTTGCGAGCACCCGTCATCGGCCACCTGGTCACCACCCTCCAACCGATTGCCCCATCGCTCGGCTCCGAAGGGGAAGGAGCGACCGAGGTTTTATGGCCACGCGCGCCCGAGATATCGGACGATGGCAGCACTATTCTCTGGTACACGAGCCCCACGCAGGCAGAGATTCGAGTGGAAGGCTCCGTCGCCCATGTCGTGCGTGATCTGGGCACTTGGGAGTACGCCCACCTGAGCCCAGGTGGGCGCATCTTTGTGGTGAATCGCCAGGAAGTGGTCTCCGCATTCGACGTCGAGAGCGGCGCGTTGCTCTTGCGGATTGACGGCGACTCGCGTCCCCCTGGGTCAGGGTTTCCAGTGGCCGGAGGTGTTCTGCTGGACAGTGCGCTCGAAGACAGCAGCGGCGGAAGAAGCATCACGAGTAGGGGCCTCACACGAGAGTGGAAACGCGTTGCCCTTACCGCTGGCGCTCCTCCGCAGGAGATGACCGACCCCTTGTGGCCGGTGGTTGTCTCTCCAACGCCAGCCTGGTGTACCTATTCTCGCGATGGACTCTTCCTGGTCATCAATTACGTTGCGGGTGCCAAACTGGTGAGCACCGAGACAGGTATGGCCCTGCATTTCAATGGCCTCGTCCGCGGGCCCGATGGGGATGGGGGCTGGATTCCGCCCGAAGCTTGGAGAGACGCCCAAATTGCCAGTGTATCGCCATCCGGTCATCGACTGGCGATCACTGGCCCCTACGCCGCCCCGGTGGTGGTCGAGCTCGACCCGCGCAAGACTGATCCCGCAGACGACCCGATGGTTCTCACGCTGAGAGGGCACGCTGCCCCAGCTGGGGCAGCCAACCACACTTGGAGCTACGAAATCGCCATCTCCCCGGACGGCAGCCTGATCGCATCCACCGCGCCGCTTGATCCCAACATTCGCATCTGGGACACGCGCACCGGTGAGGGGCTGACACAGAGGGAGCGAACTCTCGACGGCAGTACCGTCGGATCCGAACCCTTGATGGCCTTCGGCGCGGACGGGACTCACCTGGTCACGAGCCAGAACATCTCTGGGATATGCGACTGGAACCTACTCACCGGCAAGGTCTCGCAGCCCACGGTGGACGAATCGGCTGCCGGCAGCCTGCGAATCAGAATCGACGCGTTCATCGAAGCATTGGATCCGGCAGGAAAATTGCGGCTGAGCAGGAGAGCCCAGATGAAGGAGGAGTCGGCGCTCGTCGTTTCAGACTACGAACTGCCGTCGCCGCCAGGACGACGCTGGCGCAACACTCCTGGCATCGAAGGCACGGCGGCAGGACTGTCGATCCATCCGAGTCTGCCGCTCGTCGCCGTCGTTAGGCCAGAGATCTATGAGAGTAACACCACGGTCGACCGGATGGGGTCGCTTGCCGTAATCGACACGGATTCGGGAATGACCGTCGTCCGGCGCGAGCTCGACTACAGGCCGCGGTGCGTAGCCTACAGCCCTGACGGCAGCATGCTCGCCGTCGGCACGCACGAAGGCCACGTACTGCTGTTCGAGGCCGGTCGCTACACACAGCAGCTCGACTGGGAAGCACACGAGGACTACGTGTACTCACTCGTCTGGACGCCCGACGGCACGCGCCTCGTGACCGGCTCGGGCGACGAGACCTTGCGCATCTGGGATACGCGCACGCGCGTCGCGAGCCGGCACGACTACGACCGCTGGCAAGAGCTGCGGGCGGAGATGGCCGCGAGACAGGATTTGCGCGAGCAGTATGATGGCTACAGCGGCGAGACCCGGAAAGCGGCGCGCGTGGAGCTGATCCTTCGCGCCCACGCCAAGTGAAGTCGCACCCCTTGGGCCCTGCGCTAGGTCCTCACGCGCAGCCCCCGTTTGTTGGCGTAGGTGAACCGCATTTCCCTGCGCGCCTCTTTGGGTTCTACCGCCAATGGACTCCGCAGCGCTACGACTGAAGTGCGTCGAAGGCCTGATCGTAGATCAGGTTGCCGGCGCAGGCCTGCAACGCACCGGGGGTGAGCGCGTGCACCATGAAGTGCTCGTCCTCGACACCAAAGGGATTGCGCAACCCGTGCGGGGTGGCGGGTTCAAAGCCAAAGCGGCGGTAGTAGGCGGGGCTTCCGATCACGACGCAGAGGTCGAAACCCGCGCGTTTGCAGCGCTCCAGACCAGCCTGCACAAGCTTGGTTCCATGGCCCTGGCCCTGGGCGGTGGGACGCACGGCTAGGGGGGCGAGGGCAACCGCGGAACGAGCCGATCCTTCGCCTTCGACCCACATCGGCGAGAAGAGAATGTGGCCCAGGATCGTGTTGGACTGCTCCGCAATCAGGGAGATTACGCCCGGGCTTTGACGCAGCTCTTCAATCAAGGGAGCCTCCTCTGGCGTCCCAAATGCTGCGTTCACCAAACTGCGCACACCGGCGTGGTCGCCAACGCATTCGTCGCGCACATGCATCGGGTCTGGGTGCCGTATCAGGGAGTGCGTGCGGCCCGTCTCCTTGAACCCCAGGCGTGTATAGAGGCCGATGGCCGGACCGTCCAACTCGGCGGCCAAGATGAGTCTATCGACTTTTAGGCGTTCGAAGGCGTCGCGCGCGACAGCTGTGATCAACGCAGAGCAAATGCCCCGTCTGCGCCAGTCCGGGTGCGTCTCGACATTCTGGTAGCGGCCGATTTCGCCGCAGGCTACGTGGCCGCATTGTCCAATGAGAGTCTTGCCCTCGAAGACTCCCCACCATGTGGCTAGGCCTTTCACTAGCATCTCTCGACGTGCTGCTCGGATGCGCTGCGTAAAGAGGCGCTGGATCTCGCTGGCTTCTGCGCTCGAGCTATCACAGGCAACACTCAGGGCTGCACTGGCATCCCAGTCGTCTTCGGGGTGCAGACGTCGAATCGTCCATGCTTCCACAGCACTTGGGGTCCCGCTCTGCTCCTTTGTTGGTGAGCCGTGCATGCACAGCTCCACCACACCATCGCTTTCGAGGCCAAGCCTCGCGGCTGCCTTGGCAGTCTCTTCATCGAGCGCCTGGCCGCCCCAGGAAAAGCAGCGGTGGCGAATCTCCGGCCCGTAGCACTCTTCGAAGACCCGTAACCATGACTCCAGGTCTTTCGGCGTCTCCTCCAGGATCAGGAAGTTGCCGAAGTAGAAGCCTGGGTTGTCCGGAGTACGCAGAATGGCGTAGCCATCGTGCTGCTCCATACTGCCGAGGAGCTGCGTGATGAACGCGTCGGTGCGCAGAAGGTCTGAAAGGGCCATTGGAGCTGGAATTGGTGAGTCTACGCCGGGGATGGCTTGCTTTGGGCGTACCCGTGTCAGGGGTTGACCTCGGAAATTCGCCGCGGATCGAGCCCCTAGCTATCCGGCAAGAATCTCAGTCGACACCTTCAAGGCTGCCCGTCTCAACATACGTTTTGAGGCAACGACCGAAGAGGAAACGCCAACCCTCGGCCAAGGTCTTCACAGTCTTCTCTGTCACGCGACCGAAGTAGGAACTCGTGAAGGAGAGCTGCGTCCCTTCGCCATCCTGGATAAGTCGGAAGGTCATGAAGTTGCGCGTCGGGCCGCCCCACTCGGGACTGGAGTCTCCCACGATCTGCAGGAAGGCGTTCGTTTCCAAACCGACGACCGATCCCCAGATCAGGCCTTGGCCGTCGCCCCACTCTTCAACCATCAGGCCGCCGAGCTTTGGTTCGATGCGGAAGCCCCCTTGCTCGGGGCCCTTAGGGTTGGTGTAGAAGCTCTTGTGCCACCACTCGCTGACGTCGCCCACGAGGACGGACCAGACCTTCTCCGGCGTCGCGTCAATGGGCACGTCGCAGCGAACTTCGGCGACGGTTAAGGGTTCGGCGGCTTCAACGTTACCGGTTATCTCGGGGCTTTCGGTACTCATGCGTCTTTCCTGCGGTGGGTGTTCTTGGGGGGCGGGGAAGCTCGTGGGCTTTCTACGCGCTGCTTGACCGCCAAGAGGGGGTCAGGGGCGGGCTCTTCAATGGGGCGGATCGGTGTCGTCTTGAGGTCTGCCAACGTTCGCGGCCGCGCGCTTCGATTCGAATCAGAGCGGCATACTCCAGGATCTGAAGATGCTTGCGAACCCCAAAACGACTCATGCTGAAGTGTTCCGCCAGGCGGCCGGCGGGCAGGGGCTGCTTTCGCAGGAGATCTAGGATCTGCCTGCGGGTCGAGTCCGCTAGGGCTCGCCAAGCGAGGTCACCATCCATCTTCTTTGCGCCCCCCACGCGACCAACAGGTCACGTGAGGGAAGACGAGTCAACAGAGGGCCTGTAATTGTGCCACTGTCGACCTCTTGGTGTCATGCTCACGGTCCGCGTCCTGTTCCCGATCTAGGAACTCTTGAATACCGCGGTGCTTCATCGCACTACTTCTGCTGCCGCTGACCTCCATGCTGCTCTTGAATTCATCAACCGCTTTCGTTCTCGCGCTGCTTCCCCTCGCCGGTGGATCCGCTGTCATTAAAACCGGCGACGATGGCGCAAACTGGCCCCAGTTCCGGGGTCCCGGCGGATTATGTGTCGCTGACGACACCCCGATCCCCACGGACTTTGGTCCGGACAAGCGCGTGCTCTGGAAGACGGAGGTCCCCAAAGGCCACTCCTCCCCGGTGATTTGGGGCCAGCAGGTGATCGTGACGGGATACGAAAGTGGTACGAACATCATCCTTTCCCTCGATTGGTCGAGTGGGGAATTGATCTGGGACTTCGGAATCGAAGGCTCTTCCCTAGAGGACGTGGAGTATCCGCATACAGATGCCGCCCCGGGGCAACCCACCCCCTGCACGGACGGTAAGCGCATCATCGCCTACTTCGCGAACTATGGCCTGGTCGCCTTCAGTATGGAAGGCGAGGTCCTCTGGGAGCGCGAGCTGCCCTACCCTGGTTATGCATTCGGCGTTGCCAACTCGCCGATCCTCGTGGGCGAGCGCGTGATCTTGACCCGCGACGGGGCACCGGAGACCGCGATCATGGCCTTTGACGCCGCCACTGGCGAAGATGCCTGGAAGATCGACCGCTTCGATTACGGCGAATCCCACGGCTCGCCCTTCCTGTGGCGCAACGCGGACCGCGAAGAGTTGATCATCAGCGGCACGCGCCGCGTGTGCTCCTATGATCCCGCAACGGGTGAGTCTCTGTGGACCTACGACGGAATTACGGTCTTCCCCTGCACAACTGCGGTCGGCGATGCGGACACGCTTTACTTCGCTGCCTGGAGCACATCGAACGCCACGGGGCGCTCGCTGATGGAGGGCACCTTCGGTCGTTCCATAAAGCTGAGTGATGCAGAGATTGGGAACCCGCGGCTCTTCTTCGAGCGCCTGGACCTCGACGGCGACGGACACGTGAAAGGCGAGGAAGTCCCCGAATCGAGGGCGAAAGACGCCTTTAGCTTCGTTGACACCAACGGCAATGGATCCTGGGAAGTCGAGGAGTTCATGAGCTTCTCCGAGCTCGATGAAAGACCCGGCAAGAACATCATGGTCGCCATCAAGCGCGGCGGTAAGGGCGACATCGACGCCAGCGGCCTACGCTGGACCTGGCGACGGGGACTGCCCTATGTGGCTTCGCCGTTGCTCTACCGCGGCCGCATTTGGCTCTTCAAGTCCGGCGGCATCGCGACTTGCCTAGATGCCGAGACGGGCAAGGCGATCTTCGACCGCGAAAGGCTCGGCGATAACAGCGAGTACTACCTCTCGCCCGTGGGCGCGGCCGGGCACGTCATCGCGGGCGCCGTGGAAGGGACAATGGTCGTCCTGAAGGCCACGGCCGATGAACTCGAAGTGGTGCACAGCGTGCACTTCGAGGATGGCCTCTTCGGAACGCCGGCCGTGCTCGACGGCAAGATCTTCATGCGCACGTCGACGACGATGTATGCCTTTGGGCTCTAGCAACCCGTCGAAAAACAGCCGCTCCCCGCTTGGCCCCTCGAGCTTACTCGCTTTTCGCAAGCTTGAACGTGAAGGGATGTTTGTCGACGCCTTCAGCATTCTCGAGGCGTACGGTTAGCTCGTCCCCCGTCCGCCGATAGACCATGCGACGGGGGTCGTCGCGTTCGGGGTTCTCGAAGATGGCGTAGTTGTCGCCCATATCCTTGAGGGGGAAGGTCAGGGGACCGTCCTTCTCGGAATCCCAACCCTTCAGGTTGCGGCTAAAGTGGCGCAGGCGGAAGACCAGGCCGTGCTCCTTGTCCGTCTCGATGCTCATCAACTCATAGAGCCAAACGCCGCCGCCGCGGGACCAACGGAAGCAGCCGACCATGGCGTCCTCGCGTGCAGGGGACCAGGTCTCCTCGAGGTACTGCTCGCCCTCGGCAGAGTCGCCCTCGGCAGAGGCGCTCTCGATCTCCCAGCGGCCCCCCATCCAATCCAGGCGCGAAATGAGAGAGTCTTCCTGGTTTGTGCCAGGGACCGCGCTCGGGTCGACGTATAGGTCGGCATCCATAGACACGGCCAGGAACATCAGGGGCGCTAGGAGCGCGATCAATAGGAGCTTCTTCATGGGAGGGGAACCTTGGTCGTCCTAGGGGCTAGTAAGCCTAGTTCTCCCAGAGGCCATGGACAGTATGGAAACTGTTCGAGGGGACGTGGCTGCCCGTAACCTATGGAGACCCGGGACGCCGGTGGATACCGCAGAGCGGAACAGACATATGAATCGGCAACACGACAACGCACAGAAGACCCCCACATGGCTCGCCATTGCCCTGCTTCCCCTGCTAACAGGTGCAAGTTGTGGTACTCAGAATGCTTCGGCGGAGCAGGCAGGGGAGGAGCAAGGCAAGCCGGTGGTCCAGGAAGTCGAGGTGGTCAAGACCTACCCCCACGATCCCCTCGCCTATACCCAGGGCCTGGTCTTTGCGGATGGGCGCTTTGTGGAGGGAACGGGTCGTTATGGAACATCTCACATGCGGGAGGTGCGCCTGGAAACCGGCGAAGTGCTGCGCAACCTGCCCCTGGATGACGACCTCTTCGGCGAAGGCGTTGCATTGCACGACGGCCAACTCTTCCAGTTGACCTGGAAGAGCGGGCGTGTCTTCGTCTACGACCGTCGCAGCTTCAAGCTCATCGGAGAACGGAGTTTGACGACCCAAGGTTGGGGTCTCGTGAGTGACGGGACGCACCTGATCCTGAGCGATGGAACGGACGTGCTACGCTTCCTCGATCCCAAGAACTTCAAGGAGGTGCGGCGTATTTCCGTGACCAGCGAAGGGCGTCCTGTGGGTCAACTGAACGAGCTGGAGATGGTCGAAGGAGAGATCTACTCCAACGTTTGGAAGAGCAACTTCATCGCGCGCATCGACCCCAAGGACGGCCACGTCATCGGCTGGCTGAATATGGCCAGCATCATCGACTTCCCGCCGATTCGTGATCAGGATGCGGTTCTCAACGGGATCGCCTACGACGCCAAACAGAAGCGACTGTTCGTGACAGGGAAGCTCTGGCCGAAGGTCTACGAAGTGCGCGCCAAGGTCGAAGTCAAGGACGACTGATCACCGAAGGCGAACGGGCTGATCTCCACCCGCCCGGAGAGAACACAGGAACCTCTGATCGCCCGCGGGTGATCAGAGGTTCCTTTGTTTCGCCAAGGCGCGCCTGGGCGGTCTAGGGGGCGGCCGGGATTAGAGCAGCTCGCCCGCCAGGGTCTGGACGAGCCTCATGTCGACCTTGCCCTTGTAGTCGGCGGAGAGGGCTTTCATGAGCTTACCCATCTCCTTCTTCGAGCTGATGCCGAGTTCGCCGATGAGCTTCTCAACCAAGGCGCGGGTTTCCTCGGGGCTCATTTTCTCGGGCAGGTAACCGATCAGGACGGCCGTTTCAGCGTCCTCCTTATCGGCTAGCTCCTGACGCCCAGCGGCGGCGAACTGCGTCGAGGAGTCCTTACGCTTCTTGACCTCCTTTTCGACCACCGACTCAAGCTCGCCATCGGTCAGGTATTCACCCTTCTCGATGACGGCGTACTTGGCGGCACTCAGGACCATGCGCAGGGTGTCCCGCGTAATCACGTCCTTGGCTCGCATGGCGGCCTTGAGGTCTGCGTTTAGTCGATCGTGGAGGCTCATTGTAGTGGGCTGATTAGGTGTCGTAAGGCGAGAGCCTACTCGTCGGATTTTTCTGAGTCGTCGGAGTCGTCGGAGTCGTCGCTGGCGCTGTCTTCAGAATCAGCTTCTGTTGCACCGGCGCTGGCTTCGGGTGAAGCGTCCGCTGCACCCTCGCTGCCCTCGGCAACCGCAACTCCCTCGGCACCCTCTTCTTCCACTTCGATGTCCTCTTCGCGCACGATTTCGGTCGCGACGAGGGTGTCTGCGTTCTTGAGGTTGACCAGGCGCACACCCTGGGTGCTTCGACCCATGGCGCGCATGTCGGCCACGGGCGAACGCACGATCATGCCGCTGGCGGTGATGTACATGACATCGTCGCCGTCGGTGGCGCGGGCCAAGGAGACGACCTCACCGTTGCGATCGGTGGTGCGGATGTTGACCACACCTTGACCGCCGCGATTCTTGATCGGGTACTCGATCAAGGGCGTGCGCTTGCCGTAGCCGTTGACGCAGGCCGTGAAGACCGTGGTCTCGTCATTGCTCGGGGAGACGATCATGCCAACAACGCGATCCTTCTCGCGTAGCCTGATGCCGCGCACTCCGCGGGCTTGGCGTCCCATGGCGCGGGCGGCCTTCTCGTCGAAGCGGATGGCCTTGCCCATTGCGGTGCCGAGCACGATCGTGTCGCCGGGCTCGCACAGCCCGAGGCCGATCAGCTCGTCGTCCTCGTCCAACTGAATAGCCCAGATGCCCGCCGTACGCGGACGAGAGAAGGCCTCTAGCGGCGTCTTCTTGACCGTGCCCTTGGCCGTGGCGAAGAAGATATAACGGTCGGAATCGAAGTTCGGCACACGCAGAACCGTGTGGATCTTCTCACCCTCGTCCAGGGCCAGGAGGTTCAGGATGGCGCGTCCCTGGGACGTGCGCGAGCCCTCCGGCAACTGGTAAACCTTAGTCCAGTAGACCTTGCCCTTGTTCGAGAAGCTCAACAGGTAGTCGTGGGTGTTGGCCACGAAGAGCTGGGCGAGCACGTCGCCCTCCTTCGAAACCGAACCCTTCACGCCGCGGCCACCGCGACTCTGTTGACGGTAGACATCCAGGGGCACGCGCTTGACGTAACCGGCGCGCGAGAAGGTGACGACCATCATCTCCTCCTGGATCAGCTCTTCGATGTCGAAGCCGCCACCGACTTCCTCGTTGGAAATCTCCGTACGGCGGTCGTCGCCAAAGCGCTTCACGACCTCTTCGAGGTCCTCGAGGATGATCGCGATGACGCGCTCGGCGCTGGCCAAGATGTCCTCGAGGTCGGCGATCTCTGCCACGAGCTTGTTGAACTCGTCCTCGAGCTTCTCGCGCTCCAGGCCGGTCAAGCGACCGAGGCGCATGTCGACGATGGCCTGGGACTGTGCGGCGGAGAGGGCGAATTCCTTGCGCAGACCGGACTTGGCTTGGTCGGTGTCCGAGCTGGCCCGGATGATCGCGATGACACGATCAATGTCGCCGATCGCGATGCGCAGACCTTCGACGATGTGCTTGCGCTCTTCGGCCTTGCGCAACAGGAAGCGCGTGCGGGCCCGAATCACGCTCTTGCGGTGTTCGATCCAGGCATCGATCATGCCGCGCAGGGTCAGAGTGCGCGGTTGGCCATCGGCGATGGCCAGGTTGATGATCGAGAAGGTCGACTGCAGGGGCGTGTACTGGAAGAGCTGGTTGACGATGACCTGGGGGTCCTCGTTCTTCTTCAACTCGACGACCAGACGGATACCGTCACGGTCAGATTCGTCGCGCAGGTCGGAGATGCCGGTGATACGCCCGTCCTTCACCAGATCAACGATCTTCTCGATGATCAAGGTCTTGCGGACCTGGTAGGGGATCTGGGTGAAGACCAGTTGCTCCCTATTACTGCGGATCTCCTCGACGTGGTGCTTCGCGCGCACCACCGCCCGCCCACGGCCCGTGGAATAGGCCTGGAGGACGCCGCGGCGTCCCATCATGATTCCGCCTGTGGGGAAGTCCGGTCCCGTCACGATCTCGCACAGGGTCGCCATGGTGACGTCCTCGTCCGCCAGGACGGCCCGGATAGCCGCCGCGATCTCCCGCAGGTTGTGGGGCGGCAAGCTCGTAGCCATGCCTACCGCGATACCATCCGAACCATTGCAAAGGAGGTTGGGGAAGCGCCCGGGCAGCACCGTCGGCTCCGTCAAACGCTCATCGTAGTTCGGCTGGAAGGCCACGGTCTCCTTGTCCAGGTCCGCCAGCATGTCGACCGTGGGACCGGCCATGCGCGCTTCCGTGTAACGCATGGCAGCCGGCGGGTCGCCGTCGATGGAACCGAAGTTCCCCTGCCCGTCCACCAGCGGATAGCGCAGGGAGAAGACCTGAGCCATACGCACCAGGGTCGGGTAGATGACCGACTCGCCGTGGGGGTGGTACTCACCTGAGGTGTGGCCGGCGATGTTCGCGCACTTGCGATACTTCGCGCTGGGCCGCAGCTTCAGGTCGTTCATCGCCACCAGGATCCGCCGCTGGGAAGGCTTGAGCCCGTCCCGAATGTCCGGCAGGGCGCGGGAGTGAATCACGGAGAGAGCGTAGGTCAGGTACGACTCGCTCATCTCCTTTTCGATCAAGCGCGGCTCGATGCGATCGCCCTCAACAACCTCGAAGGGCACGGGCATTTCTTTATCGGTCATGGTGTGGATTCCAACGTCTGATGCCCGGAGGGCGGCCGAGCATTATCCAGCCCAGGGCTTTGGGATTCCAGACGACACTGTTAATACAGGGAGCTATGGCGCAGTTTTCTCCAGGAGCGCGCTAGCTTTGAGACTCGCCCAGGAGATATGACGGCCCTAGGGCTCACTTCAGGGCCTCTGGGACCACAAAGGGTCCCAGGCACGACTTTGCCCCAACGGCACCCCCAAGACGACCATGAGCGATTCGACCCCCCCGCCTTCACACCTCGCTCTGTCCCTCGGACGCATGCCGACGGGCCTATATCTGGTCACGACAAAGACTCCGGACGGACCCGTTGGGTTCATCGGATCCTTCGTGATGCAGATGGGCTTCAAGCCCCCCACCTTATGTGTCGGCGTGGGCAAGGAGCGCGGCCCACTGGCGGCCATGCGCGCCCACGGCTCCTTCGCCGTTTCGATCCTGGACGCAAAGAGCCAGGGCCTAATGGGCGCCTTTTTCAAGAAGTACGAGGACGGCAGCGGCCCCTTCGATCAAGTCGAACACAAGGCCGCCCCCTCCGGCGCCCCGATCATCACGGGCGCCCTGGCCTGGATGGACTGCAGCATCTCTGGCGAACACGAGTTGGACGACCACGTGGTCGTGTTCGGAACCGTGGAAGCGGGCGAACTACTGCGCGAGGGCGACCCGTCAATCCACCTGCGCAAGAACGGTCTCAGCTACTGAAACACCAGGGAGGGGGAGTCCTGACTCACCCCCTTTCTGGCGCAGGGCTCTGAAACTACAGGCGGTACGTGTTCGAAGCCGCCTCGTAGTTCAGGTACTTGTCGCAGCGGTCGCCGTTGAGGACCTTGCGGAAGAAGCGCTTTACCTTCGGGTTCCCTAGGGGGTCGCCTTCGAAGTAGGCGTGGGAGCGGCCGATTTTTGAGGCCTCGGTGAATTGCACGTAGGCGGTGTGCCGGGAATAGAGATTGAAGGGGTAATGCCCCAGGCGTGCCCAATGTTCCTCGCCGGTCTTCATGCGTGAAACCTGCAGAGCACGGTCATCCTCATTGATAGTGATGTAGACCCAGCGGCGGGCCCGAATTCGATCTACCCAGCGGGCGTGAGCGGCGTTGTTCGTATCGCCGGCGGCGAGAACGATGTTGTCAAAGATCAGGCCCGTGCCCTCCGATGCGGTGGAGAGCAGTACGTGCTTGTAGAGGTAGTTCCCCCTGCTGTGGATCAGCAGATTTACCGTGAAGGGCAGCCGATTTCGCTGGCGCGGGCGACGAAGTCGGCGCGTTGGGCTTCTTACCTAGGATGCCCGGGCCGCCTGTCTTCTTCTCGGGCTGGCGGTTGGTAACCAGAAACATTTCGCTCTCCTGTTTGCCGTGGTTCTCTAGATGGGGGGTGCCACGACTTGCACGCAGCACAGTGCTAGGTAGTGCACAATCTCTAGGCATTGCCGCCGCACCAAGAGAACAACAGTGCTATCTCCTCCGGTGCGGATTCAATCTGCTCCTTTCCCGAGCGATCCGTGTAGTCAACGGCTCAAGATCGCGCCAGGGCCCTGGTTCAATTTCCCTTGAGCATTCGGCACCCAGGGATCCACCAAGGCCTGGGCCCAGGGCTCCTCCAGGGAAACGCGGAGTTGCTCAAAGGCACCGATGGCTAGCTTGCGCTCGAGGACCGGGAGTAGGAGTTCATCGAGCAGCTCGAGGAGCACCTCGAGTTCGCGGGCTCCTCGCAGTTGCGCCAATTCGAGCAGGTCGCGGGCTGCGCCGATGTCTCCCGTCTGGGCCGCCAGCAACGCGGCGTCTTCAAGCTCCTCCGCCGCCATAGAAGGTTCAAGGGCGCGGGCCCGCCTGATCACCCGCTCGAGGTTTTGGTCGACCTCAAGCCCACCCTCGATGCGCTGGGCTGCGCGCTCCCACTGCCCCAGACGTAGGTCCGCCAGGAGCTCTTCCCCCGGGCGCAGTTCAAACAGACGCAGGGCCCAAAGTGCCACCAAAGCGAGGGCCAGGACCGCGGCGCCTCGACTCCAGCGCTTGAGCGTCCGACTCAGACGTACTCCAATTTCCGGATCCTTGTCTGCGGAGATCAGGAAGCGCGCCCGGCGGCTCGTGGAGAAGTGGCGCCAGCCGTCGCGGTCACGCGCCTGGGTCCCGGTCACGCGAAAGAGCGCGCTAACCAGGGGAATGGGATCCCCTAGGGCCTCAAGACTGTTGAGATCCGCCTCCAACTCAAAGCGTCGGGAAAGGAAGCCAAAGACGAGCAACCACAGAACGAGCAGGCCCCCGAAGATCCCCATGGCGAGCCACTCGCTCTCCACCCCAACGCTATCAAGGAGAAGCTGCGCGCCGACGAAGACGATCAACACGAAAATCACGAAGGTCACCGCGTGGTGCCTGCGGGCATGGCCCATTTCGTGGGCGAAGACGGCGGCCAGCTCGCGCGGATGCAACTGCTGCAGGAGAGCGTCGGTAAAGAGCACGACGCGCGTGCGCCGCGTGAATCCAACGATGGCCGCATTTGCCATTTGGAGGCCGGTATTCCAGAGCAGTAGCTCGCGGAACTCGAACTTGCTCTTGGCGGCAACCGCCTTCAGAAGGTCGCGTAACTCCCCATCGGGCAGGGGCTTGGTGGACCAGGTGTTGCGAAGAAGGAAGGGCATGAAGCCCAGGAAGCCGCCCAGGAGCAGCAAGGTGAAGAGCGTGTTGTAGAGCGACACTTCCTCCAGCCGCACGCGCAGTTCGTCGCTCTGGCCAAGGAAGGCGGACAGGCACACATAGAGGGCGAAGGGGGCCAGGCTCGACAGGAGCATGCGTGCCTGGAACAGGAACAGGGCACGGCGATCGCAGCGCGTGGGGTCGCGCAGGAGCGTGCGCGCGTGGAGGGCCGCGAAGTGAAAGGCGAGGTAGGGCGCGATCCCAAGGAGCAACTCAAGCCCCGGCCACTCCGCCAAGCTGGGCTGCACGCCGGTCCAAGTCCCGACACTTCCCAACCAATCCAGGGAGGTGACCGCGAAGACCTGGAGCCCAAAGGGCAGCAGCAGCAGAGTTCGCTGCAACAGCGCCGAGAGCCTAAAACGGCCGCGATATTGAGCGCTGCGGGCCACCAGGGCCCAGGCATGGGGCACCAGAATGAGGGCGGCCACAGCGATCGGGCGCGGACTCCCGCTATCGAAGCCGAGATCCGCCGCACCAACGGTCAGCAGCGCGAGGACGATGTAGAGAACTGACTCCAAGGCCCAGCAATTCTACGCTGTCACGGCTCTTCGAGGTCCGTTAGGCGAGCGCCTCTTTCAGGCCATCTTCCAACATGCGTCGAATCGTGCCCTCCGGTACGAAGCCGGGTTTCTTGGTCACCGTGACTGTCACGCTTGAGGCGGTCGCAACCCACTCGGCAACGACGGATCCAAGGGGAGTGTCCTTGCGCATGGCGCCGCTGTGCCCAGCGGTGGCTGAAGGGTCAACCGCCTGAACATCTAAACGTTCTGCCGCCGCTCGAACGCGATTTGACGCCTCGTCCGCGCCATGGCTGTGGGCTATCTCGATCTCAATCATGGTCCGGTTGGGGGAGTTGCTATCAGAAAGCGCGCTGGGGAAGCAGCGCTCAGGAATCAGAAGGGCGAGAGGATAACAGCAAGCGGGACTGCTCTGCACCCAGGGGGCGAACCTCCGCCGGCCCCTCCAGGAGGGCAGTCCCAGCGTCCGTGAAGCTCACCCGTAGGTGACCTCCCCGCATTTCCACACGCACGGGGGCGGCTAGGCCGTGGAGTTCGCGGGCCACGAAGGCGGCGGCGACAGCGCCACTGCCACAGGAACCCGTCTCGCCCACGCCGCGCTCCCAAACGCGCAGGCGCAGACCATTTGCATCGCGCTCCACGAACTCAACATTCGTGCGCTCGGGGAAGCGCCTGTGGAACTCCAGAGCAGGTCCGAGACGCGCGAAGTCAACGCGCGCAAGATCCGCCACGAAGATGACGCAGTGTGGATTGCCCACATCGGCCAAATGGGCCAATACCGGTCCATGGGGCGTGCTTAGGGACTCATCGATGGAAACCAACCTAGGTTCGCCAAGGGAGACGCGCGCGCTCCGGGCCACGCCGTCGGGACCGGCCAGGGCCCAGGCATCGCGGGGTCCCGCGTCCGTCTCCACGACGGCGGGCCGGCTGCGTTCGGGGGCCTTCTGTGGGGACGATCGGCGGCCGTGCCAGGCGCAGGCCAGGACGCGTAATCCATTGCCACAGGCCTCGGCGCGACCCCCATCGGCGTTGTGTAGAACCATCCGCAGATCACCGGAGTCCAACGGTGCAGCTAAGGTCAGGACGCCGTCGACGGTCAGCTCACGGCAAATGCGCTGGGCAAGATCTGATTCCTGGGCGCGCGCAGCCTCCTCCGGCGTGTGGTCATCTACGCGATCCCAAAGCAGGAAGTTGTTTCCCGTCGCGCTGGCGAGTGAAAAGCTCCCGCCAAGGGCATCCCGGGTGGCTATTCCCCCTGGGCTCCTCACCGGTTGCTGCCCGTGATCTTCTGCGTGTTCTTGAAGTGCAACTTCGCGACCTGCCCTAGGGCTTCCCTTCCGTGCAGGCCTAGGAATTCACGCCCCGCGGCATCTGTGGGCGCGCCCGCTCCCTTGCGTAGGTCGACTGCGTATTCCTCGGAAAGCTCGCGAAGGCCCTCGACGAAGAGGTGACGCGCGATAATGCTGGCCGCTGCAACCGCAGGATCCGCCTCGGCGCGCGGCTCCTGGTCCAGCTGCAGATCAAGATCATCGAGGCGCGATGCGACGAGCTCTTCCCGCGCAAAGCGGTCCACGAGGGCATGATCACCGGCTTCCGCAAGGGTGCGGATCGCGCGGGCGTGGAGGTCCGCCAACATCGGGTTCAGGTTGCGCACGCGGGCATGGGTTTCATTGTAGGCGGGGGGGTCGAGGCGTTCGACCGCGTAGGCGTAGCGCTCCATCAGGGCTGGCGCCATGCGCCCAATGGTGGAGTCGTCGATGCGCTTGGAATCCATCACGCCGCTGGCTGCCAGTTCTTCGCGTTGCCCCGGCTCCAAACGGACCGCAACAACAACAAGGGGGCCGAAGTAGTCGCCCTTCCCTGTTTCGTCGCTACCTATCTGGCCCTGGCTGTCATCGCGAGGAACGGGTCCGTCTGTATTGGAGCCTGGACGACCTGCGGCCTTCGAATGTGCGGCCTTCGCCTTCTTTGGGGCCGAGGTGGCCCCACCCAGGAAGCGGTCGTTAAAAATCTCGGTGGCGCTGCCCTGAACGACCAATTTGCCAGAGCGATAAAGGGTCGCGATGACGCCCTCCCCGCGGGCGCTCCAATGGGCGTGCTCCATGGAACGAAAGACGAAGTCGCCTTGGTCCATGGCGCTCTTGAGCGCGGACTGCTTTGCCGGGGGCAACTTGACGACCAGAGTGTCTTGGGCCATGGCCGGATGCTCGCAGGGCGAGGGGTTGGTCGCAAGGGTGGTGGGGTGTCGAGGTCTGAACTATGAAAAGTCCTCTCCCGCCCTGCCCGAGAACATCACCTAGAATTAAGACCCACCCACCTACCCCCGCCCACCCGGGGTAGACCGCCATGGGTGGCTAAAGTGTCGGGGTAATCGCTTGTTTTCCTCCTAACAGCTCATCCGAAGCACAATTCCGCCCCTCCGCATCAGCATCCCCCAAGGGCACTCTCGGCAGAGGCTCCCAAGAGAATAGAATCCTGCCCCTGCGGGAGCCCACGGCTCCCCGCGCCCAATCCCCTTCACTCTCTCCTTAAGTATTCCCGTGTCTCCCATTTACGACTCCATCCTCGACGCCGTCGGCAACACGCCGATGGTTCGCCTTCGCACCGTTGGCAAAAGCACCGGCTGTGAATTCCTCGTCAAGTGCGAGTACCTCAACGCTGGCGGATCCGTCAAGGACCGCATCGGCAAGCGCATGGTCGAAAAGGCGCAGGAGTCAGGGAGGATCAAGCCCGGGGACACCTTGATTGAGCCCACCAGCGGCAACACCGGGATCGGCATGGCGATGGCCGCCGCGGTATACGGGTATCGGATGATCATCACGATGCCCATGAAGATGAGTCGTGAGAAGCAGGTTGTCCTCGAGGCCCTAGGGGCGGAGATCATTCGGACGCCCACGGAGGCAGCCTGGGATGCGCCCGACAGTCATATCGGCGTGGCCAAGCAGCTGCAGAAGATTCTGCCCAACGCACATATCCTCGATCAGTACAGCAACCCCGACAACCCCGATGCGCACTACGAAGGGACGGGGGTTGAAATTCTGGAACAGACGGGCCGCAAGCTTGATGCGGTTGTTCTGACGGCCGGAACGGGTGGGACGATCAGCGGAATTGCGCGCCGCATCAAGGAAGAGCTGCCCGACGTCAAAATCATCGGCGTCGATCCGGTGGGGTCGATCCTGGCCGGTCCCGGGCCGATCGGATCCTATGCGATCGAGGGCATTGGCTATGACTTCATCCCCAACGTGCTGAATCGTGAATTGGTGGACGAATGGATTCGGAGTGAGGACCGACCCTCGTTCCTGATGGCCCGTCGCCTGATACGCCAGGAGGGCATCCTCTGTGGTGGTTCCTCCGGTTCGGCCATGTGGGCGGCCTTGGAGTACGCGCGCAAGGTTGGGCCCGGGAAGCGAATCGTCACACTGTTGGCGGACTCCGTCCGCAACTACATGACCAAGTTCCTGGACGACCGTTGGATGCGCGAAAACGGGTTCACGGAGAGCAGCTGGGGAACCCAGCCCATCAAGAGCCTTATCCTCAGCCTACCGAAGCGTGAATTGGTCACGGCCTCCAGTGGCCAAACCGTCGCCGACGCTGTGCTTTGCATGAAGGAGCACGGTATCAGCCAATTGCCCGTTGTAGACGATGGCACGGTTGTCGGAATCGTTACGGAATCCGATCTCCTCGGGCGACTTGTGGAAGGCAACTCGATCCTCTCGAGCGCCGTGGCTGAGGTCATGTTCCGCAAGGTGCGCACGACGCACCAGGATGAGGACGCGCGCTTGCTGCCGGAACTTTTTGAGCAAGGGTATGTCGCCCTAATTGTCGATGATGACCAGAAGCTGACGGGCATCTTGACCAAGATGGACCTGGTCGATTCCCTGACTCACTCGCCCGAAGGCGACCTCTAGGGGCCCCCGCCTCAACCCGGCGAGCGAAGCACCATGCGCAACGTAACACTCTTCCTCTTGACGCTTGTCCTGGGTAGCGCGGTCACGATCGGTGGCTGGTGGACGCTCTTCCTGCGGGATCACTTCGGCGCTACAGAGCTCGAGCTCCAAGAGAAGACAGAGGAGATCGCGCAACTCGCCGTCGAAGTTCAGGCCAAGGACGAGCGCATTCAACTCCTGGACCTCGAGGTCTCGGAGTTGGAAGAGGACGTGGTGAATCTCGAGACCTCCCTGCGACTAGTCAAGGTGGACCATCGCGTGGCCGAGCTGGAGACCCTCGAGCAATACCCCGATCCCGAGAACCCCGACAAGGTCATCACGCGCGTGCGCTTCACCGAGTTCGACGTGGACGGTGTGAGCTTGGGCGAACCGATGGTGATCGAGGTGAAGGGCAAGTACGTCTACATCGAGACGCTTGTCGTTAAATTCGACGACGCCTTGATCGAAGCCGGCGACCCCCTGCGGGGTTCCTCGATCTGTCTCTTCAAGCGCATGTTCGGTGAGGATCAGGAGCCCAGCGAGGGTACGCCCATCGATACCTCAGGCGCCCAGCCGTTGGTCTACGGCGGCGATACCACGCCGGATCCCCTGATCCAGGACATCTGGGGTCGCTTCTGGGAGTTGGCCAATGATCCGGAAGCGGCCGAGGCGCTCGGGGTGCGCGGAATCCATGGGGACGCACCGTTTATCGAGGTGCGACCCGGGAAGCGCTACAAGCTCGAGCTACGCTCCTCGGATGGCTTGACCATCAAGCCGATGCGCTAGATGCCCCTGCGGTGAGGGGCGCGCCTCCCAGTCCTGGGAAGGTGCGTATGTTTTTCGTCCCCGGGGAGAATCGAGCTACCCGCATCAACGGTAGGCGACGATTTCAGAGGTGTGGCCTTGGAGGTCTACACCATGACCCCTGCCGCATCACTCAACAGCGACCTCACCCGGCTTTCACGGGGCGCTTCTGCCCTGCGGATGTTAGTGGAGGAAATCGACTTGGGTGCGGCAGACGCGGCTGACCTGGAACCGGTGATCGAGTTTGTGGAGGAGTACCTATTCGCATTCCTACTCCCGGCACTGCGCGACACGGTTGGCCCCCACTTGCTTGCCACTGGCGCCCTTCGCGCCCTGCCCAGCAGGCGCGGTCCCGGCGAAGATGCCGAGTTGTTTGAATCCTTGGAAGGCGTGCGCAAAGGGCTCTCCGCAACCGGAGGTTCCACCGGCGCGGTAGAGGATGCACGCATGTTGGCCCACAGCCTGTTCGCGCGGGTAAGACGTGAACAAGAGCTCGTAGAGGCCTGGGAACAGGGTTTCGGCGGCGCGGACGAGCGCCTCAACGGACGCCTATTGGCTGCCTATCCTGACTTGGTCTTCAGGCGTGCCCTGGCAGATCGGCTCTTGGTAAAGCTTGAGCTTTCCGCCTAGCAGTCCGCTCTCGTCCTTGAAGTCGGTCTTCGGGAGCATGCTCCCTAAGTGCACGCCAACGCGCGCCTTGAACTGGATCGGATGAGGTTGTCTCTGCGCCGCGTCTGGGGGTCTCCGTCGACTCGCTGGGCCGGCGCAATCTGATCGCGGTTCATGCCGTTCCCTGGGAAAGCTCAGTCAGCTCTGCGCCCCAATCTTTAGCGGTTGCGGATGCGCAACCACTCCATGAGCGACATTCCGCCTACCCACGCGAAGCCGAAGAGGAACAGCAGCAGGAAGGGCAGGGAGCCCCAGAGCCCCCTGGAAAGGGCAAGCCCCACGGCCCAGGCAAACCATGCGGCCAGTATCAGCTCCAGGCCCGGCAGGCCGACGAGGGTGGCGCGGTAGGTCGTTGCGGAACTCAAGGACTTGTCCCCCCGCTTCGGTGTGCGCACGAACTCACCTGTCTTCTGGAATAGGCCCTCGAAGACCGCTCGGGTTTGGCTCACGCACATGCCGATTCCCAGGGCTACGGCGGCGGGAACATCGCGCAGCCGAGCATTTCCGCTGCGCCCCAGGGCACGTTGGCTGCGGTCGTAGAAGGCCAGGACAGATGCGGTGCAAACGAAGAACATGCCCAGGTGCCAAAGACCCGGCAAGCGCTCCTGTTCCACGACAACCAGGGGCAGCAGAACGGCAAGCAGCAATACCAATGGGTAGCCCGTGTTGCCCGTCAGGTGCGCCACGGCTTCGAGCTTCTGCCTAGAGGGAACGTCGGCGGTCAAGATGCGCCAACCGAGCTTGCGCGCCACCTGGACGCTGCCCTTGGCCCAACGGTGTTGTTGCGACTTAAAGGCCAGGAGAGTCGGCGGTACCTCTGCGGGGGCAGCCACAAAAGGTGCGTAGACAAAGCGCCAACCGGCAAGCTGTGCGCGGTAGGAGAGATCCAGATCTTCCGTCAGGGTGTCGTGCTGCCAGCCCCCCGCTTCTTCAATGGCAGCGCGGCGCCAAATGCCCGCCGTTCCGTTGAAGTTGAAGAACAACCCTCCATCGAAGCGCACCTTGTGTTCAATCACAAAGTGACCGTCTAGGAGGGTGGATTGAGCTCGAGTGAGGAGACTCTCGTCACGGTTCACGTGCTCCCAACGGGCCTGGATCATTCCAACCTGCGCATCCGCAAAGTTGGGGATCAGGGCGCGCAGGAAATCTGACTTGGGGATGAAGTCCGCGTCGAAGACGCACAGGAACTCGGAGTCCGTGTGGCTCATCCCATGGTCCAGGGCGCCAGCCTTGTAGCCGCTTCGATCGGGGCGCCGTAGAACCGAGGCCTTGATGCCACGGGCTACGAGAGCAGCAACTTCGCGGTCGACGATCGCCCGCGTGTCGTCGGTGGAGTCATCTAGCACCTGAATCTCAAGGCGGTCGGCTGGATAGTCAAGCGCGCCCACCGCAGCCAGCAGACGGGCAACCACGGCGCGCTCGTTGTAGAGGGGCAACTGGACCGTGATGGCAGGGAGATCCTCCGTCCTGCTCTCCGGAACTGGAGCACCCTGGTCCCAGCGGAAGCGCAGCAAGAGCGAGATCCGGTGCAGACCATAGACCCCAAGCAGGAGCAGGAGCACGACGTAGGTGCCGACGGTGGGGCTGAGGCTTTCCACGGATTGAACAGGGGGGAGGGCGCCGGAGACTCTTTGGCAGGCCGCGACGAACGGCGCACGGTAGCACGCTGGAGAGGTGCCCGGGCCGACGACTTGACGCACTACGGAACCCAAGCTGAGGTGGGACTACCGACTCTATTGGGCCACGCCACCGCACGGGCTTCCGGGCTCCAGTATGACTTCGGTAGCGCTAGCCCAAATGCTGCCCAAGGTGGGCCAGGCTGAGGTCTAGGGCACGTTCCAGGTCGGGACTGACCTCGCCAAAGGGGTGGCTGGCGCCGAAGGTATGGCCCGCCCCTGCCAGGGTTTCGAGGCAGCCTACATCCATGTTTAGGGCTCCAGCCAAGCGCTCGCCCTCCGCAATTGGCACGGAGGTGTCGGCACCGCCGTGGAGCAAGAGGGTCGGAGTCCGCAAGACACGACAAGCCTCGACCGGGTCGAGTGACGAGCCAGGGGCTTCAAGCTCATCCACCCAGGCGCGTCCGACACGGTGGACCTGCCCCGTGCGGGCGTTCGGAACGGGGAGCCAGCCCTGGTCCCGCATGGTGGCCTTCTGCTCATCGCTAAAACGATCGAAGCTCGAGATGGCACCCCAGGTCACCAGCGCCCTAATGGGAAGGGGCGAGGCGCCTGCTGCCAGAAGCATGGCGATACCGCCGCCCATGCTGTGCCCGAGCAGACCGATAGAGCTGCTCGAAATCCAGGGGTAGTCCGGACCCATAAGAGTGCGGATCGCGAAGGCGGCGTCGTCACGTTCCCGGGTCACAGTATTGGCCTCGAAGGCAGCCTCATCGGTGAAGTTCTCTAGGTCGGGACCGACACCGCTGCCTGAGAAATTAAAGCGCACGCTGACGTATCCTGAAGAGGCTAATCGGCGCCCGATCTCGGGGAAGAAACCCCAGCGAAAGAAGCCCTTGAATCCGTGCAGAACGAAGACGGTGGGGAGTTCGATCCCCCCCTGGCGAGTACCCGCAGGTTGGTCGATCACACCGCGTAAAATCCGCGTGGGATCCGTCGGGATTACTAGCTCAAATGGAATACTCTCAATGGGTCCATTCATCGGATTAGGAGTCACTGAAGTCAAAAGAGAGATGTTTGACCGTCGAGACGCACCAGGGTCTTCAGGTACGGGAATGCCTCGACAATCTCAACCGGGGCAAGGGGCAGCTGACCCTCGAAAATGCCAATCAGCTCGAGCGCATTCGCAACCGCCTTGCCGGAGAAGTGGTTGTTGGTGATCACCGCGGTTTCATCCGCCCCCGTGGCCAGGCGACGGGCCACCGCGGCAAGCTCGCCAACCTCCGCCCTGTTGTAGAGATAGTCGTAGCGCTGATCGCGTCCAGCGCGTGAATCGAACCAGGCATCCGCGTTACGTCCGTGCAGTCTCAGATATCCCAAGGGTCCGACCTGGGCAACGTCTGCAGGGGGGTGGTCGGGTGCCGCAGGGAGGTCAATTGTAGCGAGGGAGTAGCCGAGCTTCTCAATGGTGCGTAGTCCGTCCGGCTCGAACCAACTGCGGTGGCGCACCTCTAGGATCAAGGGGTGCGGATCAAAATCGCCAGCGATGCGTTCAAGGCGCTCGACATTGAAATGCGTGCGATGGAAGGAAAGCGGGAATTGAGCCAAGAGAGCCCACAAACGGCCTGCATTCGCCAAAGGCGCTATCCCCGCGCGATAGGAATCGAGGGTTAGAGCTCGCTCTCGTCCGCGGAGATCTGCGCCATGGGTAAAGCCCTGGAAGAGCTTAGCAGTGAAGCAAAAGTCAGGCTGGTCCTCAACGAGGCGCACCCAGCGCTCGGCGTTCCGCGCCAGGGGCAGGCCGTAGAAGCTCGAGTTGACTTCAACACAACCCACATACTTCGCCAAGTGAGCCAGGGCGTGGAAACTGCGGGGCTTCTTCCGCGGTGTGACACGACCGTCCCAATCGGCGTAAGCCCAACCCGCCGGCCCGACGCGCATCACCAATCCCGCTCCACACCCAAGTGCTCGAAGGCCTCCACCTCAGCCGCCACCAGACGCCTCTGGAGCTCGTCAGAGGCCGCCTGCAGGGTTTTTTCATCAGCTCCACGCTCCACGAAGAGGGGCTCTGCGTAGGCCAACACGACCCTGGCCCGGGGCCGTGGGATGGTGAACTTGTCCCAGCTCTTGAGGTGCCAGGCCCGGTCGCAGGCGGAGCCAACGATCAGGATCGGGAATCCGGTGACACTGGCCATCCAGGCTGGCCCCGCATTGACCTGGTGGCGGGGGCCTCGTGGACCATCCGGAGTGATCACGATCGTGCCGCCCTCCCTCAGGGAGCGCAGCATTTCACGCAGGGCCCTCTCGGGGCGTTTGTTGCTCGATCCGCGGATCACGCTGTAGCCAAAGCGCTCTAAGAGGGGCACCACCAATGAGCCGTCATCGGATGGGGAAACCAGCACACGGTGACTCTTGCCCTTGTGTTTCGACATCCCGAGCAGCATGCGCCCATGCCAAAGGGTGATCAGCCGACCGGGGTGATCGAAGCCCAGGTTGAAGCGTTCGCGGTGCAGTTCCTCGAGCTTCCAGCTCTTGGAAAGCGTGCGCATCAGAACCGGCGCGACGATCGGCAGGGTGACGGCACCAAGCTTGCGCCGCGCATGTCGAATGCTGGCGCGACGCTTCTTTTGCTTCGCCTTGCGTGCGGTCTCCCGCGCAGATTCAGGATCTAGTTGCTGTTCTGCCACGGGAGTTTCCGCAACCGAGGGCAAGCCTCAGTCTAAGGAGATGTCGTCACCTGCGCCGCCATCATCGACACCATTCGGACCGTTGGAATAGAGCGTGTAGGCTCCATCTTCGCCGGGGGTGTAGTTCAGCGGTTGCATCCAGGCATCCATCGGGTATTCGCCATTGAGGAAGTCGGCGTGGGCGTGGGCGGGTGTTTCGGGCGCCATCATCTCGATAATGCTCTTCGGCAGCGCTCCATCGTGCTCCACCTGGAAGACGGTCACCGCACTATCGACCAATAGCAGGTTTGCCATTGTTTGAGCGAGACTCTCTTCCGAAGAAGTGGCCGTGCTTTTTGTCTCACCTGGGCTGAGGGCACTCATGTCCTGACTACGAGTACTAAGGACTGCCGCCATCAGTCCACCTACCCAGACTTCAGGTCCAAAGCTCGCTTCGTGGTAGTGATAGGTGCCCCCGTTCTTCGGCATTGAGTAGTGCACCGTCGGCTTGAATTGGCGCACGAAGGTATCCCCATCGGGAATGGCGTCCCAGTCAACTGGAAAGGCTTCACCGACCATGGGCCCCAGCGCTTTCGCCAGGGAAACCACGCCAGAGATTTGGGCTCCCCAGTCGATGAAGGCCGCGCAGTGGGCTCCTTCAGGAAGTTCGAGACCTGCGCTCCTCCAGGGATCTGTTGCCTCGGGATCCGCAGGAGTGGGACCGTAGAGGCGCTTCAGCTCGCGCTTCACGTGGGTGGAGTTGAGCCCCACCAGGAGCCGACCGTCGGCAATGGTCAGGCTGGGGCTAATCGAGATAGGGATGGGGAGTTCGATCAATCCATCCGGCACCTGCAGGGAAGTGATTGCGTAGGGAACGCGCTCGCCTTCCGCGTTCTTGACCTTGTACTGGCGCGTGCGCATCTCGAAGCCCTGGAACAGCTGAGGCAGCTTCTCTGCGATCACTGCGAGGTCAGCGCTAAATCCTTCGACGCTCTCAAGGTCCATCCAGATGGCTGTTTCCGGCAAGCTCGGACCCTTGATGGGCTGCATCTGAATGGTGAGCTGGGAGCCGAGGTGTGAGAAGAGTTGCGTCAGGGGAAAACCCAGTTCGCCCTCGAGCTCCCCAAGGAGTCCGTCGGCACCCATTACTTGGCCGAGCGTGATCAGTCCCTCGCGGACGTGCATTCCAATCTTTTCGGCGTCCATCGTGGTGGACACGGCCCCCAGGACTCCTGTCGGTATCGAGGCGGCACCGGAGGCCTTCGTCGCTTCCCCACCAACCAGACCGTGGAGGGGATCCGGATCGCCAGTGTTCAGCGTGAAGAACTCCGTGATGAAGCGGTTCCGCTGTCGACCAATTCGGAAGCGGTGGGCGCCGCCCAGGAAATTCATATCGGCCAGCATGCCCAGCTCTTCAAAGGGTGCGCCGTTATCCAGCATGGCGAGCTCTGCAATGATCGTGACGGGGGAACGCTGGGAGAATCCGCGCAACAGGGTGGGCACCGGAGTACTGGTTAGGGTTTCCCCGATGCGGGTATACATGGCATTGGTCGCAACGCTGGGGCCGTCCTTTCCGTCAAGACGGGCCAGAAGGGCAGCCGTACGCATCCCGCCGGAACCCAGGAATAGCTGGTTGCCCCTGGTTGCGAGCCAGGAATCAGGATTGGCCATGCCCTGCAACTTGATGGCGCCGGGCCAGGCCGGATCTTCCATGGGCTCGCCGCCGATTTCCGACCCCAGCAAGTCCAGGGCTGTGGTCGCGAGGGACTCCTCGCTGAAGCCCGCGATGAGCAAGTACTCGGGGCCGGTCGGGCTGCTGAGGAGTGAGAGGCTTGCCGTCTGGAGGCCTTCAAGGGGAGCTCGAATCACCTCAGGCACCTGCGCTTCCCACTGGGAACCCAGGAGTAGATCGAGGTTAAAGGGCTCTTCCCCGCTAATGCTGTCAATGAATTGGGCGACCGCATCATCCCGGAGGGTCTCCAGGAGAGGTGAACTAAGCACCGACTCCACCAGGGCCTGGCAATTAGGCACCTCAAGATACAGGTCTACGTCGGCGGGGTGCAGGCGGGCGAGATCGCCGCTGCCTTGGCCTAGGGCGGCCGCGATGAGGAAGGAGAAGTGCATTGTGGGCCGCTCTACAGTGAGGGGTCAGGGAGTCCGGATCTGGGGGTCCGGAGCAAGGTTTGTGTCCTGCCGAGAGACGGGACCCGTGCTTAGGCTTGCGTGAAACGCGCGACGATATAACCATGGACTTCCTTTTCGTTGTCAGAGATGTGGAAAGCTGGGACTGAACCCGCCCGGGGGCGGTCCTGGAGCCTTGGCTTTGACCCTCATTCGCTTCGCCACCACCGTGGGTGATAGCGCAAATCTGCCGTTCGACGGCCCTATCCTTTCGCCTGCCATGGCGCAGCACGCCGCTCCCACTTCTGTCACCGTCGCCGCTCACCAAGAAGAGACTGCTCTCCAGCTCTTCGTGAAACGCTACTGGCTGCCCTTCTCCGGTCTCGCGGCGGTCTTGATCGCGATCATCCTCTTTACCCAACTGCAGAGGGAAGAGAGCAAGAACGCCTTGGGTGAAAGCTGGGCCCCTTTGGTTGGCAAGGTCAACTTCGGTGGTATCCCCAGTCAAAACGGCATGCCTGACATGCAGCCCTTTGTGATTCCCGCAGCAGGCGTCCTTGCGGGCCTCTCTGCCGATTTGGGTGATGGACCTGCCGCGCCTTGGGTTAAGGCACTGGAAGCGGGTCGTTTGCTACGGGACGACGACAATGCAGGGGCTCTTGCTGCCTCTCAGGAAATCGCCGCCACCTGGCCAAACCACCCCCTGGCCACAATGAGGCTGCCTTTTAGCCCTGACGGCGAGGCACAACCCCTGGCGAAACACATCGAAACCCGGCTGCAGGAAGTGGCCGAATGGGAAGCCGCACACCCTGACCTCTTCGCGAATCCGGCCCCTGTGACGGACTCGCCGACTGTCACCCTCAACACGAATAAGGGAGCGATCACCCTCGGCTTCTATCCCTCTAAGGCGCCGCTTCACGTGGAGAACTTCCTGTCACGCTGTGAGTCGGGCGGCTACGACGGAACCAAGTTTCACCGCGTGAATCCGGGCCGGAGCATCCACGCGGGTGACCCGAACTCGGTCGATGGTGAGCCTGAGACATGGGGGCTAGGAGGCGGCGACGGGACGATTGAACACGAAGATAGTGGTCTTCACCACTTCTCCTACGTCCTTGGAATGGACTTTTCAGTCGGAACGACAGAGTCCAACACGGGCCTTTTCTACATCACAATTGCCGATCAATTTCACCTGGACGGGGGTCGTACGTCCTTCGGTGTCGTGACTGAAGGCCAGGCTGTTCTCGACGCCATCGCCACGGGGCCCCTGGATGGACTTCGCCCCCAGGATCCCGTCATCATCGAGTCTACAACTGTCTCCCGCTGAGGCTGGTTTGACTCCGGTTCGTCCTTGCCGGCCTCCGGCAAGGGCAAACTGCTGACCTGGATTTGGTCGGGATCTATGGGTCCCCTTCTTTGGTTGTTTTGCGGCGCCTTAGGGGTCTCCAAGATTTGCTTTCTGGGGTCATAACGCGTTGCGATGTGAGGTTCTATCCATGGGGTTTCGCCTTGCGTTTCGCAACCGAAGGCAACCCCACGAAACCCCTTTGACTCCATGCCAACTGCAAGGCCCGCGGCTCGCCCCGGGGCAGCGCTCAGTGTCAGTAGACGCTAGTCCCTTGACAGGCGAACGGAGCCAGCGCTCGCCTCCTGGGGAATTCAGTTAAGTGCCGCTGAAGGCACCCATTCGCCAAATTGAGGGCATGGCGTACCTTGGGCGCTTGCGCTGTTGGCGACAGCGAACAGACACCAAGCGACCCAGCATCCCAAATCCCAAGGGAGCACCTAAAGCGGCAGCAGTGCGGCTGCGCCAGTCCCTAGAGAACGTCCTGTTTAGGGGCCAGAAGCTCCAAGAGTCTCTCTAGTTCTCGGTGGTCATGGAATTCCAAACTGAGGCGGCCTTGCTCGCCCTCTCCGGGCGCCAAATTCACCCTCATCCCCAGGGCTTCCCGCAGTCGCGCCTCAATCTCCTGCACCCAAGCAGGGATTGCTTCTTCACCGTCGCTCACCCTGAGATCGGGTTTCGGGTCAGAGGTTGCGGGTTTCGCAACTCTCTCACGCGCACGCCTCTCAACCTCCCTTACCGAAAGGCCTTCTCGGACCGCTTCGTCCATCAGTTCGAGCTGTGAAGCTTCATCGCCCAACCCCAAGATTGCCCGGGCATGCCCCATGGAAATTTGGCGCCCTCTCACGCCATCTTGAATCTGCTCGGGCAGTTCAAGGAGCCTCAAGTGGTTGGTGACGGTTGTGCGCTGTAACCCAACCTTGGTCGCAACCCCCTCCTGGGTGAGGCCCAGCTCTTCCATCATCCGGCGATAGCCCGATGCCTTCTCCATCGGATCGAGGTCTCGGCGCTGGAGGTTCTCAACAAGAGCGAGCTCCAACATCTCACTGTCTTTAACATCCTGACGAACCACCGCGGGAATGAGCTGGAGTCCTGCCATCTGAGAGGCCCGCCAGCGGCGCTCCCCAGCGATCAGCTCGAACCCCTCACCTACGCGCCTGACGAGGATAGGCTGCAACACACCGTGAGTCTCGATGCTCTGACGCAGCTCCT
>JBLHLB010000002.1:0-59749 GCA_047618505.1 Planctomycetota bacterium
AACCCGTATTTCGCGAGATTGTCGAGGTAGGCCAGCCTCGACGCGGTATCCGCGTAGGCGCGCCGCAGGGAGCGCGAAAGGGAGTCAGAGGTGAACGCCCGCTCCTTCTCTGTAAAACCATCCGGAACCCGCTCTAGCTCTAAGAGGATTTCCCCCAGGGCCTTCGCGGTGACGCCGGTCTCAACGGCGGTCGCTACACAGAAGGCGCCGCGGCTGCGGCCGCCATCGAGACTCGAACGGGCCCCATAGGTCCAGCCCTTGTCCTCGCGCAGGTTCATGTTGATACGACTCGAGAAGCTCCCGCCAACGATGTCATTGACCGCCAGAAAGAGATCAAAGTCCGGATCATTCCGGCGGATCCCAAGGTGTCCGACACGCAGCTCAGTTTGCTTGGCGCCGGGCTTGTCGACGAGATAGATAGCGGATCCCTCAACCAAACCTGTGATGTCCTCATTCACCTCGGGCGTCCCAGCGCCGGCGTCATGGCCCGGCATCCCAAGGCCGGCGGCCACGACCTTGGCCGTGCTACATCCCACAACACAAAGGCGCGGTTGACCGGCGCTGCGAAGTCGATCCCAGAGTTCGCGTACACTGGATTCCGTCTGGCTCTCCAGTGCCGCCAAATTCCCGCGGGCTGATCGCCCACGAGCGTCATCGACACCGAAGATCAAAGCGCGGAAGACATCGTTCGCAACTTCACCCGGTCGATCGGAACGTGTGGAAATTGCCAGGCTGGATTGACGCACCAAACGCTCCACGTCCTCCGGTGCAAAGCGCGGTTCCACAAGTACCTCTCGCGCCAACGCCATCGATGCCTCCAAGGTGCGGCCAAGTGTGGTCATGCGCAGACCGACCCCCTCGAGACCCGCATAGGTATGCAGGGTCGCGCCCAGGCCGTCCAATTCGTCGGGGACATCGGCGCTCGCGAGGCGACGCGTGCCCTCGCCAATCAGCTGCGCCACGAGCGCTGCACAACCGCCCTCAGCCGCGTTCTCTAGGAAGCGGCCGCCGGGGAGCACCAGTGAGAAGTGCACCAGAGGCAGGGAGTCGTCTGCCATACCGTGGCACAGCGCCGGACCGGAATCACAACGCTCGACCTTAGGCAGCAAGAGCTCGCCTGCGCTGGCCGGTGCGGGATCCTGACTGCGCTCCACATCCTGAACCTGCGGGCGACTTTGCAACGGGCGCTCCCCTGCGCCGAGTTCCGTGCAGCCCGTGGGTACGGTGGAGAGAGAGAGGCGCGGCTGGTCCACGACATACTGTCGAGCAACCCGAGAAACGTCTTCGGGGGTCACCGCGCGGTGCAGCTCTAGACTGCGGCCCAGGAGGTCGACGCGGCCGTTGAAGCACTGCATGTGACCCAGGAGAGCAGCTCGAGCGGAGACGCTTTCGAGACCGCGCAGGGTCCCGCCCTCCATGCGATTCTTCAGGCGACCCAAGCGTTCGCCATCGACACCATCCCGGAGGACGCCGGCAAGTAAGTCCTCCACTCGACTCTCCAGGGTCGTCAGAGTCTTGCCCTGTGCTGGGCGCAGCGTGATCGTTAGGCCACCGGCGCGCTCCGACAGGGCGTGTGAAATCGTCACCGAACTGGCCAGCTCCTCTTCAATCATCAAGGTGCGGTCGAGGATCGAAGAACCGTTGGCCGAGAGCACGTCCGCCAGGAGATTGAGGGCCGGCTCGTCGGGATGACCGGCCTCCACCGTCGGCCAGAACAGACTCAACTGCGGCAGCTGCACGCGATCTTCGAGCAAGAGACGTTTGCTCTCCGCCAACCCCGACGGTCGTGCAGCCGGCTTGGCCACATCGGGCCCACGCTGGATCGCACCGAAGTATTTTTGCGCCAGGTCGAAGGCGCGCTCCGATTCCACATCTCCTGCGATCACAAGGGTGGCATTATTCGGTCCATACCAGCGCCGGAAGAAAGCGTCAATATCCCCCAGGGTAGCCGCCTCGATGTCCACCATGGAACCGATTGTCGGCCAGGAATAGGGATGGTCGGGGGGGTAAAGGGCGCTCAGCATCGTCTCATAGACCAAGCCGTAGGGCCTGTTCTCGTAGCTCTGCCTGCGCTCGTTCATGACGACATCGCGCTGATTGTCGAGCTTCTCCTGGGTCATCGCCGGCAGCAGAAACCCCATGCGATCGGACTCCAGGAACAGCGCCAACTCGAGGTGCTCCTTGGGCAGCGTCTCGTAGTAGTTCGTGCGATCCTGGCTCGTAGTACCGTTCAGGGTTCCACCGGCCGCCTGGATCTTTTGGAAATGCCCGTTATCAGAAACGTGCTCAGATCCCTGGAAAGACATGTGCTCGAAGAGGTGAGCAAAACCAGTCTTGCCCTGCGCCTCCCTCGAACTCCCCACGTGGTAGTAAACGTAGACCGCCACAATGGGTGCGGAGTGATCCTCATGGGCGACGACGGTCAAGCCGTTGTCCAGAACGCGACGACGTGCGGGGATTTCCATCCGAAGATTGTCCAGTAACTAGGGTTTGCTCAGCCCAGTTCCAGGGGCGGATCCAGGGGCGGCAGTGTGGTGAAGGGGAAGCTCTGGGGCTCCCCGCTATTCGTCGTCGCTAGTCTCGAAAGTCGCCAAGAAGGCTGCCTGGAGATCCGACTGCAGGGGATCTTCACTGAGGAGAGCGCGACGCTCCCCATTATCCAAAACCAAACGCCCGTCGGCCAGACGTCCAAAGGAGAAGGCCATGCCCACGCGCCCTTTGAAACCAATGTGTATTGGATTCTGAATGGGCTGCGAGAGATCATCGAGCCAGGAAGAGGCCTCGAAACGCAGCAGGCGCTCCAGGAGAACCGCGCGCTCTCCTGTGACCTGTTGTCCGCGAGCACCGCTGAACCAGAGTCGCTCGCGACGGTTGTAAGTGTGCTCCAGGCTGCCCTTGCGAATGCTGATGCGATCCACATCACTCTCTTCCACCGCATGGATCAGGAGTTCTTCCAGGTCCGCGACGGTCAATTCGAACAGAGCCAAGAGGTTGTTCGGCGCGATGGCCGCCAGGTCTTCGCCCGAGCGCAGGAAGAGCCGACCTTCCACTCCGCTCTCCACATCCCGCCAGGGCTCTCCGACGGTGGCCTCAACATCTACGCCGGATTCGGTGCGAATCGTCAACTCAAGGGCCGCATCCCCAGCCCGGAAGGTCCCCGGCGGTGCGTACTCCACGAGTTCAGAATGAATCAGCTGGGCCAGGAGTCCCTCCACCTTGCGAACATCCGCCCGCCGCCGGAGGGGCGCTTCGCCACCGAACTGCTCCACCCACCATCCATCCTCTAGCCGCTCCAGAGTCAGTCCTGCCCCGCCACGCTGCGCCAGCTGAATGAGCAAGACCGCTTCCTCCTGTGCCCGCACGATAGCGTAGTCGTAGAGGGACTCCGTCGGCGTCATGAAGATGCGCAGATCCGCCGGACTCACACTCCACACGTGGGGAAAGCCGTCGCGCATGGCGTACCAACGCGCCTCAAGCGGAGGCAACTCATCGTCCACGGCGGGCGTGGAAAGCAGCAGCAGCTCGCGCCGCCCATCGATGTCACGCAACTCCAGTGCGATCCGAGGGTCGTCCAATCCAAAGGGTGAAACATCCATGGCCGCGTCCTCCACAAAGGTCCGTGCACGCAGGCTCGTAACGGCACGCGTCATAAGCGCAACGCCCCCGGCGTCCAGGGAGACCCGCGGTTCATCGCGCCGGCGCCAAATGCCACCGTCGAGGAAAGCATCCAAATTGAGCGTTAGGTCTCCACGCCCACGGCGCGAGATCTCGACCACGCGCTGGGCTGGAATTGTCGTGCAGAGCGTTTCCCGGTAATCGTCGGGGTTACGATCCAGGGTTGTATCGAGGGAGCGCACAACACGCGTCACGAGGGCGCCACCCGGGGCTGAATCGGGGTGGTTCGGCACCCGTGCCAGCACTCGGCGTGCATCTACATCAATCGCCCCGAACTCCACACGCCAGTTCTCCTCCGCCTCTCCCTCTCGTACCTGCGTGATGTGCACCACGATGCGTGGCGGTGCCAAGCCCAGCTTCTCTAGATCTGCACCCTGCAGGTCCGGCCCGGTGGCGTTCTCGAAGTAACTCAAGAGGCTGTCCACAAGGGCACCCTCAGCCAGGTACGAGATCGGATCCACCAGGAACCAGCGGCCGGATGGACCGCGCTCCAGGGTCAAGTTGACGTTCCGTTCCAGATGTTCAATGCGTACGCGCTGGACCGCTCCCACGGAAAGTCCGGGAGTCAGGGGCTTCTCTACGACCGTGAAATTCCGGTCGGAAATCTCCTCGTCCTCCTTCCCGCGCAGCCAATAAAGTCCGCCCACGAGCAGAACGAGCAGGACCAGGGTCAAACGCCTCACGCGAGCCTCCGTCGCAGACCGACAGCGAGGGCAATCAGCCCGCACAACAGGGGCAATCCAAACCAGAGCGTGTAGTTAAGAATCGTCAAGGCGTTGCTCTCGCGCAGGTCTAGGCGACTGGAGAAGGCGTTACGTGGTGCGATGCGCAGGCGCGTTTCGCGGTGGGCCAACCAGTTCACAGCGTTGCGCAGGAAGTCATGGTTGGAGTCGTAGAGGTCATCCTCCAAGAAAAAAGAGGAGCCGATTCCAAGCACACGTCCACCCCCGCTGCCGGCGGCATACTCGGCGCTCATGATCAAAGCCAAGCGCGAGCGTGTTTCGATCCCGGGCTCATAGACAAAGTCAAAACCGGAGCCCTGGTCGGTCTCCTTCATGAGGTCCAACCAGGCACCCTGGGGAGCGGTCACCAGGGGTAGGAGATTGCGCGTCTGCCCCCCTCCGACCGTCTGCAATTCAATGCGCTTGAATGCTGGCGTGTAGATGAATTCCACCGGGCGATTCTCTGACCGCAGTGGTGTCGTCGTCGGGTGACTCGTGGCCAGGCCGTTCTCGCCGACCTGGAAGCGCACCACACTTTCCGTCCCCTGTTGGGTTCCGCCACCCCGCGTCCGCAGGGGCACGCAGGCGATCCCGGGCAGGACTTGCATCCCATGTCTCTTCATCACCTCGCGCGCGCCACGCCCCATATCCCGCTCCATCTCCAAAGACGAGACGGCGACCAGCAGTTGTCCGCCGCCCGCAACATACTCGTCGAGGGCGTCGAGGTCCTCGGGCGCGAGTGAAGTCCGTGGGCCGATCAGCAGTACGAGGTCGGCGCCCTCGGGTAGATCCCCTTCGCGCTGGCCCGTCCAAGGTTCGGTCACGAAACCCTCCTCCCCAAGCATCTTCTTGAATCGCGAGAGCCCCTGGGCGCCGGGTGCAAGCGGATCACTCTCCCCGTGCCCTTGGACGAAGACGGCCAGGGGGCGGTCCTCGCTCCCCACCCGCAGCAAAGCTTCCGCCAAGGCAGCGGCACAGCGCACGGAGGAGATCTGCGGCGCACGGCCAGCGCCGGGCATGGCGCTGCGAGAACTCATTACGCCGGTAATTCCTTCGCCCGCGAGGTATCTCGCGTAGTCCGCCGGCGGGTTGCCCCAATCGACGGCCAAGATATCGCCATAGAGTCGCAGGGTTGTACGCCGATCGCCGCTGCTCACGACGATGATGTTCGAGCCTTCCACGCCCAATTCCGCCTGACGAGCGAGGACAAGTTCCAGGTCGCCGAGGTCGTACTCGACCACCTCAAGCACATCGCGGCGCGCTCCGGTGATACGTTGCAGCTCATCCAGGAAGAGCGAGACACCCTCTGCATGCACCCTGTCGAAGGGCGCTTGCAGGGGACGCAGAAAGAGATCAATGCGCGCCGTGTCCGGCAGGCGCTCCAGGACGGCGCTGAGTTCCGGATCCAAGGTGTTGTGCGAAGAAGCCGACAGATCGACGCGCACGAACTTCCAGTCTGAGATGTCGATCAGGAGCAGCGCCGCGCCAATGGCCAGCAGAGCGGCCAAGAGGGCCTCGAGTAAGCGCCCAAAGCGTCGTCCTCCGGAGGCTCCTGAGGGAGTGGATACACTCAACCTAGCCACCTTCGCGATTCGATCTTACGAACCGTTAGGAACAACAGGGTGCAGGTCCAGGCCACAAAGAAGACCACGTGCCCGGAGTCCAGGACGCCGCGCAGGAAAGAGCTCTGAAGGTGGGAGACCACGTCGATCTTCTCGACAACCGCATCCACCGTCGCCCGTGAGTAGCCGCGCAGGGAGCGGCCCAGGAGCGGCACGAGGAAGACCAGGGTCAAGTTCGACAAGAGGGCAAGAAAGGCAGCCAGGAGCGGCGTTGAAGTCAATGCGCTCCAAAGCAATCCAAGGGAGCAGAACAGGGCGGAGACCGCCGTGGCACCCAGCCATGCCGTGAACAAGACGCCCCAGTCCGGCGCGGCGCCAAGGTATTGGCAAAGCAACCCATAGAGGAACGTTGCCGACCACAGCACGGCAAAGAAACTCGTCGCTGCGGCGGCCTTTCCGACGACCACCGCGGCATCCCCCACGGGGGAGGTCAGGAGGTATTCCAAGAGACCCGAGCGCGTCTCCTCGCTGATCATTCGCATGGTCACAAGGGGAGGCAGGAACAACACCAGGTACCAGAAGCTGTAGGTACCGCCGAGGATCCAGCTGATCGCAAGGTTGACCTCCCCACCGGAGGCCTCCAGGTAGAGCAGGAAGAAGAAGGCCTGGTAGAAGAGCGTCAGGAGCAGCAGCACCCAGGCCAGGGGCGCAAAGAACAACCCCGACAACTCGCGCCGGAAGATCGCAAGGAAGCCCTTCATTGGGACACGGCTCCGGCTTCAGCTCGGGCCTCAGTTTCGGCACCTGTATTGGCCCCATTATTTGCCCGGATCACCGCACCAGGTTCTTCACCAACAGCCAAACGTGCAAAGAGACCCTCAAGGGTCGGCGCGCGGAAGGAGAGTTCCTGGATTGCCCAGCCCCGTGCGAGGGCGAATTCCCCCACGGCAGCGCGCAGGTCTTCTTCGCACCAGAGGGAGAAGCCTGCCGCCGTGGCCGCCGACGCATCCGACGCCGGTGCCTCAACATCCACGGAAATGACCCCTTCGATTTGCGCCAGAGATTCAGCGGCTGCTCTGGGGTTGGCGACGCGCGCCTCCAGACGAACGTGGGCTCCGTCGCCCATTGAACGCGCCAATTGCGCATGCTTGCCATCGGCCACAACACGTCCCCGGTGCAGCACGATCACGCGCGGACAAAGGGACTCGATCTCCGGCAGGATGTGGGAGGACAAGAGCACGGTGCGATCCTTGGCAAGGTCGCCGATCAGCTGACGCACTTCGCGCCGCTGCAGGGGATCAAGGCCACTGGTGGGTTCATCCAGAATCAACACCGGCGGATCCGGGAGCAGTGCCACGGCCAGGCCGACGCGCTGGCGCTGCCCCTTCGAGAGACGCCCGATGATCGAACGACTCCGGTCAAGGAGACCGACGCGGTCGAGCACGACGGCGGCACGCTTCTTCGATTCGGAGCGGGAGAGACCGTGCAGGCTCCCCTGAAAGCACAGCATTTCCTGTACGCGATGTTCGCGATAGAGCGGCACGCCTTCCGGCAGGTAGCCGATGCTCGCCCGCACCTTCATCGAGTCCTTGAGGACGTCGTGGCCCGCGATCGCAATCGACCCACGCGTGGCCGGCAGGAAGCCGGTCAACATGCGCATGGTGGTCGACTTTCCGGCTCCGTTGACCCCTAGGAATCCGACGACTTCACCCTTCGCGAGCTGAAAGGAGATGTCGTCGACGGCCGTAAAGGCGGCGAAGCGGCGGGTGAGATTCGAAACGACGATCATGGGGGCGGCCACTGGGCAGCTCTGAAGCAACCTGGGGAGAGCCAGGGTAGCGCCTTGTCGGGGGCGCTCAACCGTTGGGACGGTCCCTAGTCCGCATGTTTGGGCGAGTAGCAGGAATCCCAGCGCCTCCGGTTCCATTCCGTCGCTAAAGCATCGACCTCAGCCCCAACGACCGAGGCCCCACCACCGCATTGCGGTCGTGGGGCCTCGGCCTCTGGAGGAGCTGGGGTGCCCGCCAGAATCAGGTCTTGACCTCAAAGTCGGCGTCTACCGGCTCGTCGTCCGAGGGGGCCTCGGCCGCCTCGGGGGCCGCAGCTTCGTTGGCCTGCTGCTCGGCATAAATCGCCTCGCCAAGCTTTTGGGCCTTCGTCTGGAAATCCTGCAGGGCCGCTTCAATCTTGGCCTTGTCGTCGGTCTCGGCCGCGGCTTGCAACTCGGTCTTGGCGGTCTCGATGGCAGTCTTGTCCTCTTCGGAAAGCTTGTCCCCGTGCTCGCCCAACTGCTTGTCGGTCTCGTGCACCATGGCCTCAACCTGGTTTTTCAGGTCAACGACCTCGCGGCGTGCCTTGTCGACTTCAGCGTTGGCCTCGGCGTCGCGGCGCATCTGTTCGACCTCTTCCTCGGACACACCGGAGGAAGCCTCGATGCGGATGCTCTGCTCCTTGCCCGAGGCCTTGTCGGCCGCCTTGACACTCAGGATGCCGTTGGCATCGATGTCGAAGGAAACCTCGATCTGCGGTGTTCCGCGCGGGGCCGGCGGAATGCCGTCCAGGTGGAACTTACCGAGGGTGCGGTTGTCCGCAGCGAACTCGCGCTCACCTTGGAGAACATGGATCTCGACCGAGGGCTGGCTATCGCTGGCCGTGGAAAAGACCTGGGACTTCGTCGTTGGAATCGTCGCGTTGCGCTCGATCAGCTTGGTGAACACACCGCCCATGGTCTCGATGCCAAGGGACAGGGGTGTGACGTCCAAGAGAACCACGTCGTCGACTTCGCCCGCCAGGATCGCACCCTGGATGGCGGCACCTAGGGAGACAACTTCGTCGGGGTTGACGCCCTGGGAGGGCTCGCGCTCGAAGACTTCTTGCACGGCCGTTCGGACCGCGGGTACGCGGGTCGAACCACCGACGAGGATGACTTCATCCACGTCACCGGGCTTCAGCCCAGCGTCCTTGAGGGCCTGCAGGCAGGGCTGCTTGGAGCGCTCGATCAGCGGCGCCACAAGTTTCTCAAATGCCGCGCGAGTGACGGTCATCTGGAGGTGCTTCGGTCCCGAAGCGTCCGCCGTGATGAAGGGCAGGTTGATGTCCGTCGAGGATGCCGTAGACAGCTCGCACTTGGCTTTCTCGCAGGCCTCCTTGAGGCGTTGGAGAGCCATGGCGTCCTGACGCACATCGATCCCTGAGTTCTTTTGGAAGTCCTCGGCAACGTGGCTGATCAAGGCCTCATCGAAGTCATCGCCACCGAGGTGCGTATCACCGTTGGTGGATAGGACTTCGAAGACGCCGTCGCCGATGTCCAGGATGGAGATGTCGAAGGTACCCCCACCGAAGTCGTAGACAGCGACCTTGCCGGACTTGTTCTTATCAAGACCGTAGGCCAGGGCCGAAGCGGTGGGCTCGTTGATGATACGCACGACCTCAAGGCCGGCGATCGTGCCCGCGTCCTTGGTGGCCTGGCGCTGGGCGTCGTTGAAGTAGGCCGGCACAGTGATGACCGCCTTCTCCACCGTCTCGCCCAGGTAGTTTTCCGCCGCTTCCTTGAGGTAGGTCAGGATCATCGCCGAGATCTCCGGCGGCGTGTAGTCCTTGTCGTCTACCTTGATCTTGACCAGCTCCTCAGAGCTGCCGACAAGTTCGTAGGGCACCATTTTCTCCTCGGACTCCACCTCGCGGTGGCGGCGGCCCATGAAGCGCTTCACGGAGAAAAGCGTGCGGTGCGGGTTCGTGACGGCCTGGCGCTTGGCCGGGGCGCCCACCAGGCGCCCACCGTCGTTTTGGAAAGCCACCACGGAAGGGGTGGTGCGATTGCCTTCGAGGTTCGCGATCACACGGGGCTCGCCGCCTTCCATTACGGAAACAACGGAGTTGGTCGTGCCCAGGTCGATGCCGATGATTTTCGTCGTCTTGCTCATAGTTCAGTTCGCGGTTGCGAGTTCACCCTGCCCTATTCAAAGGCCGTGCCACTGCGGCAATTCACCTTCCAAACCCCTCGGAAACACCCAAGAAGCGACTTTATGCCCGGCCGCCCCACTCCTCTCTCCAGGTAGGAGCGGAGCAGGAGTAGCCCCGGCTGCCAAGCTGGCAGCGCCCTGGAGCCACCTGCCACGCTGACAGACATAAGTCCACCCGGCGCTGGAGGTCCCTGCTGACCGCTAGCAGTCCGCCCGAGAAACAGCAGCTACCCGATTGGTCTCCCCGGATCCCCTGGCAAAGCGACAGATCTCCCGGCATAGCTCTACCTACACGTGTTCGCTGTACCCAATCGGGTGGCTCTGAAACGCAGCCAGGCGATTCGTATGGCCCAGCGGGGAGCCCAGCGGGAAGCCCAGAGGGAAGCCCAGCGGGGAGCTGCTGTTTTTCGGGCGGGCTGCTAGAGCCCGTACTCCTTGATCTTCCGATAAAGGGTGCGCTCGCCGATCCCGAGAATCTTGGCTGCCTTTTGGCGGTTGCCATCTACCAGGGCCAAGTTGGACTCGATCATGGCACGTTCGACTTCCGCCATCGAACGACCGGCCAGCTCGAAGTGGCCGACGGAGCGGGAAGGATTGGCGGCTCCACGCTTCACTTGTTCCGGCACGTCCTCCTCGCTCAAAACTTCACCCTGGGCCAGAACGACCATATTGTTGATGACGTTCTGCAGCTCGCGCACATTGCCGGGCCAGTCGTAGCGAACCAGCAGGGTGCGGGCCTCGGGCGAGATGCCGCGTACCTCACGCCCATGTTCCTTGGCGAAGTGCTGAATAAAGTGATCAATCAGAACGGGGACGTCGCCCGTGCGCTCGCGCAGGGGTGGAAGCTCGAGGATTACAACCTGCAGTCTAAAAAGCAGGTCCTCGCGGAATTTGCCCTCATCAACCATCGTGCGCAGGTCGCGGTTGGTTGCGGCCACAAGGCGAATATCAACCTTGCGTAGATTTGTCCCCCCCACCGGCTGCACCTCTCGATTCTCGAGGACGCGCAACAGCTTGGCCTGGGTTTCCAAGGGCATGTCACCAACTTCGTCAAGGAACATCGTGCCACCGTCGGCGGTCACCAGCAGTCCATCTTTGGCGGCGACGGCACCGGTGAAGGCGCCCTTGACGTGCCCAAAGAGCTCGGACTCGATCAGGCCCTGGGTTAGCGCTGCACAGTTGACCGCCACGAAGCGCTTGTCCCGACGCCTGCTGTTGGTGTGCAAGGCATTCGCCACCAGCTCCTTACCCGTGCCACTCTCCCCAAGGATCAAGACCGTCGCCTGTGTCGGACTGACCTGGCGCAACATATTGAAGACGCGCTGCATGGCCGGCGAGTTGCCGATCAAACCTTCGAAGCCGTAGCGCTCGTCCAACTGTTGGCGCAGGGCACGGTTTGTGCGCTTGAGACGTACGGCTTCGACCGCACGAGCCAGGCGCGTGCGCAGCTCAGCGATGCGGACGGGCTTTGTGAGGTAATCCGCGGCGCCCAGACGCATGGCGTCTACGGCGGTTTCCACCGAGCCGTGCCCCGTGATCAGCAACACGACGGCGTCGGGCTGAAGGGTTCCCGCCTGCTTGAGCACCTCAAGACCATCCCCGTCGTGCATCACGAGGTCCGTCAAGACCGCATCAAAGGTCGCTTCGGACATGCGTTCAATGCCCTCCCGTCCAGAGTTCGCGATGCGGCATTCGTAACCATCCATCTCCAATCCATCCAGGAGAGCCTCGGCGTGTCCCTCGTCATCATCGACGATCAACACACGTGTGGGTGAATTGGTTAGGGGCTCACTCATGGGTGGTCGTTCCTACTGCTCCGGACCCTCGTCCGGAACGGGATCTTTGCTGGACTTGTGGTCCACGTCGATGACAGCTTCGAGAATCACATCTGCCTCCGTTTCTACCAACTCGCGGTGCCCGCCGGCCAGTTCCACTGCCAGGGGCAGGTAGATCCGAAAGGAAGTGCCGCGCCCGCGCTCGGAATCGACCAGGATGCGACCACCGTGCTCTTCGATGATGCGCTTGGTTGTGGCCAGTCCAAGCCCCGTGCCACCTTTCTTGTCGGACCAATATTCCTCGAAGCAATGCTCAAGGGATTCGGACTCCATGCCCACCCCCGTGTCGGTGATGCTCAGCTCCACATCGTTGCCAACGCGGCGCACCTGAACGATGAGTTGACCCCCATCGAGCATGGCCTGTCGGGCGTTAACCAGGAGGTTCAGGACAGCCTGCTTGACCTGCACCTCGTCGGCCAACACCAGGGGCAGACCCACCGGCAGATCGACGTAGTGGCGAATCTGGGCGCGTTCGTCCTCGGGCTCGACGAATTCAAGCAGTTCGCTGACAATGCGCGAGATGTCCTCGGGCTTGCGGTTGATCTCCGCCCCCCGGGCATAGTGCAGGAACTCATCCAGGATGTGGTCCAGGCGTGAAATCTCCCGCTGCATGGTGCGAATCCGGCGCAGAGACTTCTCCTCGCGAGGGGTCCGCTCGGGGCTCTCGGGATTACGCACACTGCCCGCACGCTCCCACTCTTCCTGGAGCAGCGCCAAGTTGATCGCCATGGTGGAGAGAGGGTTCTTGATCTCGTGCGCAAGGCCGTCAGCCAGGCGCACCAGAAACTGGACACGATTCTCCTCTGCCGCGGCTCCGGTCTCTCCCTCTCGTTTGCTGGTCACGCGGATACAGTAGCAGGGGCCCAGAGGCGAGTGTACGGTGCCAGGGCAAACCTGCGCGATCTTCAGCTTCCCTTCATCCATGACGACCACCGACCAGCCCGAGCCCAACGTCGAAATCGTGGGATTTCCCGAGGAGCGAGCCCCCCGCGTCCTACGCAAGCGGATCCAGGCTCTCCTGGAAGGGAGTCAAGTTATCGCGCTGCCCACGGAGACTGTCTACGGACTGGCCGTGCGGGCCGACGACCCCGTCGCCCTCGAGCGGCTACGGGAACTCAAGGGCCGCGCTGCCGAGCAACCTTTGACTTGGCACGTCGGCTCGCGGGAAGTGGTGCAGGAATTCCAAGGCCTGATTCCCCTGGCCGCGCGACTGGCGGAGCGCTATTGGCCCGGTCCCCTGACCCTCGTCCTCAAGGGCGTTCCGAGTGGCCTTGCCCACGTGGCCCAAAGGGGTTGGGTCGGCGTGCGCCTGCCCGCACACCTGGGGACCTCAACCCTCTGCAAAGATTCCGAATTCCCCCTCGTTGCAACCAGTGCAAATCGGAGTGGCGAGCCCCCCGCAACGGATGCCGCCCAGGTGCTTGAGACCTTCCCGAGGGGTCTTGGTTTGATCTTGGACGGTGGACCTTGCCGGCTATCGGAGCCCTCGGGCGTCCTGCGGGTTGGGCCCGGCCACTTCGAACTCCTGCGCGAGGGACTGCTTCCCATTGAGGATCTACGGCGCACCGCGGGCCGGCGAATCGCCTTCGTTTGCACCGGAAACACCTGCCGCAGCCCCATGGCCGAAGGCATCGCTCGCCGCGTGCTAGAGAAACGACTGGGCCTGGTCGGCGACTCCGCCGTGGCCGATGCCAGCGCGACCCAGATCGCCGACTTCGGATTCCAGGTGTCCTCCATGGGCGTCTTCGCGGGGCCCGGCGCCCCCGTCTCCAGCCATTCGGTAGACGTCTTGGCCGAGGAAGGCATTGATATTTCGAGCCACACTTCGAGTCCGGCAATTCCGGAAGAAGTATTGGCTCTGGATGAAGTCTACGGATTGACGCGATCCCACGTGGATGCCCTGCGGTCCAACCTTCCCCCCGGAAAGGGCAAGCAGGTTCAGCTCCTGGATCCCGAAGGCCGCGACATCCCTGATCCGATCGGTGCACCGCGCAATGAATACGCTCGCACGCGCGATGCGATTCGTGCGGCTATCGAACGCCGCGCGCCCCAGTGGGCGTGAATTGATCTAGGGCCGACCCTAGCCCCTAGCGCCGCTGACTAGTCGCCCAAGGCGTCCCAGGCGACCGTATTCGAGGTCGCACCGAAGAGGTCGTGGCGAATCTTTTCCTTACCAAGTCCGCGCGCCACGTCCGCCAGAGTGCGGATGTGCAACAACTTCTGGGATCGCGGAATCAGGAGCAGCACGATGATGCGCGTCGCGCTGGAGTCCACACTTTCAAAGGCTAACTCGTGCTCTTCCGGAATGATCGCCATGGTGGCCACGGCGTTCTCCAATCCATCCACCGCTGCGTGTGGAATAGCCACACCGCGTTCCATCCCCGTAGACATGGAGCGCTCCCGCAGAAGCACAGCCTCATGGGCGTCAGCGAAGATCTCCTCCGGCACTCGCCCCCTCTCTCGCAGGGACGCCATCATCGAATCGATGGCGTTCCATTTGTCGAGGGGACGGAAGTCGACGAGCAAGTCGTCGGCTGAGAAGAGTTCCTGGAGGCGCATGAGCCAAAAAGGATACGCCCCTCCGGGAACTCCTCAAGCCAATCCGGGACGAAGAACGAGAATGAACGTCATCCGTGGAACGGCCGGGGGTCCTACGACCCCCGGGGATTATTGCCAGACCTGCTGTCCGATCAGCTCTCGCGCATCTTCAGCATCTTGCCTAGGGGGATCGCCACGACGCCGACGAAGCCGGAGAACAGGGCTCCCATCTTGGCTTGACCCAAGAGTTCCTCGTTCCCGGGGAAGGCCTGGGCGCAAACGAAGAGGGCAACGGTGAGGCCCAGGGCAGCGATAAAGCCGGCCATAGCCAGGTGCTTGAGACCCATGCGCGCCGGAAGGGGGAAGCCGAGCATTCTGGCGAGCAAACCGAGGAGCGTCACGCCTAGGGTTTTTCCGATCACCAGGGAGCCCAGGATGACCCAGGTCATGGTGCCGATACCCGCCAGCTCCACGCCTGCGTTCGCGAAGGCGAAGAAAAACAGCCCGAGGTCCACAAAGAGCTTCATGTCGTGCTCAAAGCAATGCAGGGGCGAGTGGTCCCCGTGATTGTGATGCTCCGCCGCAGCAGGGTTCTTCTGATCCACCTCATCCTCCTCAACGAAAAGCCCGGTGTCGCGCTTCGGCCCGGGCAGGAAGGGAACGATGAAGACCAAGGCCAGGGCCGGGTGCAGGTGGGCCATCATCAGGCCAGCCCAGGCCAGGGGCCCCGCCACGAAGATGTAGGGCTGCCACTTCTGGACCTGCAGCTTACGCAGGACAAAGGCCACCACCATGCCCAGGAGGACAAGCAGCAGCATCTTGGGCTCGGCCGGGTAGGCCGGGTCTCCGTAGAAGATTGCGATGATGCCCAAGCCGATCGCGTCGTCAGCCACGGCCAGTAGCAACAGGAAGTTCACGGCCGGGTGGCCGGGTCCAAAGACCCCGCGGGCAACGAGCCAAGCCAAGGCGATATCGGTCGCGGTGGGAACACCCCAACCGCGGTTGACTTCGCTCATGGGCACATCACCGAAACTGCCCATACCCCCCAGGATCTTGACCAAGATGAAGAATACTGCGATGGGCCCGACGACTCCGCCAATGGTGGCGAAGAGCGGGTTGATCGCCTTACTCATCGGGTTCAAGGCTCCACCCGGCAGGATCGACTCGGTGATCTCCTTGGCTGCAATGCCAAAGAAGAAGACCATGAAGATGTCGTTCACCAGGAAGTGCAGGGTGAAATCGTGGCCGAAGACCTTCAGATCCTTGAAGGGCATGAAGTCCACGAAGTGGTGGTAGGTCTCCGGGCTAATGTTGGCGAAAACGAGTGCGGACAGGACTCCTGCGATCAAGGGGATCGAGAATTCCTGCAGGAAGTTGATGAAGCCTTTCTTCTTAGTCACGGCGGGCGTTAGCGGTGCACGGGTCGAAATGGGACGCGATTGACGGGCCTACAAGGGCTACGGAAACGCAGCCCAGGGAGAATCATCCTGGAGTGGCCCAAGCTTGTATCCCCAGGGAGCATTCAGGACACGCTCCCGCGCTGGACACTCTCAGAGCGGGCCAGGGAGCGTGCTGTCGCCGACCAGGGGAGTTGGGGCTGCACTGTTGAGGGCGTGACCATAGCGCTAGGAATCGCCCAGTCCAACGACCACCGGGGTCGCATCTCAGCCTTGAACCTGGACCAAGTTCCGATCCGCCCCCCACCTGGATCCCAGGTAAGCCCCATCCGGCGGGAAGAAGAACCCCCCCCAGGTCGTCCCCTGGGACGTCTGCGGCGATTGACTCGCGCCTTTGGCCTTCCTACAGTTCGCCGAATCGAGCATTCCGCACGCTCCAAGTACTGACAGATCAATGAGATAGGTTTCTTTGGGGATTCCCCCCAGGGACGCTGCTCATGCGACTCCTCCGGCCGGCCACCCCGGTCGATCCCAGGGCCGTCGCAACCCACCCATACTCTATGGCTCAGCGCCTGACGCCGTTGAAGCACCCCATGAAGGCCAGTTTCGCCCAACTCCGGGATCAAGCCCGGACCCTGCCCAAGGTCCTCCTCGCGTTGCTCACCGGCTTGCTGATTGCCAGTGCCCCGACGCTCTCCGCACAAAATGGCCAGGACGAGGCCGTCCCTGCCATCCAAGATGATGGGGACACCTACATCCTGAATTTCGCGGAAGAGGGCGAGGATCTCCTCAGCCTCGAGGAATTCGTGAAGCTCTGCCAGGAGGCCACGGGCCGCAACTTCACTTACACGAAGGATACGGCACTCCTGCTACAGCAGGCCAACGTGATCATGTTCGGGAGCAAGCGAGTCCCGAAGAGTGACTTTTACAACTTCTTCCAGATCCAGATGTTCATCAATGAATTCGTCTGTGTCTCCGTGGGTCCGCCCCACATTGAAGTCATTCTGATCCAGAGCCTCAGCAATGGGCGCGGGGCATCCGGCCTACGCTCCAAGGCGGTCTACGTCGACCCCCGCAAACTGGAGGAGTACGCCGACTCCCCCGCCACTCTAATCACCACGGTTCTCAACCTGCCGAACACGGACGTGCGTCAGCTCTCGACGTCCTTACGCAGCTTGATGACGGACACGAACACCCAAAACCTGATCTCGGCGGGGATGAACTCAGTCATCCTCCAGGGCTTTGGAAGTCAGGTGGTGTCCCTGGCACGGCTGCTCGAGCTGGTGGACCAGGAATCGCGCACGGTGGATGCGGAGAGACCTGTCTTCACCGTCATTCCCCTGGCCTATGCAGCCCCCCAGGATGTCGCCGACCTGATCGAACAGTTGCTTGAGGCCCAGAGTAGTTCCAATCAGAACGCCGGCCGCCGCAACACCCCCGGTGATGCTGGGGGTAATGCAGGGCTCCTGGGTTCCAGCGATGTGGAGCCCAAGATCCTGGTGGACGGACGCACGAGTTCGCTCCTGGTCATGGCCTCCGAGGACGAGATGCCCCTGATTCAGGATCTGATCGCTCAGCTAGACGTCGATGTGCTCGAACCCGAGCGCAACTTCCATGTCTACCTCCTGCAGAACGTCAACGCTGACGATCTGGCTGAGGTTCTTGACCGCTTCCTTTCCGATGCCGAGCGCCTGACGAGTGACGGCGGAGTTGGCGGTCGAGCTGGCGGCGGTGCTGCCGGCGGTACCGGCAGCGCACGGACGTCCAACGAAGTCATCGTCGTGCCGGACCCCTCGGCCAACGCCCTTCTGATCGCCGCCAACAAGACGCGCTACGAAGAGGTCTTGGACCTGATTCAGCACCTCGATCGTCGCCAAGACCAGGTCCTGATTGAGACGGCCCTGATCGAATTGACCGGCACTGACTTCAGGGACATCGGCTTCGAATGGGCCTTCGCCGACGTCACTGGCGACGGAGGCTTCGGCCTGACTAACTTCGGGCTCTCCACCTTGACGGACTCCGACGGAGATGGGATCCAAGACCTGCGCGTGCCCCTGGCCGGGCAGGGCATCACCGGCGGTATTCTCTCCGGTGACGACGTCAACATCCCCTTCCTGGTCTCGGCCCTTGAGAGCGAAGAAAGCGCCAACGTTCTGAACGTGCCCTCGGTCCTCGTCAACAACAACGGCAACGCCAGGGTCATCACGCTGGACGAACAGCCGACGACAACCATCACCCAATCCGGTGGAGTTGGCGGGCAGACCCAGGAAAACTTCCGCGACTTCGAAGAGGCGGGCATCACGCTCGAAATTTCTCCTTCGATCTCCGCCTCGCGATACCTACGCCTCGAACTCTCCTTGGTCGTTTCGACCTTCGTGGGACAGAACTCGGGCAACACGTCGATCCCCTCCCCGCGGATCACGCGGGAGATTCGCACAACGGTCAACATCCCCGATGGCTACACGATGGTCATCGGCGGAATCATCACGGATAACGCGACCGAGACCAGCCAGGGGATCCCTTGGATTCGCAGCATCCCGCTCCTCGGAGCGCTCTTCGGCCGCGAAGCCTCTCAGAACAATCGCACCACCCTGTATTTCTTCGTGACGCCGCACATCCTGCGGGATGCGGATTTCGCCGACCTGGCGGAGCTCTCCTACGAAGCCAAGGTCGAAGCAGCGAAGATCATCGGAATGGACCGTGTGCAGATCGTCGATCCGGGCTTCGGCCTGGACGAGGCGGCGGACATCTACGAGCCCTTCCAGGTGCCTCTCTACCAAAGCCCCGAGCGCGGCGAAGGCCTTGACCTCGGCCGCTGGGACTTGGATCCCCACGAAGTTCAGGAACGATTGCGCTCCGGGCGGGATGAAGCCGAAGAGGTCGAAGAGACCCCTGCGGAACCGGCGGTCGAAGCCACAGGCATCGACCCCGATGGGTCCGGCCACTAGTCCCGGCCCCCGATCCAAATCAGCACAGGTGAGCTCCAGGGCTCACCTGTCTTTGACTTCCCGCGGCTTGACCTAGTCGCCGCACCTTCTCCGCCCCACCGCCGACGATGACTGCCCTAGCTGAACTCCTGATCGAAAAAGGCCTAACCCGGGTGCGCCTAGAGGAATGCCGACGCATCGCCGCCACCTCCGGGGACTCCCTTGACCGCGCCATCATCAAGAAGGAGTACCTGGCCGAGGAGCTGTTGCTCGAGGCCTATGCCCAGCACCTGGGCTACGAATTCGTGGCCAAGCTCGACGGGGTGCGCGTGCCAACGGACTTCGTGAACCGGATCCCGGTCCAGTTCACGCGCAACTACAACTTGATTGCCCTTGGGGAACAGGACGACGGTGTCCTACGCGTCGCCACCTGTACGCCCCTGGAAGCCCAGCCCATGGACGACCTGTCGGCGCTCCTGGGTCGAGATATCGAGCCCGTCTTGGCCCCGCGAATCGAGATCACAACACTGATCGCCCGGGCCTATCGCCACAAGGCCGACGGCGTTGATGAAGCCCTTGAGGGCATCGAAGAGGACGCGGACATCGCTGGCTTGGCCGAGAAGCTTGATGACGCCGAAGACGTCCTGGACGTCTCGAACAAGGCGCCGATTATCAAGCTGGTCAACACGCTCCTGTTCCAGGGGCTGAAGATGCGCGCTTCCGATATTCACTTCCACGCCTACCCGGATCGCACCCAGATCCGCTTCCGCATCGATGGCATCCTCTACGACATGGATTCCATCCCGGCCAAGGCCCACGACGCCATCGTCAGTCGGGTTAAGGTTATGGGCAAGATGGACATCGCCGAGCGCCGCCTGCCCCAGGATGGTCGCGCCACAATCCGCATCGGTGACGGCGAAGTCGACGTTCGGATCAGTTCGGTTCCGACCACCAATGGCGAGCGCATCGTGATGCGTCTGCTTGACAAGTCAGCCAAGGTGTACACCCTCGACGAGATTGGCCTGACGGATGCGAATAAGGAGCTACTGAGCAGCTACGTCGACTACAGCCACGGCATCGTCCTGGTGACGGGTCCCACGGGATCGGGAAAGTCGACCACGCTCTACGCCTGCGTCAGTCAAATCGACGTGACGAAGAAGAACGTCCTGACGATCGAAGACCCGGTCGAATACTCCCTGCCCGGCGTCAGCCAGGTCCAGGTCAACAACAAGAAGGGGCTAACATTCTCCAAGGGCCTACGCTCCTTCCTGCGCCAGGATCCGGACGTGATGATGGTCGGTGAGATTCGCGATCTGGAGACCGCCGAGGTTTCCATTCGTGCTGCGCTGACAGGTCACCTGGTCTTCTCCACGGTCCACACGAACGACTCCGCCAGCACCATCACGCGGATGGTTGACCAGGGCGTTGAGCCCTATCTGGTGGCTAGTTCAATCATCCTCGTGGTGGCCCAGCGACTGGTGCGGACAGTCTGCAAGACCTGCACGGTGACTCGCCCGATCACGCCGGAGTGGGACGTCAAGCTGCGCAAGATTGGCATCACCGCCGACGAGCTCGACGGCGAGATCGTATACGGCGAAGGCTGTGACGAGTGCTTCCACAGTGGCTACTCCGGCCGGACTGCCATCTACGAATTCATGCCCATCGACGAGGACATTCGCACTCAGATCATGGAGGGTGTCAGTGCGACGAGAATCAAGCGCACCGCCATTGAGAAAGGCATGCTGACCCTGCGCATGGACGGTCAATCCAAGGTCCGGGCGAGGGAAACCACGCCCGATGAGATTCTGCGCGTAACGCAGATGGACATGGGATAATGGGCGGCGCCAGACATCCCATGCTAGCGCCGGCGGGCCGCCGCCAGTCGGCGCCGCAGCTGCTCCTGAGTCTTCTGTCGAAACGCCTGACAGCGCCGAGGCAACCGGACTGTGCTTCCCTGGGAACTTGGCTTGGGGGATCGGGGACTGAAGGGTCCCCTTCTTCCGGGTCTCAGCCATTGGCTTCGATGTCGTTGGTCGATTCTTCTTTCATCCCCTTGGCTTCTGTCTGCAGCGTGTGATTCGTGCCGATTTATCAATACAAGGCCTATGCACCAGGTGGTGCGACTAAGACTGGGGTCGTTGATGCGGATACTCCGCGCGCGGCTCGGAATCAGTTGAGGCGAGAGCATTTGCTGGTGAGCGAGCTGCGTGAGTCTGGGTCCAAGTCTCGACGCTCGAAACAAGCCAAGCGCAGCAGGGCTGCCGGCAAGGGGCCGTCGATCTCGGAACGACTTCAGAACATGCGGACGACGCCGTCCGGGCCGAAGGGCAAAGACCTTGAGATCGTGTCGGCGATCACGCGTCAAATGGGCACGCTGTTGGGCGCTGGTATTCCGATGGCGGAGGCCCTGGACGCGATTATCGACCAGGCAGAATCACGTCGCATCGAGACGATCTTTCGGGAAATCCGAGAGCGAATCACCTCCGGTGTTTCCCTAGGCGATGCGCTCGCGGACTACCCGTCGCTCTTTAGCAACCTCTACGTGAACATGGTCAAGGCCGGGGAGGCGACTGGCCAAGTGGACAGTGTCCTGAGCCGCCTGGCGGATTTCCTGCAGAGCCAGCGCGCCCTGCAACGGAAGGTCATTTCCGCACTGACCTACCCCGCCATGATGATCACGATCGGCATGTTGGTGGTGGCCATCCTGATGACCGTGGTCGTGCCGAAGATCACCGACATGATCCGGGACACGGGCAAGGAGATGCCTGGTCCTACCCAGGTTCTGATCGGTGTCTCCACGGTGTTCAAGAACTACTGGTGGGCCCTGGCGCTGTTCTTTGGGCTGCTTTCCTATGCGATCGAGCGCATCTACAAGACCGACCGGGGACATCTCGCCATCGATCGCGCTCTGTTGAAAATGCCCGTCATTGGAGAGCTCCTACGCAAGTCGGCTGTGGCGCGCTTCACCCGCACGCTTGCTACGCTCCTTGAGAGTGGCGTTGCAGCGGTCCAGAGCCTCGAAATCACCCGCAAGGTCGTGGGCAACCGCGTCATCGCCGATGCCACCGAGCACATCCGAGTACGGATTCTCGAGGGTACCGATATTGCGACCCCCCTAAAGCAGAGCGGTGCCTTCCCCTCGGTTGTGGGCTATATGGTCGCTGTAGGCGAGCAGTCCGGCGAACTCGAAAAGATGCTCGATCGTATTGCAGACGCCTATGATGAGGAAATCGAAGTCGTCACAGAGCGTGTCACCACCATCCTAGAGCCCCTGATGATCGTCAGCCTGGCGGTCGTCGTTGGCTTCATCGTTTGGGCCATCGTCCTTCCGATCCTTCAAATCGGCACGATCTAAGAGCCCTAGGGAATTCTCCTAGTCCCCTATCGTAGGGATACGGGCGCTGACTCCCACGCCGGGGAGCCCAGACCTCGATCCGCGCCTCAACACACACGAACCAATGAATACTACACGTCTCAAGCGCCGCTCCGGTAAAGAGGGTTTCTCCCTGGCCGAGTTGATGGTGGTCATCGTCATCATCGGCCTGCTCGCCACGGTTGTACTTCCGAACGTTTGGAAGAGCCTTTTTAAGGCGAAGAGGGGTGTTGCCGCGACCAGCATTAGCGCCCTTAGGTTTGCGGCCGAAAGCTACGCACGGGACAAGGGCTCTTGGCCTGACTCACTTGAGCAACTCGTCGAGAGGGATTCGGACGGATTGGCTTACCTACAGCAATCGCAAGTCCCGAAGGATCCCTGGGGCAACGAGTTCCTGTATGAGAAGCCCCGTGCAGGAGAAAGCCTCCCGAGTATCTTTACCTATGGCGCAGATGGCGCCCCCGGAGGTGAAGGCCAGGACGGAGACATCACACTCCAGGATGTAATCGACGGTAACGTGGACGGCTAACCCGCGGAAGACCCCGGGAACCCACAATGATCGTCACGAACACCACTCCAAAGCGCGGCCAGGGTCTCGGCAAAGAGCAGCCGCAGGCTAGCGGTTTCACCTTGGCTGAACTCCTGGTGGTGGTGGTAATCATGGGCATGATGTCGAGCATCGCCGTGTTCTCATGGCAAAAGATGCTCCCCGACCAAGCGCTGAACTCCGGCGTCAGCGCTTTGACGGACACGATCTACGGGGCACGCAACGAAGCGATTGCTCGCTCGCGCAGATTCGAGATTCACTACGACATTGATTCCAGCAGCTATTGGATCGTCACCCCCTACCGCGCTGATGGCGGGGGTCCGGCCCACTCAGACCAGGAATTGCGACTCATCACTGACCTGAGGCATCTCGCGGATAGAGGCATCGAACTCGTTTCCGTCACGATCGACGACAAGGAGTATTTTGATGGCGAGGTCTACGTACGCTTCAGCCCACTGGGTTCCACTTCTCACCACACGATCGTTCTTGAGCACACGAGTGCAGACAAGACCTACACGATTGAGGTCTTGGCGCTGACCGGCGATGTGCGATTCCATGAAGGCTACTGGAAGCGCAACTTGGTTGATGACAGGGACTTTGACTGATGATCAAGCCTCCTAGGAATCAGAACCGCCCCGGGGAGCAAAGTGGCTTCACCTTGGCCGAGGTCGCGGTGACCCTTGTGATCGTGAGCATCACGCTGATCTTCGTCCTCCAGGGATTGGCCCAGGCTCGACTGACGGCCTTCTACACCACCGACCGCAAGATTGCCCGTCAGCTAGCCCTTGAAACCCTCAGTCAGATCGAGTCCGGCCTCTACTGGGAAGACGTCCAAGAATCCGGTGACAAGCTCGTGGGCACCTATGCTGAAGAGGGCTACGAGTCCTTCGAGTACGAAGTTCTCTTTGGCGAAGAGGACGACTTCCGTATGTCCCCCCAGGGCCTGGACAACAACGAGTACAGCGGCTTTGACTCCTGGTCGCGAGACAGAGACTCTGATCGCGATGGGGTCTCCGATAGCGAAGAGATTGGAGGCAGCGACGAGGACGAAGAGGAAATCGCGGAGCCCTATGAGGTGGTGCGAATCCAGGTGATGTTCCCCACCCTCGGCATGCCTGATGTGACGAACACGATTGTGCTAGAGCGCTGGATCACCTGGAAGCTCGTCTACGGCGAGGATGAAGACGAGGAAGGCGAAGACGGCAACGAAGACAGCCCCTCCGGAGGGGATTCAAGGTGATGGTTCAGCCCACCAGGCTCAACTCCAATCAGCCCTCGGGACTGGCCGGACGCCGCCACGGACGCGCCGGATTCACCCTGATGGAAATCCTGCTGACCCTGCTTTTGATGGCCGGCATCATGCTTGCCATCACAGAGATCCTGACTCGCGCGCGACAGATTCGCGACCAGATCCACAACATGCAGGAACGACAGCTTGTCGGACCGGCGATCCTGGATCTGATCGAACACGACATCCGCGCCATGTTCATCTACAACCGGAACCCTAATGATCTGCTGCGTATCGAAAATCGAGTGCTGTCCGGTCTAGACGCGGACAAGCTCGACTTCGTCGCCTCGACCGACTCCATGGTCCCCTTCCGGCGCCACGAGGGCGAGGACTTCCGCCACGCTGACATCAACGAGGTCGGTTACCGGCTGCGGGTCTCCCCGGACTCCGATGACTTCCTGGAAATCTATCGACGCGAGGACTTTGGAGTCGACGAAGAAGCCATGCAGGGAGGCAGCTTCACCCTGCTCCACGATCGCGTCAAAGGCTTCGATATCCAGGTCTACGACGAAGACGGACCCGACGCCGAACCCATTGAAGAATGGGGCGAGGAAGGCGGCGATGAGGAACACCAGGGACTTCCCCTGCGGATTGAAATCAGCCTGACGCTCGAGCTGAATCCTCGCCTGATCAATCAGACCAGCAACAGGGATGTGCGCGAGATGACCTATGTGCGCACGATTCGATTGCCGGAGAGCCTGCTCTTGGCATTCCAAGTCCAACCCGTCCCCGCGATTCCCGTACCGGCCTCACCCAATACGACAGAGGTCGGAGGACCGGCAGGCGCGGACGGACTTGATGCGGGTGGAGACCTTGGTGGCGGCGATGGTGGCGCCGGAAGAGGAGATGGTGGAGGCCTGCCCTTCGATCTCGGCGGTGGCGGTGGCGGTGGTAGTTTCGGCGGCTAAGTGAGACAGGTAGCGACCTGCCTTACCGGTGTCGCCTGCTCGGCTCCCGGGCACCCCTTAGGGCAGTACGGGAACGGGCAAGGTCAAGGCCTCGCTCCCGAAGGCATCGCCCGCAGTTGAGCTGGCGCTGTCAGTGTAGCCCAGTCCATTCAACTGCGAACGCATCCCATCGTTCGTCTGTACCTCGGCCTGTCCTCGCCTAGCCAGCAGCCGCCCGTAGGCATTCTGGTAGCGCCTGAAGGCGGCGTCGGCGCCCGGATCACTAAAGTCCCTCGAGTAGCGCTCAATGGGCTCGCCCGGGTGTTCCACCAGGTCGATCCAGAGCAACTCCTCCTGTCTCACCTCGCGACCGCGGGTGGCGCGCACCTGTGCAGACTGGGCTGGAGTTGCGCCGGCTACCGCTTCGATCCATAGGACGCGCCGCAGAATCTTGAGGTCCCCATCGCGCCAAGTCTCCAGCAGTCGCACCTGTCGAACCTCGACCTGTGCGGTCGCCTGACCGTCCTCGCCGCGCAGGGTCAGGGCCGCGGGGACGAGCTGAACGAAGCGACCGAGCACGGGCTCGCCAGGAACCTCCTCCGCCGAACCCTCAGCTTCATTTGTAGATGCCCGCATGCGAGCGAGGAGCGAGCCCCAGGGGCGCGAAGCATCCCGCTCACGCCCAAGTCCGAGCACGTCTAGGATCGTCGGCACGACCTGCACCAAGGAGGCGGTCCCCGGCACCCGGGCACCGGCGGGTAGCACACCGGGCAGGCGCATCATCATCGGCACAGCCACCACTTCCTCGTATAGCGTCCGCCGATGCCCCAGGCCCCGGTGTTCGAAGAACTCATCGCCGTGGTCTGCCACGACGATGACCAGGGTGTCCTCAGCCAAGCCCAGCTCCTCCAGTCGCGCCAGGATCCTCCCCACACCGGCATCGGTCCAGGCCAACTCGCCTTCGTAGCCAGCCCAGATGTTCTCGAGACCGCGCTGGTCAACAACCTGCGTCCGCTCGCCAAAGTCACCGCTGGGATTCGGAACACTGAGGGCCTGGTTCTGCATGAAATCATCCCAGAGCCCGGGGCTCGCACCCTCAAAATCCGGGTCGAATCGCGAACCATAGGGCTCCGGCGCCACGTGATCGAAGTGCGGATCAAAGAGGTGCGCAAACACAAAGAAGGGTTGCTCCGCCGTTGCTCCGCGCTCCAGTTCCTCAATAACACGCCCTACAACCACATCCGTGCTGACATCGCCGTGGGACTCCCTCTGAAGTGCGGTCTCTGCGGCCACCTGTTGCCCCCTGGCCTGCGTGACGCGGTTCCTGTCGCCAGTTCCTATTGCGGCGTCCATTCGGCGACGCATCTCCGCTGCCCGCTCCGAGGCCGAAGTCAGGGCTTCACCGTAGCAGGCTTCATAGCGATCAAAGCCTCGGTCAAATCCGAACTGCGGCTCCAGGTAGGGCCCCGTGAAGAATCCCGCCGTTCGATAGCCAGCCTTCGAAAGACTCTCAGCGATCGGAACCAAGCCCGGGCTCGGCCGGTGGTGATCCAGGTCCACCGCGTGCACGAGTTCGGGCTCTCCGGTCATCAAGGACCAATGGGAGGGCAGGGTCCAGGAAGTGGTTGAGTAGGCCTCCTCAAAGAGCACGCCCTCGGAGGCAAGACGATCAAGCTCCGGCGAGGTCGGCGTCCCCGGCGCATGGATCGCTTCGTGGCCGTAGACCGACAATAGATCGCGTCGCGTGCTGTCCAGGGAGATCAGGAGGACGTTAGGGCCGTCCACTGCAACGGGATCCTTTGCCCCGCCGCAGCTCAGAAACGAACCCGCGGAAAGCAAGGCCAGGAAGCCCCCCCACGCAACTCGCGCTGGAGTCATCCCCTTCGGCAGATTGCCCAAGCTCCCCCTCATTGGTCGCGGATGTCGCGCCCGATGAGATCGCGACCGCCCATGTAGCTTTGCAACGCCTCAGGAACCTTGACGCGTCCGTCCGCGACTTGGTGGTTCTCCAGCAGGGCGATCAGGATGCGCGTACTCGCCGCAACGGTATTGTTCAGGGTGTGGCAGTGGCGCACCTTCCCATCCTCCCCGCGGTAGCGCAGGTCCAAGCGACGGGACTGATAGTCATAGAAGCGCGAGGCACTGTGGGTTTCCCCATAGCCATCGCGGCCCGGCATCCAGGTTTCGATATCGAACTTCTGCACGTGGGGCACGCCCAGGTCGCCGCCGCAGACATTGACGACGCGATAGGGCAAATCGAAGGCCTGCAACACCTCTTCGGAGTTCTGCAGGATTGCCGCGTGATGCTCGATGGAGCGGTCGATTTCGGCCACGTCGATCACGACCTGTTCGATTTTCTGGAACTGGTGCACGCGATAGATCCCGCGCGTGTCCTTGCCGTAGGTGCCCGCCTCGCGGCGATAGCAGGTGGTCTGGGCCACATAGCGCTTCGGCAGGTCCTCGTGGGAAAGGATCGATCCCGCGTGTAACGCCGTGATCGGAACTTCTGAGGTGCCGGCCAGATAGAGATCGTCACGGTCGTCCGTGCGATAGGTCTGGTCCTCGCCACCGGGAAAATACCCCGTGCCCAGAAGCGGCTCTCGACGAACCAACATGGGCACGTGCAACAGCTCGAACCCCTTGGCCAACATGTGGTCCATGCAGAAGCACATGATGGCGCGCTCAAGCAGAGCCATGTCACCGAGGAGGACGAAGTTCCGGCTCCCCGCCAGGCGCGCGCCCGCTTCGATATCGAGCCATCCCTGGCGCGTTCCGATATCGATGTGGTCCAGAGGTTCGAAGTCAAACACCGGCGGTGTCCCCATCTTGCGCAGCTCGACGTTGTCCTGGTCGCTCTTGCCCTCGGGTACCGCTTCGTCGGGGATGTTGGGGACCTGGATATGCAGCTCGTGCAGCTCGGTCTCCACCACACCAACGCGTTCCTCTAGGGCCTTCAACTCCACCTTGAGAGTCTTCTGCTCCTCCAGGAGCTTAGCGCGTTCCTCCGGCGTGGCCTTCGCGATCGCCTTGCCGGCGGACTTCTGCTGAGAGCGTAGCTCGTCCACGCGCTGCCCCACGCCTCGCCGCTCTGTATCAAGTTCGAGCAAACGGTCGATGTCCACCGCGATACGCTTCTTGGCGGCACCGCTCTTCACGAGGTCGGGATTGTCCCGAATGGTCTTCAGATCGAGCAAGATCGGCTCCTAGTCGCGGCCCGCTGGCCGCCTACAGTGTGTCGCCCAAAGGGCTGACGGATGGGAAAGCCCCGGTGCTACGTACACCGGGACCAATAAGTTTGTGGGCTGGGCGTGCCGGCGCAGGAACCGCCAGGCGGACCCTAGCAGCCCGTTGAAAAACAGCGCGCTCTGGGTTGGCTGTCACGGATCGTCTGGCAAGGCACCAGGTTTCCCGCATAGTGAACGCTATTCGGGGGTTCTAGTAACGCAGCTAGGCGATGCGTGGGGGCCGAGCGAGGAAGCGCTGTTATTGAATGGGCCGCTAGCAGCCCGTTGAAAAACAGCAACTCCTCGCTCGGCCCCCACAAATCGCCTGGCTGCGTTGTCGGAACCACCCGTGTAGGTACAGCTACGCGGAGAACCCGATGCCTTGCCAGGCAATTTGTGGAGACCAACCGAGAAGCTGCTGTTTTTCAACGGACTGCTAGAGCCAGGCGGATTCGATTTTGCCGAAGAGCTTATTCTTCTTCTGGAAGAGCTGCACTTCGACTTCATCACCGCTCATCTTGCCCTTGTCGAGTTCGCGACTGATGGGGAACCAGGCCGAAACCCAGCCGTTCGCGGTGATCTCTTCACGGGACTGCGACGGGCGTAGGGTGCCGACATCGACACCCTTGCGGGCGCCTGCCTGGCGAACGAGTACGTCGACCAGGGGAACACAGTTCCAAAGGCGTTGATAAGTCTCGCCACCCTTGCCCGTGATGATCACTGAATCCTCGTCGATAGTGACAGTGTCATCGTTCTGGGAAATGCCGAAGTCGAATCCAAAGGGAGCACCGAACTCAATCGTCAGCGTCTCACCTTCCGCTACGGTGAAGTTGTTCATGCCCGAGCCCGGGAGAATCAGAGCCTTCATCGTCTGTTGGCGCTTGCCCTTGCTGACCTGACCCGAGAAGAGCGCGTAGGTCCCAGCGGGAACTTCAACTCCCTTGGCACCGTTGGCCATCACGTCGAAGTAGAGGTTCTCTAGGCTTCCGATTCCGCTCAGGACCAAGAAGTCGGCACTCACTCCCTTCATCTTGAGCTTGACCGTACCCGTCGGAACATTAGCCACCGGTTGTGCGGAGATACGATTGCCGTTTAGTTCAACCTGCAGGCTGTACCAGTTGCCATCGACCTGGATCATCTCGCTGAAGGGCACCGCATGCTTGGAGTTGCCGATCTGGATGGAATCCAGGTCCGGTTGATAACTATCCTTGCGGCAACCAGCGTACTGCCAACTCTTCACCGCCTCCCCCAGGCTTCCGTAGATGCCGTCTACGTTGCCGTCGAAGATTCGCAGGGATGTTCCCGCCAAATCCACGACCATTGAACCCGCGGGCGCAAAGAAGACCCCCATGTATCCGTCGCTGGGGCCGAGGTCTTGGCGGAAACCATGGAAGGTGTCATCCTGCAGACCAACGTTGAGTAACAGGGCCATTTCGCGGGCGTTATCGCCTTCCCCGACTGTAAATTGAAGAGGCGTGACACTTCCGGTCATCGAGACTTCGGCGTCGGCTTCCCCATCGTTGTCCCAATCGACACCGATCTTCGTCGCGCCGAGTCGCATGAAAGTCGGTGACTCTTCAAAGGTCGCTAGCTTGGCTGTGGACCCGACTTCCTTGAGCCCGATCTGTTGCCAGACCTGATAGAGGTCATCCAAGGAGAAGTTCGGCCGGCGCACTGCGCTCAGGTCTTCGAAGATCTCGAAGGTCGGCTGCAGAATGATCGGCGGCGCAGGCTCAGCGGCACCTGGACCTGCCGACACACCGGGAGTTCCAGGTTTGCCGGGGTTACGACCAGCCCCCTCGGGATCACCGTAGCCCGCAGCCAAGAGATCATCCGCTCGATCCTTTGCCCAGGTGTAGTTGGCGTCCCGCAAACCAGCCTTGTCCCGGGTCTCAAAGGAACGGATGTAGGCCGCACAGGCCCGGAATAACTCCGCGTCCTCCCCCCGCGCCGAGGTGTCCACAGCCGACGCCACAAAGTACCAGGACAGGGACGCCAAATAGTTATCACCGACCTGCTCAAAAGCCTTTGCGATATCGGTCAGCTTGTCAGCCACCTCCGCGTAGCGCACCGCGTCCTTGTCCTTGCGAGCCAACTCATAGGAGCTGTAGGCCCGCGTGTAGTCGTTCTGCAGATCGCGCCGCGTGCGCTTGAAGGAGGGGTTTAGAAGTGAGAAGTACTCGTACTGCCGGTCCGCGAAGTCCGTGTTGTGTGTCGCCCGCCAAGCCTTGCGAAGCGCCTGGATCTCCTCGTCGAAACGCTTCGTCGGAGTTTCCGCAATAGCCACACAGACTGTCATGATGGCCTGGATCGCGTCGTCCTTGCGCTTGCGCACCAGGGATTCCATTGCCTTGGTGGCCTGTGCGTCTAAGGCGGTCCTGAACTTCGCACGGAAGTCCTGTACCCCACTTTGAACGGAGTGTTCGGCTCTGGAGCTGGCTGAGGACACCGCTTGGGAGTCCTGCACTGGGGAAAGCATTTCGCCTTCCGCAGCAGTCATGGCAGGCAGACCAGCGAATAGGACAACAAACGTAGACAGGAGGAGCTTCATCGTGCGCATTTCGGTGGAGGGGCAAGCTGGGGGCCGTGGTCCCATTGCCCAACGGCGATTCGGATGGACGCGGGCTATCTTAGCCCCCATTCCACAGGCTGCGGAAACCATAGCCCAGGCCCACACGGCAATCCGCCCCATCAGCCGGATTTCTGGGCCCTGTGGCCTACTATGTACCCGCCCTAGACCTTCTTCGAGGCACGCTTGAGGGTCGCCTTTTCCGAGCTGTTTAGGGACCCGATGCCCTCCTTGTGGATCTTCTCCAGGAGTCGATCCACATCGGCCGTGTCCTCAACCTCGCGGATCTCGGCCCGCCCCTCCTTCCAGTTGCCATAGGACTCGACCGGGTCTTTCCATATCCACCCGCGCTTGACCGCCACGAAACCCCATGCAGCCCCTGTCAAGTGCGCTAGGCGGGCGACATTGCCACCACCGCCGGCCCCGGAGATTTGCAAGAGCATGTAGAAGGCGTCAATCCCGACCACAATCAGCGCCAGGGTCCGCAGGGTCATCGGGAACATGATGAAGATGACCTGCGCCTTTGGCCGCAGGGTCGCCGCAGCAACGATAAGTGCAAGAATCGCGCCGGAGGCCCCCAGGGTTGGCACATTCGAGTTGGTGACCAGTCCTGCCACGAGCGTCGCAAGTCCAGAGACCAGGAGAGCCGTCACATAGAGGGACAAGACTCGGCGCCCGCCGAACATGCCCTCGAGCATGGTCCCGAAGAAGAACAGCCCGAGCATGTTCCCCAGGATGTGCATCGGGGTGCTGAAGCTATGCAGGAAGCCCCAGGTAAAGATCTGCCAGATCGGAGGGAAGGGCGCCCAGTCGCGCCAGAGCCCCGGGTGAATCCCGAAGAGAGTCGCAATCCCGCGGTGACCTTCCCAGGTCTGACGGTTGATCAAGAACAGCACGAAGGTCACAAGGAACACCGCAGCGTTCGCGACCATTAGACGCTTCACCATCGGCGTCAGGGAGGGCATCGCCATCCCGCCGCCTCTACCGCCGTCCCGGTACTCCGGGGGATCTTGCCAAGTGTCCGTCATCAGTGTTCCGTAGGCGATTGGGCGCCCAAATCAATGCCGTTTGCCCGGGCAGCCGCCAGGACCGTATTCGAGAGCAGCATCGCAATCGTCATCGGACCAATCCCGCCCGGGACTGGAGTGATCGCCCCTGCCTTCTCGCGGGCTTCTTCGAAGGCCACGTCACCAACCAGGGAACCGGATTCCGTGCGGTTGATTCCAACATCCAAAACGGCCGCTCCGGGGCGAATCCAGTCCCCGCGAACCATTTCGGCCCGGCCCACGGCCGCCACCAAAATGTCGGCCTCGCGGCAGAGCCCGGGCAGGTCTCGGGTCTTGGAATGGGCCAGGGTAACCGTCGCGTTACGGGCCAGGAGCAGGGCTGCCAGCGGCTTACCGACCAACTGGGAGCGGCCGATGACCACGGCACGCTGCCCCTCGATCGCGATCCCATGGCGGTCCAGGATTTCGATGCACCCGGCGGGGGTGCAGGGCACAAGACCCTCTTCCCCGCGCCAAAGTCGCGCCACATTCTCTGGGTGCAGCCCATCGACGTCCTTCGCGGGATCAAGGAGGCGCAGGACCGGCGCAGAGTCGAGCCCCTTCGGGAGGGGCAGTTGCACCAGGATGCCATGGACCGAATCGTCGCGATTCAGTCCATCGACAACGGCCATGAGTTCCGCTTGGGAAGCATTTGCGGGTAGGCGCACGGTTTGCACCTCGAGGCCAACTTCGGTTCCAGCCCGATCCTTGTTACGCACGTAGACCAGCGAGGCGGCATCATCACCGACGAGGACAACTGCCAGCCCTGGCGCAACACCAGCAGCGCGCAAGCTAGCTACCCTGCCTGCAACTTCCCCGCGGACCGCCTTGGCCGTGGCCTTGCCATCCAAAATCTGAGCCGTCATCGTGCTGCCTTTTACTGCGTCTGTGTTCGTCATCGACTCTGGTGTGCAACTCTGGTGCTGCCTCTCTGACACTGGGAAGGGCTAGGCCTTGCTGCCTCCAATCAAGGGGCAAGTTGCCTTAGAAACTGCGTGCGAGCACGAAGTCCAGGATCCCCTCTAGGGAAGCCCGTGCCGGCGAGGGCGGGAGTGCCAGGATGATCTCCTCGGCCTCCTGAATCAACTGGTGCGCTCGCCCCATGGCGTATTCGATCCCGGGGTTGAGGTCGATACGCTCGCGCAGCACCTTCGCCCGATTTTCGATGCCCGGCATGGTGTAGGTGTCCCGGATCACCGCGCGCGTCGCCTCGTCTGCCGCTGCGTAGACATGCAACACGGGCAGGGTCACCTTGCCATCCTCCACATCCGTGCCGATGGTCTTCCCAACAATGTCCTGGGACCCCATCACATCGAGGCAGTCGTCAACGATTTGGAAGGCCAGGCCGAAGATGTGGCCCATGCGAGCCATGCGTGCGCCGAGCTCCTCGTTGCCACCGGGATAACGTGCCCCCAATTCGCAGGCTGCGGCATACAGGCTGCCTGTCTTGGCCCCTGCGATCTTCTCGTATGCCTCTTGGCTCATTTCGAAGTCGTAGCGCCGCGCGGCCTGCTCGATCTCCCCCACGCAAAGGGTGCGCGTGGTCTCCGACAGAAGAACGCTGCAGAGCCGGGAGGAAAGGACGGTCGAGCGGGCAAAGGCGCGAGCATAGAGGAAGTCCCCCAGCAGCACCGCGATCTGGTTGTCCCAGCGCTGGTTCACGCAGGCCACCCGACGGCGCACTTCCGCACCATCAAGGATGTCGTCATGCACCAGTGTCGCCAGGTGAATTAGCTCGACGACCGCCGCCACCGCAGCGTGCTCATCGGTCGTATTCCCCGTGGCATCGCCCACAAGCAAGACCAGGGCAGCCCGCAATTGCTTGCCCTGGAAACGGGCCACATGGGAGACCATGTCGGCCACGGCGGGCGAGTCCTCGGAAAGCTGTTCCGCTAACACGACGCGCATCCGCTGCAACCCTCCTTCGACGGGGTCCAGCAGGGACAACAGGCGTGCTCGGTCGGGGTTCGGCCGGCTGGTCATGGTTGCATCTCGTTCTTCGAAGCGCCCGCTTGCTCGTTATCCGCCTTGAATGCGGCCCGAGCCTGGGTCAGTTCCAATGGAGTGTTGATGTTGCAAAGGGGTGCCGCCGAGGGCATCCCGAGGCGAACTATTTGGGGCAAGCGAGCCGCATCTCCAAGGGCTTGATCGCCTTTGGGTTCGTCCTTGTCAAGGGCCGGAGAGTCCACTGCGCCTAAAGCTGGACGAAAGTCCTGGTCGTGGAAGGAATTCATCCTACGCCTGCCAGCGTCTAGAGCGGCGGTGATCGCCGGTAGCAAGCGCGTGTGATAGACCGCAAAGAGCGGTTCGTCACCGGCATCCGAGGAGAACATTGCGGCGTCCGCGCCGATCAACTGTGCCGCCGCCAGGAGGTGATCAAAAAGGTCGCGCTCCGCCCGCGGCATGTCACAGGCCAAGACCAGAACCCAGGCCGCGCCGTAGCGCTCCGAGATATCTGACAGCCCAGCCTCCAGGCCCGCCAGGGGCCCGGCATCGGAGCGCAGGTCCGCGACCTGGCGCCGACTTGAATCCCCGCGCGGTGCCTTTCCCGTGGAGAGCACGACCTCAAGGGTGTCCCGTTCCAGGAATCCGCAGGCGCGTTCCAGGAGGGTGTCCCCTTCAAAATCGAGCTGCGCCTTGTCTTCCCCCATGCGCTGGCTCTTTCCGCCGCAGAGCACCAGACCAACCAGTTTCTCCAGGCTGCCGAGCGGCGCCTCCAGAGCTCCACTCTGGGCTCCATCCTGGGCTTCACCTTGGGGCTCAGTCACCACGTCCACAGATTGTCCCCTGCCCGGGACCTGAGTCGTGCGCTTACCCACAGTGAAACCGTCGTCCTATTCCAGAGGCCTTGATGCGGCGGCGGACTTGGATTCCGCCCCCGACTTAGACTCTCCACCTTCGGGGGAATCACCGTTCTCCTCCAGGAGCGCGGGCTCGTCCTTCAGGCCTTTCTTGAATTGGGTAACGCTGCTCCCCATGGCACGGGCCAGCTCGGGCAGCTTCCGTGCCCCAAAGATGAGCACGAGGATGCCGGCAATGACCAGCAGTTCAGGGGGTCCAGGGAGTGCGAGGAAATACATGGGAATGGGCAGTGAAGGACAGAGCGGCAATTCACTCGCCGCAGGGCCGGCGCTGGGTCGGCGCAGGGTCGACTCTGGGTCGACCCTGGGGTCGGTTGGCCCCAGGTGAACCGCGCTTGATCCCTATTCTAGCCCGGAATCGCCAGCACTCTCCCGGTGATCTCGCGACAATCGAGGCGCGGGACTCAGGCTTTCCCGGTGCCGCGCCCGCTGTATGCCCCCGCCAGGGTCCTACGCCAGCTCAAAACTGCATTCAGGAGGTCCCCTGTGGTGCTAACAGGTGCACCGGCCCGGGCCTGGGCGGCACCGATACGTTGGGCCATGCGCCACTGGGCGGCCAGGGTCCGCCAGCCAACCGTAACTCCGTGACGCGGGTCATACACGTGAGCCGCCTCGGAGGTCACCCCGTTCACTTCGATGATGCCGAACCTACCGGCCCGCAATTCCTCTTCGCCCAGGGCGCGCACATCCAGGCGACCGAAGGCAAAACCCAGCGTGCTATCCCAGCGCTCGTCGCTGAAGGCTTCCGCCACCTCGGCCACGGCCCGGGTCAACTCCGGCGTCACCAGATGATTGCCGTCCAAGAACAACGCCCCCTTGCAGTGGGTCCCAAGGTCGCCGATGGAGACTTCCTCACCATCGGCGGGGACCGTGCCAAGGCGGGAAGCATTGCGGTCCAGAAAGAAGGGAGCCATTGCCACGGCCCGCTCGTCGTCCAGAATCAGCTCCTCTAGGTTGCGAACACCATCGCCCTTGACGAAGGGCAAGCGCTTGTCCACGACGCTGATCAAGCTGCCCTCTGGATCCTCAGGATTGCGAGCCCAGAAAAGTCCGTACTCGTGGCCGGGCACATAGGCCTGGAGAATCGAATCACAAGATAGGCCAGCCACTGCCTCCAGGACTTCCGCCTCCGAATGGGTGAGGGTAACTCCGTCTCCGCGCTGCCCCACGTCGGGCTTCACGATCACCGGCCAGGTTTGCCCGGCGCTTCCCTGCAAACGCGCCAAGGCAGCTGCAATGGTCGACTCACTTGATCCTAGGACTAGATGTTCCCAGGGCGGTAGACGGTCGCCTGCCCCGGCAAAAGCCCGCAGGATTTCAACCTTGGACTCCCCCACGAAGCCGGCGTGTGCGATGCCGGGGTTCGATGCGGTGAAGGCGAGCAGGCGACCTTGCCTTAGCCCTTCGAACAGCGCTGCCACTACGACCGGCGGATAGACCAACCAGGGGGGCCAGTACTCCCAACGAGTTTTCCTCCGCCAAGCACCTAACAGCATGCGCCGCCCCTTGTGCGAGGTCATAGGCACAAGCACCTTCATCGACAAGACACCGATGCTGACGGTCAGCACCAGGCCCAAGAATCCGTTGTTGCGCAGGAACTCCACGCGTTCCGCAAGGCTCCCGGAGAGCAGGCTCGACAGCCAGACGACCACCGGCGTCCACAGTCCCGCGGCGATCGCGAACCAAAGAGCAAAGGACAGGAAGCGGGTACGCAACATTCCAGCCGCGAAGTACGTCGGCAAGCGTGCACCGGGCAAGAAGCGCGAAAGGAAAATCACCGCGGCTCCTTTGCTCTGGAACCAGACCGAGCTGCGCTCCACGCGCGCTTCCGAAAGGAACCACTTCAGGGGCGCGCGATGGACCGCACGCCGACCAAAGAAACGCCCAGCCAGGAAGAGCAACAGGTCGCCGATATAGATGCCAAGGAAGCACGCCAATGCTCCCACAGCAAGGCCCACACGGCCTTGGCCCACGAGAGCGCCGACGGCGACGCAGGTGAGGTCTTCGCTGACCAGGGTCGAGAGCCCCGCAATAAGCACGAAGACCAGGAGGCCGATACCTGCCAGGGGCGGGATCGAACTGGGATCGAAGGGGGCCCGAGAGCGAGCCAATAGTTCGGGAGCGCTACCCTCGCGCAGAAGTGCTTGCCCAGACTCCACACGACTCCAGAACGCCCCCAATGGATCGGCCAGGAGTTCCGGCTCGCTAAAGACCAGCATGTGTCCAGAGTCGAAGGGCACAAGCTGTGCCTGGGGCACCAAGCGCGCCGATTCCTGGGCAACTCCGAAGGGCGCCAAGGAATCCTTCCGACCGTGCAGAATCAGAGTGGGCCCCCGCCACTCGAGCAAGGCCTCGCGCAGGGGGCGCTGATCACTGTCAAAGAAGTTGCGCGCATATTGCACCGACAGCATGCCGCCATCGAAGGCCCCGAAGTGCGGCATCAATTCGTGGGCAAGCCACAGTCCCAGGACCTGCGCCCCGTGGATTGCGTGGTTCACTCCGTAGTCGCCAAAGAGCTCCAGTTCCTGCACACCAATGGAAGAAAGGAGCGTCAGGGAAGCGACGCGCTTCGCCTCCAGCTGGCAGAGTTCCAGGGCCACCCCCCCGCCCATGCTGTATCCAACGATGTGCGCCGATGACACCCCCAGCTCATCCAGGAGATTCCGAAGCAAGCGAGCATGGGTGCGGATGGAATAGTCCGGCAGTTCGAGTTCCGAAGCACCAAAGCCCGGTAGATCAACCAGGAGCAAGCGACGCTCCGGCGGCAGGAGCTGGGCCAAGCGCCGGAAGTTGCTCCCGGAGCCCGGACTGCCATGGAGCAACACAACCGGCACGGGGTCCGCTGCGTCACCGATGTCCCGCAGGGCGATGCGCACGTCAGGTCGCTCAAGCGCCCCTGTCTCGGGGCCACTATCCCAGGGAACAAGCACCGTCCTCTCCCCCTCCCCAAACGTCGGTTCCCAGGGAGAAGACAGTCGCCTGAAGTGCGAAGCGATCAGGAGCACGAGCCAAATCAAGGCCAGTCCGCCTGCGAGTCGGCGCAATCTCGGGAAGCGCTTCACCTTGCTCGCGCCGTGGGAGTCGATTGAACTCATAGGGAAGTGTTTGCCGGCGACAGAGGTCCCGTTCGTCCAAGCACCAGTGCCTCCCCGAAGGGAGTTATGTCAGGTGAACCATCCGCGTAGCGGAAGCGCACTTCCCCCGCCGTCACATCGACGTGACTGGCGGAAACGGTGCAGGCGTCTTCACGCTGCATGCACACGGCTAAAGCGCCGGGCATTGGCTCCTTGCTGCGGTGAAAGGCCTCATAGTTCTCCCGCCGATTCGCTGCGCTGGATTCCAAACGCCCATAACTCACGCGCCTGTGCTGCTTCGCCAACTCGAAGTCAACCGAACTCGAAACCAAGGGGGCACGCGGCTCGAACTTGGCGAGCTTCGTCTCATCCCAGCGCAGTCCAAGGGGCGCCCGCCCAGGCTCCAGGACCAAGAGCGTATAGCCGCGGTAGACTTCATCCCCAGACACGGCTAGCCGTTCGTGCACGCTCTTGCCATCCGTGCAAGAAGCTAAGTCGCGCACCAACAATCCGCGGGATCGGAAGCCGTCCGGGGGCAGCTGTCCATCGCTCTGCCAGAGGTTGAGCAGGGCTAGGGCCAGGCCATGCTCATTGACTGCAATCCAAGTCCCACCGGCGTCCCCATCCGTTGGTGCGATGAGCATAGCACCGCCGATGCTCTGCAGGCGCGGGGGATCTGCGCGCAGGCGAGTCCTGCGCTCATCCCGATTGAAGAAGAGCTCAAAGCCCCCTTCCTTTTCAAACCAACTCGCTGTGCACACGCCCGCTCTACCTCTCGTATTTGACCGGCGGCCTAGGCTCGTAGGCCAAAGTCCGCGCCCATGGATTCAGTGCCTCTGGAATCAACGCCCTGCCCGGTCCGATCCCAGTAGCGCAGGGTCGACGGCGCAACGCCAGACTGCGGTCCCGGTTCGACGCTTGAATGCCGAACGGACATGGCCATCAGGGCATAGTGGTGAATGGTGTCGCTCAAGACAAATAGCAGTTCACACCCCAGGGAAGATCTCGTCCAAGCCGAGTCGACCCCTTGGCCTAGGACTTCACACAACGCCTGAATCAGAGCGGGGCACTCGCTGGGGAAGTGGTCAGGCAGGGGGTACTGGAACATTTAGGCGTTCATCGGTTCGAAGTTCCGGGACACAGCTTCCTCAAGCCGTGCAGCCAGGCGCTTCCGGTCAGGGTCCACGAGGCCGTCCTCGCCAAATACAAGGCGTGCTTTGATCCGTGACAATCCGAGCAGCCCTAGGAAGTGCGAGGGGAATTTCATATCCCCCCACCAGGCCACTTTGTTCGCCGCAGGCGGATCCCCGCCAGTGGTCTCGTACCTGAGCGCAGCATAGCGAACGGGCAGTTCCAATCGAGCGAAGGGATCCAGTAGTGATGGGCGGAAGGGCAGAACTTCGGCCCCTGAGCTGCTTGTCCCCTCTGGGAAGACCACCACCATCTGTCCAGCGGCGATGCGCTCCTGCAGCAGGGTCGTCACCCGCAGGAGATCACGATTGCGTTCGCGGTCCACGAAGATGGTCCCCATCGTGGCTGCCAGAGCACCTAGGATCGGCCAGGAGCGCACCTCGCGCTTGGCCACGAAGGCACATGGCATCACCGACGCGAGGACGATCACATCCAGGTAGGAAAGGTGATTCGACACAACCAGGCCCGGCCCACGGGGGATCGGCCCGCGCAGTTCCAGGGACACGCCGAAGAGCCGCAGGATCAGACGAGCCCACGAACTGAAGATGTACCCACGCCAGGCCTCAGCACGGCCGAGGAGGCGGGCTGGAATCCAACCCAAGAGCCACAGAAGCTCCGCTCCCGGCGTCAGGATCCCGAAAACAATCAGGCGCAGGAATCGTCGCAGGTGCCGCACGGCGGATTGCCCTAGACCACGCTCGGGGGGCCGTTGCTCACCGAATCAGAACTCGAAGAGTTCCCATAGCCGCCCGTCGCATCGTGCTCTGGGATTCCTGAAAAGATCAAGCGGCGCACGCGCATACTCAGGGATTGGCGATCGAACAGCACGAGGAAGTCGATGGTCTTAAACTCGCGGTCGATGGCGGCCGAACTGCAAACCATGGCGCCAAAGCGCAGGTAGCTTGCGAAGAGAGTCGGCACCTTCGGGGCGGGCTCTTCAACAAGCGCCTGCCCTGCGTCTCCACAGGCGAGAGCTTCCCAGGGCTCCACGTGGATGTCCTCGCGCATGTGCCCCTTGCGTACGAGAAAGCGTTCGAACGCTCGACCTTCAGCCTTGTCCTGGGAGGTCAATGAACAGCATCCAAAGAAGTAGCGGCGCTTGGTCCATTGCGCATAGGCAGCCAATCCGCGCCACAGGGCGAACAACGCGTGCCCGTTCCGATCCGCCGGCGCCACACAGGCACGCCCCAACTCCACCGACTGGTTGATCACATCCGGGGGCAGGGTGGAGAGGTCGTACTCCTGGGCGCAGTAGAGCCCCAAACCGTCTGCTTTCTCAGAAGCCAGCTGCAACCGGTAGGTCCCCACTAAGCGACCGGTGAGGGTCTCTTCCACCATGAGATGGTCGCACACCATATCGAATGCGTCCAAGTCCAAGCCCAGGCCATAGGACGCCTGCAGGCCCTCGTTCATCTCAAGGTTGAACACCTCGAAGCGCAGGCGAAGAACGCGCTCCAGGTCCCCTGCGTTCCCAGCAAAACGCACGCGGTAACGACCCTCAAGGAGCTCCGCTAGGGGACGACCACGGTACCCACTCAGGCTTTCGCGCACCCCTTCCAATTCAGTGGAAGGAGCACTCTCAAGGGAAGCCGACTCGGAATTGGGGGCAGAGTGTTCTCTAAGACTCATGACGGGAAAACCAAGGAATCCGGAGCCTACGGAAACAACCGTGGCCGTGCGACCGGAAATATACCTGGGGTCACTTGCCCTCCGGATTGTTCACTTGTTCGGATCCGTCTCTGGGACATTTCGCCTAGCCAACGAATGATTTCCACCAACTCAAGGCGTTCTAGGGCACGCCTGGGGCACGCCTGGGGCACCACCTCCCTGCGTGCAGGCGGCACACCTTAGCTCAAGTGCCCGGACTCCCTCAGAACCTCCGCCATGGTTCCAAATCGGAAGCGTTCCAGCAGACGCTCCATTCGCGGCAGGGTCCGTTTCAGCCCGACATAGTGGCGGAATCGTTTCAGAAGCGGCGCCGGCTGCCGTGGCTGTTTGGGGTCAAACTCCCAGGGGTGCAGATAGATCGAAGCATGGCGCCCTTTCTTTTCGAGTGACGAGAGGGCCGCACGTGTCACCACGCCGGGCAGCAGACGGAAGTATCCTCCACCCCCCATGGGAAGGTTCCGGCCCCGGAAGGGGTAGGTGGCCACGGGGAATTCGACGATGCTCCCGGCTGCCGTTTTGATGGTCGAGATATCCGGCTCGAAGTCTGGGATGCCGTAGGTTGGATGCCGCACGGGATGAATGCTCGAGTCGTAGGCGTATCCACGCTTAATTAGAATATCCACGGCCCAGAAAGTCTCTCGCGTCAGGGTAAAGGTCGACGCGCGGAAGCCCTTAGGACTTGGCGCGCCGGCCGCCACAAGAACTTCTTCCGTCTTAGCTAAGTCCTTATCTAGGCCTTCAGGCCCTAGGTCCCCGAGGAAAAGGTGACGATACCCGTGGCTAGCCACTTCATGTCCGCCGTCGACACAACGGCGGACAAGATCCGGACGACGCTCAGCCACCCAACCAAGGAAGAAGAAGGTCGCCTTCGAGTCGTGGCGATCCAGGGCACCCAGGATCGCATCCATCCCGATGTCCAGTCGAGAGGGAGTCTCATCCCAATCCGATTCTTCAAAGCGGTGGCGCAAGTTTGCCACCTGGAAGAATTCCTCCACGTCGAAACTGAGGGCATGCAGGGGACGCGTCATTGTTTGAATTGCCCTACCTGAGCTCTCTCTTGTTGGAGTTCTTGTGCCATGGCGCAGACCCTACGGGCGTTGCCCTCCCAGGTCATATCGCCCTCGATGATTGTCCGGCGCGCTGCCCGGCCTAAGCGTGCCCTCAAATCCCCGTCCGCGCTCAACTTCAGGATTGCCTGGCCGAAGGCATCGCCGTCGTCAGGTGCGACCAGGAGAGCATCGCGATCATCGACCAAGACCTCCCGTAGATTGGGTTGATCCGGCGCGATCGTCGGCAGGCTCGCAGCCATGTACTCGTGTAATTTCAGCGGCGAAGCGTAGGGATTGATCGCCGGAACCAACGCCAGATCAAAGGCTGGCAGAAGGCCCGGAATCGCATGGTGCGGGCGGCGCCCCGCAAAGGTCAAGCGGTCGCGCACCCCTAGCTTCAAGGCGTGTTGTTCTAGCTCCTCGTGGGCCGGACCCTCCCCGATCAAGACCAACCTTGCCCGCTCCAGAGAAGGTTCCAGCAGAGCATTTAGAGCTAAGTCCAGTCGGTGCCAGGGACGGTAATAGCCCGTGAATCCAAGCACGACCTCACCGTCTTCCTCCGGCGGCAAGCCGAGGGAGCGACGAGCCTCGGCGCGCACTTGGGCGCGATCGCCGTACTCGTATAGATCCAAGTCAACGCCGTTGGGGGTCACGAGCAGGCGCTCACGCTCGACACCAAGTTCCACCAGCATGTCCCCAAGGACAGCGGTGACGACGCAAACGCGGTCCGCACTTCGGAAAATCCAACTCTCCAATTTGCTCGCAAACTTCGGAAAAGAAAGGCCGCGCGTCCTGGAGAGCTCATCCACCATGGGCGAGTTCACCTCGAGGATCAGCGGCCGTTGGGTGCGCTTGGAAGCCAGTACGCCCGCGGCGTTCCCAAAGGCGTAGCGTTCGTAAATGAAGTCCGGTTCGAAGCGCGCCGCCTCCCCGACGAGCCTTCGGCGCGCGATCCCGTTGTAGCCGTATTCGGCTAGTTCACGGGCAAAGCGCGGCAACCGCGTCACCCAACCCCAACGTTCGCGGCCGGAAGATCCATCTGAAGTGGACGCGGCGTCCTGACCCTCGGCGCCCTGACTTTCAGATTCCGGTGCCCTCGTGCCGTGCTTCACCAGGCCGACCTCCCAAACTTCATGTCCAAGGCTTTCGAATGCACGCAGGAGCGAACGCACGTGCACGGCCTGCCCATCTTCTGCCTGGGTGCGATGGTGGTAGAGAACTCTCATCAGGCAGAGTTCCCATCAATCGCAGCCTGAAGGCAAGACTCGAGGGAGCGGAAACTCGCATCCCAGGTCAAGGGCTCCACCAGGGCTCGCATCTCTTCCGATGTGGGAGGGTCCTCGAGCACTGCGGCGATCTTTGCCCCCACGGCATCGGCGTCGTGACTAGTCACGAGCAGTCGTTTCTCGAATCCGGGCAGGAGCTCGGCTGTCCCACCTGCACTGGTCGCCACCACCGGCGTACCGCAGGCCAGTGCTTCCAATACTACGTTCGGACGACCTTCGCGTGAACTTGTCAGGAGCAGGAGATCTGCGGCGGCCACAAGCCTGGCCAACTCGCTCGGGGGCAACTCGCCCAGCACCCGTATGCGCTGGCGTTCACCGCTCCTGGCAACGACCGCCTTGAGTTCGTCCTGTAACTCGCCGCGACCAACGAAGAGCAGCAACGCGTCCTGGGGCGCACCGGCGAGGAAACCCGACAGGGCCAGCAGCGGATTCTTGCGCGGAATCAAGTGCCCTACAACGACGACCAATTTGGCCGCTGAATTGATGCCATAGCCTCCGCGAATGGACTGAAGCTCTGGGGCGGACAGGGGCTGAAAAACCCCCAGGTCCACGCCGTTTGGAACAAGCACGCCGCAGCCAGTGCGCCCACCAAGGCGGTCCATGGCATTCACCAGGTCCTGGGATACGGCACTCCAGTTCCCGGCGCTGCGCAGGCCCTTCTCCAGGAGATCGCCAAGCCCCGCTTCCCCGGCAACCTGCAGGACATCCGAGCCGCGGCCATTGATCACGACGGGCAGACCTGCTGCACGTAGCTTCCTGGCGGCGGCGGCCGCTGGCCAGGCGTAATCCAGCACAACCACATCCGGTCGGGATCTCCTCAAGACCCTGCGAACCCCAGCCCGCGCGAAACGCGACGGATTGGATCGATGGCACCCCGGAATATGCAGGTACCGCGGACGCTCCACAGAGATCCCCTCCCGCTCTTCCCGGGCAGGCATGGCGCGCATCGCAGCATAGCTACCGCCCAGAGGCCAGGGCGCACGCGGCAGGGGCTGCACAACTCTGACGCTGTGACCGCGGGTCTGCATCCCAACCCAACGACGCTCCGCAAACACTCCTTCGAAGGGCCGGGGAGGTCCCGGATAGAGGGAAGTCAGAACCGTAATATTCACGCCACTAAGCCTCGCACTCCGTGGCGCCGACGCCAGGCGTCCAGCACGATCAGACTCCACAGCAAGCGCCCGTGGTCGCGCCCACCGGAGATGTGTTCGCTGAATACGCGACGTAGGCTCGTGCGATCAAACCAATCTGCGGGGAGCTCCTCCACGGCTGTGCGCGCAGCGGAGCGCATGGGGCCGCGCAACCACGCCGCAAGGGGCGTGTCAAAGCCGCGCTTCGTGCCGTCCAGGACTTCGCCGGGGAGACGCCCGCGCAGGGACTCGCGGAAGGCGTGCTTGCCGCGGCCGGCGCGCACCTTTTGATTTGCCGGGAGATTCGCGAAGCGACCAACGAAGCGATGATCGAGGATCGGCACGCGCACCTCTAGGGAAACCGCCATCGAAGCGCGATCGACCTTGGCAAGGATCTGATCTGGCAGATAGGTGTGAAAGTCCGCGTACTGGGCACGGTACAGCGAGCCCACCCCCCGCGGACGATCATAGGCCTGGACGAATTCCTCGAAGGGGTCATGGGAAGCCAGGTGCCGTGCCAACTCCGGATTGAGAATGGCGAGGGCGTCTTCACGTTGAAGCATGGCCACACTTCGGAAGTATGCCCGTGCGGGATCATCCCCCACATTCGTCAAGAAGGTCTTCCCGCGCAGGAAGCGCGGCGCCCAATCAAGCTTCGGATAGATGCTCCCCAGGGCGCGCGCCAATCCGCGCCCCGGCGTTCCAATAAGGGAGCGCAAACGATTCTCCGCCACATCGTGAACGTAGCGTCGATAGCCTCCAAAAGTCTCATCGCCGCCGTCGCCCGAGAGCGCAACGGTGACGTGCTCGCGCGCCATCTTGGAAACCAACCAAGTCGGCAGGGTCGAAGGATCGGCCAGGGGTTCGTCATAGAACCACGGCAGCACGTCCAGCGCCACCTGGGGGTCTGCTTCGAGGATCTGGGTGTGGTGCGTCAGCCCCAGGCGCTCGGCCGTGGCCTTAGCGATCTCGAGTTCATCGTGACTCCGCTCTTGAAACCCCACAGAGCAGACCACCGGTGGCACGCCCAGGGCTGCCTTCATGCTCGTTACAACGGCAGTACTGTCGACCCCGCCGGACAGGAACGCCCCCAGGGGAACGTCAGAAATCAGGCGATCGGAAACGCAACGGTCCAACCACTCGAGGATTTCCTCAGAGTCAGCAGGCTCACGCTCCCCCTCCAAAGGCAGGTCCCAATAGCGTTCGATCTGAACGTCCTGGCCCGGCGACCAAGTCAGCCGGCAGCCCGGAGACAGTCGTTGGATACCAGCCCAGGCGGAATCAGGACCGCCCACGTAGCCGCGCACCAGGTAATCCAAGAGCTTCTCTTGGCGCATTTCTCGATTCGTCCACTCCAGGGCCAGGAGCTCCTTCGCCTCACTGCCAAAAGCTATGCCCTCGCTGGACTGCATCCAGTAGAGCGGCTTGATCCCAAGGCGGTCACGGGCGATCAGGAGTCGGTTGGCGCCCCCCCGTCGATCGATGATCGCAAAGGCAAACATGCCCACGAGGTCGTCCACCAGGTCCGCGCCCTTTTCCTCATAGAGATGCACCAGGACCTCGGTATCGGAGGCCGTCCGAAAGACATGCCCCTTTTCTTCGAGGCCACGGCGCAACTCGCGGTGATTGTAGATCTCACCATTCAATACCACCCAAACGTCGTCCGTCTCGTTGGCCAAGGGCTGGTGTCCACCCTTGAGGTCAATAATAGACAGACGCCGGAACCCAAGTCCGAAGGGACCGTCGGTGTGGAAGCCTTCGTCGTCGGGGCCACGGTGGACGATGGAATCCGTCATGCGCTTCAGAAGCGCAACCTCGGGCGTGCGCCCGGGGTCGTTATAGGCAATGCCAGCTAGGCCGCACATGGTGTTAGATTCAGCATCTGGTTGGATTCAGCGTCGGTGCTCGGTTCAACCGCAAAGGAAGACCAACGGACTGCTAGGAGGTCGCGACCCGTCGGAAGCCACTTGCGCGTGTGCGCGGGCCAAAGCCACCCGGCACCAGGTAACGCACGGGTTCACGCGTACCAATTCCCCGTGTGGGATACTTGTGCTCGTCGCGCATCTCCTCGCGGGCGAGCTTGGAGAATACAACGATCAGGGCAACCCAGTGATAGAAGAGGTCGAAGTGCGCACGGTTGAGGAAGGCCGCGCCGACGACGAAGGCCATCATCGTGGCTTCGAACATCGTCGCGTAGTTTATGATCCAACTGGAGAAGTATCGCTGACGCGCCTCTTTTCGAATCCTCCAACAAGTCCATAGGGAGGATAAAATCAGGAATCCATAGATTCCAAGACACAGTGACCCTGCTTCCGCCCAGACCTGGAAATAGGAACTGTGGGCCACAATGATCGCGGTCCCCGCCTTCTCGCCAGGCGATGGATCGTCGCAGTACTCTAGGTAGTGCTGCGGGAACTTTCCGAAGCCAACGCCGAACCACGGATTATCGAGGGCCATGTTGGTAGCGATGCCCCAGGCCCGCAGGCGACTCGCAGCGGAGCCCTCTTCCGTTGGAGCACTAATCGTGGAAAGGCGATCGGTGTATTCCTTAGGCGCCAAGAGGAGCGCGATCATGCCTAGGAGCACTCCGATACCAATGCCCATGAAGCGGTTGCGTGAACGCCAGATCAACACGCCAATGGCAGCGGAGACCGACAGGAAACCACCCCGGGATTGAGTCAGGCCCACGGCCAGGATGGTCAAGGGCAAGCAGAACCAGAAGGCCTTGCGCAATTCCTCGCGACGTTCCGTCCAACCCAGGATGAATAGGATCGGGACCCCCATGGCCAGCGCCATGGCGAGGTCGTTGTTGTCCGCCAACATCCCGCCGGGCCCAATTAGAATTGGCGCACCACCACTAAAGATGCCGCCGATACCGCTCTTGACCCCATAGAACCCCAGGGACAACCCAATGATCCACACCATGATTCGCAGGCGCTCACGGTCTCGGACGAGACCCGTGGTAAAGAGCGCAACCAGGACGATCTTGCCGAACTCGATGTAGCGTCCGCGCTGGACACCAGCTGCATAGGAAGTTGCGTTGACCGACATCAACACGCCTATGCCGAGAAGGGCGACCATCAGGATCATGGCCCAGTTGCGGATGTCATCCTTCTGGAAGAACGCTTTCCTATCTTTCGAGAAGAGCCAGCCGGAGTACATCAGGGCAGCGACGGCGAAGGACCAGCGCTGCTCTTTTGCGAAACCCCAGCTAAGATCCTGGACCCGCATGTAGGCCAGCCAACTGAACACGCACAACCCAACGAAGGGTCGCTTGAAACACGACGGCATCAGTCCCACCAGGACGAGGCAGATAATGATGTCGCGCATGGAAACTCGGGGGTCCGGGACGTCCCCAGACTCCCGGGGGAGACGGAGCCGTCACCTGGGACTGGGCTACATCAGAAGCGTGCGGAACTTCTCGATGACGGCGGTGACCTGAACTGGCAACTTGTTGGGAAATACGGCCCAAATCCAAGTGAACCAGGCGAGGCCGCCCAGGATGACTGCGCTCGACAACCCCACGAGGGCACGTCGAGCCTGCTGGCGGCGAGACTCGATGGTGGTCACGATTTGATCCACCGTGCCGAGCACGGGGATAGCCATGACCTGGGCCACTTCAGAGACGGTTCGGTAGGAGTTGCGGGCATACTCTGCCGCCATGGCAATAGAGAGGCCCAGGGCAAGTCCGACAAAGGCCGACAGGATCACAAGCATGACCGTGTTCGGCTCCTTAGGTGAACCGGCCACTTCTGGATCACGGGTGATCTGATAGGGCACAGGGAAGGCCTCGAGTTGCACGAGGGCACGCTCCTTGGCGTTTAGATCCTCCCAGGTCTGCCGGTTGGCGATCGTCCTCTCCTCGAGGATCTCACTCAAGTCAAAGAGCTCTGCCATGGAGCTGATGGCCTGGCTGCGCTCGTTCTTCAGATCATCAATAGAGTCCTGCAACCGCACCTCCCGCGCGCGGAGGCCGCGACTTATTGCGCGGGCGTTATCTTCAGATTGCTTTAGATCCGGCAAGGCTTCGTTCGGAACCTGGGGCCTTTCCTGGGTAATCCGTATCTCCTCCGCCGCCAAGCGGGTCTGAATATCCTCGATCTGCCGATCGATACGCTTCCAGTCCGTGTTGGTCGGAAGCATGTTGTTCCGCTCCAGCTCCAAATCCGCAATAAGCAGTTCTGCGCCCTCCCTTAGATCGAAGAGATTCCCTTCGATATCCGCGGGGATGTACTCGTCCGCTGCCTCGAGTAGTTCACTCGCAACGAGGAGCACTTCCTCAGCCGTGGCGATGTCCGCTTGCACATCCAAGAGCTGCTGCTCTTCGTAGGCCACGCGCTCATAGATCGGATCCGCCTGGGAGTCGGCCGGCCCGCGCCCCAGGGATTGCATAGGGTTGATACCGATTTCCCGCGCCAGGGCGTTGTACTCCTGCATCGCCTTCCGTTTGGCTAGCAGAGTCTCATCGTAGGCGTCCTGGAAGTTATCCCGCCCCGCTTGCAAACGGGTACTTTCCGCCTGCACCACTTCACGAACCCACTTGTTGATCAAGTCTTCCAGGAAATTCACAGCGCGCTGCCCGTCCACATCGCGGTATTCAATGTCCACAAAGGTCGAGCCTTCGTTCCGTCGCTTCTCGATCTGGGCCACCCGCATGTTGCCCTGGATGCGGTCGATCCAGTCGCGGCGACCTTCGGCGTCAGCAATCGTGTATTCAGGCCAGAGGGAGGCCTGCTCCTCCACCACAGTCTTGATACGGATATAACTGGTCAGGTGCGATGCGATGTTCTGCACCTCACGCTGCACGGCGCTGCCGATCCTGTCGCGGGCGTTGGGATCCACCTCAGGCAGCAGACCTTCCAACAGCTCAACCTGAGTTGTGATCACGTACTGCTTCGGCACCAAGACCGCGAAGACCGTCCCCAGGGCCAACACGAAGATCGCCGGCATTACGATCTGCCAACGGCGCCTGCGCAACACGCGCAGGAACTCTTGCAGTTGTCCGGAGGAACCGACGTCAGCCATGGAATTTCAGGGGTCAGGTTGCGACCCCGGGGGAAGAAAGTTGTTAGAAGCCCGAGAGGCGCTGGTTGCCGAAGCGGTTCCCCTGCAGCTGGAACAACAGCTGGAAGATCTGGCGGAAGATTGACGTGAAGGGTGCCAAGATGCCGGAGATGAAGTCTGCGATCTCCTGCATAAAGGTCGGCGGCACGTAGATGATGTCGAACTCTTCGATGGGCCAGTTGTCGGTTGAATCCCCCTCCAGCCAAACGGCCGCAACGTCCAAGGTGGCAATCATGGGATCCAAGGGGTCCGCGCGGATCAGTCGCACGAGGCTCAGGTTCGCGCTATAGGCTTTGGGGCCAGCCGCGAGGACCGCCTCCATCAAAGTGATATCGCCCAGGAACGGTTTGGGTCCGGGGGCACTGACTTCCCCCAGCACGTAGTACATGCGACCGCCACCGGTCTCGATCGAGACCCGTATGTCAATCTCCTTGAAGTAGCCCGAGAGCTTCTGCGTCAGGGTCGTCTCGATCTCAAGGGCCGACATGCCTGCCACGAAGACCTGCCCCGCCTGGGGGATGTCAATGGCGCCGTCGATACCGACAGTCCGGAGCCCACGTAGGCCCTCGTCATTTAGATCCTCGAAGGCAACCCGATCCCCCACCAACACGTACTCCGCGTCCACCGAACGGCCCGAATAGCGCCTGCCAAACCCCTTCTGAACGGCCTGCTGGAGGATGCGCTTGTCCGCGTTCAGCGAGCTGCATCCCACCAGAATCTGAGCCCCTAGAGTTGCCCAGAAAGTAAGCATCAGCGCCGTGAGAGCGGAGTGACGACGCGGCTGAAGAAGGGATTGCACGATTCGGGACATGGGGACCTTTGGTTCTCTACCCGCGGGTCTCACCCTCCAGTCTGGGGAGACTGGGGAAAAGCGCGCGGAGCGGGACATTCCTGTTTCGACAGGATGGCCTTAGGGGTTGAACGGGAGAAGCACCGAGCCCCGAAAGAGGCCTCAGTGAGGAGGTTTCCGGCTCCCCGAAGCTCCATCTGGCCAATTGCAGGACTCTTTGGATCAAAGGACAGCCGCATCAGGGCGGATAAGGAACGCTACAAAGTCGCTTTCCACTTCTACGCCGTTCCTCAAGAACCGTATTGCCGCTGATAGTACTCGCGGTACGCCCCACTTCGAACTCTCTCGAGCCACTCCGCATTATCTTGGTACCAGCGGACCGTCAGGGGCAGCGCTTCCTCGAAGGTGAAGCGCGGCTCCCAGCCAAGGTCGGCCTTGATCTTGGAGGCGTCAATGGCGTACCGGCGGTCGTGCCCGGGGCGATCCGCGACGTAGGTGATCAGGCTCTCGGGCTTGCCGAGGTTCTCCAGGACCAGCCGAACGATGTCCAGGTTCGGGTACTCGTTGTTGCCACCGATGTTGTAGACCTCGCCAGTCTCTCCACGCTCCAGCACCGCAAGAATGGCCTCGCAGTGGTCCTGCACATAGAGCCAATCGCGGATGTACATACCGTCTCCGTAGATCGGCAGAGGCTTGTCCTCGGAGGCGTTGGCGATCAACAGGGGGATCAATTTCTCGGGGAACTGGTAGGGCCCGTAGTTGTTCGAGCAACGCGTGATCAGCGCTGGGAAGTCGTGGGTCTTGACCGCCGCCCGCACGAGCAGATCGCTAGCGGTTTTGCTGGCGGAATAGGGCGAATTAGGCGCCAGGGGTGTTGTCTCTGTGAAGAAGCCCGTCTCTCCCAGGGAGCCATAAACTTCGTCAGTGGAGACATGCACGAAGCGCTCCACACCGGCAACTCGGGTTGCGTCTAGGAGGATCTGCGTTCCAACGACGTTGGCCTGCACGAAGGGCAGCCCCGATTCGATCGAACGGTCCACGTGACTTTCGGCAGCGAAGTGAACAACCGAAGTGGCTCCATCGTCGCCGCAGGCTTCGAGGGCGCGCGCAACATCTTCAGGCTTGCAGATATCTCCGTGCACGAAGGTGTAGTTCGCATGCCCCTCGACTTCCGTTAGGTTTTCAAGGTTGCCGGCGTAGGTCAGGCTGTCGAGGTTCACGACACGCCAATCGGGCCGTGTTTCAACCAAGAGGCGGACGAAGTTAGAACCGATGAAACCGGCTCCACCGGTGACCAAGATTGAGCGTGCGTTCGACATCTCGTTAGAGCTTTTGGAATCGAGGAAGGGAAAAAGAGCAGAAGGATCCGTGCGAGCTAGGTCGTAACCAAGCCCTCCGCGCGAAGAAAATCATCGAGGGCCTGCTGCCAAGAAACAAGGCTACGCCCGCGCAGGGCAGTCAATTTTGCGCAGGCCATGACGCTATAGGCCGGACGTGGCGCCGGCCGCGGAAACTCCTCGGTAGTGCAGGGATCGACGGGCGTTTCGTCGCCGCACAAGCGCAGTGTTTCAGAGGCCAGGTCAAACCAGGTGGCTTCCCCTTCGCAGGCAGCGTGGTAGACCCCCGCTTCCCCCTGGAGCAGCACATCCCAGAGGGCTGGGGAAAGCTCGAGTGTCGTCGTCGGCGCGCCGCGCTGATCGTCGACAACACGCAGGCGCTCGTTGGACTTCGCCAGGCGCAGCATTGTGCCGGGAAAGTGATTACCGCGCGGACCGTAGAGCCACTGGGTTCGCACTACGCGCACCCCCGTTGGATAGACGGCGCGCGCGAGCTGCTCCCCCTCGAACTTCGTGCGGCCATAGACGCCCAAGGGAGAGGGCTTATCCTCCTCGACATAGGGCGAGCGCTGCGTGCCGTCGAAGACAAAGTCGGTACTGACCAGCACCATGGGGATGTCGCGCGCGGCACAGGCCCGGGCAAGATTCTCCGGCGCCAGGGCGTTCACCCGGCGCGCTAAGTCTTGCTCTTCCTCAGCCTTGTCCACGGCCGTGTAGGCCGCGCCGTGGATGATCCCGGTCAAGGGCGTACCCTTGTCCTCCTCGCGAGCGAAGAGTGCTTCGACCCGGGCCATGTCGGTCAGATCTTCCCCCACCAGCGCGACGTCGGGCGCCGTGTCGAAGCGCGCCCCCACTAAATCGGTCCCGATGGCGTCGATCCCCTCGGGAACATCCAGTAATAGTTGGCTGCCCAACATGCCGGCGGCGCCGGTGACCAGAACTCGTTGACGTTGACTCATCGTATGGGGATCCGCGCTCCCCGGTCCTCTATTCAGAAAGGTTGGCACCGCCTTCCGACACGAGCTCCGCCGCCTTTAGCAGGGAGTCGAAGGTGCCGGCATCGGTCCACCAACCGTCGAGGACGTCGTAGGTCATGGACCCATCCTTCAGGTACCAGTTGTTCACATCCGTGATCTCAAGCTCGCCGCGTTCCGACGGTTCCAGGTTCTGGATCACGTCGAAGACGCGCTTGTCATACATGTAGATTCCAATGACCGCGAGATTGGAGATGGGCTCCTTGGGCTTCTCGATGATGCCGACAACTTTGTCGCCGTCGAGTTCCGCAACACCGAAGCGTTCGGGGTCGTGGACTTCCTTGAGGATGATTTTTGCGCCCTCGCCCTGTGCCTCAAAGTCAGCCACTGCCTTGGAGATGTTGCGCTCGATCAAGTTGTCCCCGAGGACAACGCAGATGTCACTGCCCTTGGCCCAGTGTTCACACAACCCCAGGGCCTCCGCGATGCCACCTTCGCCCTTCTGATAGGTGTAGTTCAGGTGCTTCAATCCGAAGTCTGAACCGTTCCCCAGGAGACTCAAGAAGTCCCCGGACTTCTTGCCCCCAGTGACGATCATGATGTCCGTCACCCCGGCGTTAACCAGAGTTTGGATCGGATAGTAGATCATCGGCCGATCGTAGACCGGCAGCAGGTGCTTGTTGGTGATCTTGGTCAGCGGGTAAAGCCGCGTGCCGAGTCCGCCGGCAAGAATTACGCCTTTCATCGGAAAATGGAGCGAGGCGCCCGGGACAAACCGAGGCGCGAGTTTAAGGGTGCTGCCCAGGCACCTAGGAGTGCCGGCCAGTGAGGGGAATTCAACGCCGTGGAGCGCCGATATACGTGTGCTGGATCAATGATCCTGTTGGAATGCTAGTTCGCGCGAAGCTCGGAACGACTAGCCCCGCGCCCCAGCCCCCTGGGTCTCGTGATACCAAGCGACGAATTTCTTGAGCCCAGCCGCAAGTGAGGTTGAGGGGTTGTAACCCAGTTCTTTCTTCGCGCGCGTGACATCCGCATAGGTGATCGTGACATCACCGGGCTGCAGGGGCTGCTTGTCCAACTTGGGTTGAACCCCGAGAGCCACGCCGATGCCGTCCACAAGCTCCACCAGGGAGATAGTTTCGGACTCCCCCAAATTGAAGATGCGATAGCCCTTGGGTTGGTCGATGGCGCGCACAACTCCGTCGACGATATCGCCCACGTAGGTGTAGTCGCGACGCGTTGTGCCATCACCAAAGAAGGGAATAGACTCCCCCGCCAGGGTCATGCGCACAAACTTGTGGATGGCCATCTCCGGTCGCTGACGCGGCCCATAGACCGTAAAGAAGCGCAGGCAAGAGATCGGGTTGCCGTAGAGATGGTTGTGGGTATAGGCCAATAATTCCCCGGCGCGCTTGGTCGCGGCATAGGGAGAAATCGGCTGGTGAATGTCATCCACCTCAGCAAAAGGCACCTTGGTGTTGCCACCATAGACGCTCGAGGAAGAGGCGAAGACCATGCGCGTCCCAGGACGTGTCTCCATCAACTTCAGGAGGATCTGCGTGCCGCGCACATTGACATCGGAATAGAGCAGCGGGTCCGCCAGGGACGGGCGCACGCCGGCCATGGCCGCCAGATGCAACACAACATCGAAGTCATGCTCACTGAAGAGCTTTTGCAGGCCCCGCTCATCGCGCAAGTCGCCCTCGACAACGAGGGCACCGGGCAGATGCTCGAGGTTTCCGCGCTTGATCGCGGGGTCATAGAAGTCGTTGAAGTTGTCGAGCACGACAACTTCATCCCCGCGGCCAAGCAGGGCTTCACTGACGTGAGAGCCGATGAATCCGGCACCGCCGGTCACGAGGATCTTGGTCATTGGAATGGGAGGGGGTCCAGCAGGGGTAACGGGTTGTCACTCAACCGTGACGCTCTTAGCCAGGTTGCGCGGCTTATCAATGTCGCAGCCCCGGGCCAAGGCAATGTGATAGGAAAACAGCTGAAGCGGCACCACATTTAGGATGGGTGACATCCAACGGGAGATGTGCGGAACGTCCACCGCCTCGTCTGCAACGGCCAGACATTCCGGAGCGGAGCCAATCACAATCACGTGGCCGCCGCGGGCGCGAACCTGTTCGATATTTGAGCGCACCTTATCCGCCAGGTCGCCCTTGCTCGCCAGGGCAACGGTGGTCATGCCAGGCTCGATCAGGGCGATGGGCCCGTGCTTCATCTCGCCCGCCGGATAGCCTTCGGCATGGACATAGGAGATCTCCTTGAGCTTGAGGGCACCCTCCAGGGCGATGGGGAAATTGATCCCACGTCCTAGGAAAATGAACCCCTTAGCGTTCGCGTGCTCCTCGGCGATGCCTTGGATGCGCTTAACTTGGTCCCGCGCCAGCATGTGCTCTAGGGAAGCGCGCAGCCCCTTCAGATCTGCGATGCAAGCTCGACCGTCCTCCACCGACAGGGTGCCTCGGGCGCGGCCCAGGCGAATCGCCAGCAGCATGGATGCGACCACCATGGCCACGAAAGCCTTGGTGCTGGCCACGCCGATTTCAGGTCCCGCCTCGAGCTGAATCGCTGCCTTGGACTCGCGCATCATCGTGCTGCCAATCGCATTGCAAAGGCAGATAGGATCGGCACCGCGAGAAATTGCCAACCTCAGGGCCGCCAGTGTGTCCGCTGTTTCACCCGACTGGCTGATACCCAGGACCATCGAATTCGGTGAGAGCACGGGGTCGCGATAACGAAACTCCGATGCGAAGTCCACGTCGACCGGTACGCGTGCAAGGCCTTCGATCAGGTACTTGGCGACGTGTCCGGCATGGAGCGCCGTGCCGCAGGCAACGATCTGCACTCGATCGATAGCGCGCAGAGCCTCATCGGAGAAGGCCTCGCCCTCTAGGCGCACATCACCGGCCTCGGCATCCAGTTTGCCCTGCATGGTGCGCGCGACGACGTCGGGCTGCTCATGGATCTCTTTGAGCATGAAGTGCGCGTAGCCGCCGAGATCGGCCTCTTCCGAATCCCATTCGATGTGTCGAATCGGTCGTTCCACGGGCTTGCCCGCGCGATCGGTGATGCGCATTTCCCCCGGGGATAGGATCGCCATGTCGCCGTCCTCAAGGAAGCAAACATCGCGAGTGTGCGGCAGCAGGGCCAAGACGTCCGAAGCAAGGTAAGCCGCGTCCTCGGTCACAGCGACACACAGGGGCGGCCCCTCGCGCGCGCAGACCAGCTTGGGAGATTCCGAGTTCATCAGCACCGCTGTGGCGTAGTAACCGTGCACTCGATTCAAAGCGCGACGCAACGCTTCCTCCAGAACATGACCTGCTTCTACTTCGCGCCCCACGAGGTGGGCGAGTACTTCCGTGTCCGTTTCGGACAGGAATTCGACTCCGGCACCGATCAACTCCTGACGCAGCTCCAGGTAGTTCTCAATGATGCCGTTGTGCACCAGAGCAATCCGGCCAGCCGCATCCCTGTGGGGGTGTGCATTTACATCCGTCGGCGGACCGTGGGTAGCCCATCGAGAATGACCGATGCCTGCGCGCACATCATTCAGGGAACCATCTGACAGGAGCTTCTCAAGGTCGTCGATACGCCCGGCGCGCTTTGAAATAACCAGCTCTTCACCGACCAAGACGCCCAAGCCCACGGAATCATATCCACGGTACTCCAACACGCGCAAGCCTTCCACGAGGGCCCCTAGGACCGGCTCGTTAGGCCTTAGAACTCCGACTATGCCGCACATGGATTCGGTCTAGGGGAAAGGAAGCTGGATCGGATCGAACTTGGAATCGAACTGGGTAGGCAAGTGGCGCGGACGCCTACTTCGCCTCCTGGGGATCGATATGCTTTTGGAAGTACTCCAGCGTACGACGCAGGCCCGTGTCGAGGTCAACCTTGGGCTCCCAGCCGAGCAGGCGAATGGCCTTCTCGATGTTGGGCTGACGCACCTTGGGGTCATCCTCCGGGAGATCGCGGAAGACTATTTTGGAACCCGACTTCGTCAAATCGCGGACCTTCTCAGCGAACTGCAGAATGGTCATTTCGGCGGGGTTGCCGATGTTCGTTGGCATGGCTTCATCGGAATGCAGCAGGCGCCAGATTCCCTCGACCAGGTCATCCACATAGCAGAAGGAGCGCGTTTGACCGCCGTCTCCGAAGACCGTGATGTCCTCACCTCGCAGTGCCTGGGACATGAAAGCCGGCAGGGCGCGACCATCGTTCAGTCGCATTCGCGGACCGTAGGTGTTGAAGATCCGCACAATGCGCGTCTCGACCTTGTGATAACGGTGGTAGCCCATGGTCATGGCCTCGGCGAAACGCTTGGCTTCGTCGTACACACCGCGGGGACCGACGGGGTTCACGTTGCCCCAGTAGTCCTCGGTCTGCGGGTGGACCAGGGGATCGCCGTAGCACTCGGAGGTCGAAGCCAGGAGCAGACGGGCTTTCTTCGCATGGGCCAAACCGAGGGCCTTGTGCGTCCCAAGGGAGCCGACCTTCAGGGTTTGAATCGGAAGCTCGAGATAGTCGATCGGGCTTGCCGGCGAGGCGAAGTGCATGACCACATCCAAGCGTCCGGGAACGTGAATGAATTCCGTGACGTCCTGGTGTGCGAAGTGGAAATCCGAATCACTGAAGAGGTGCTCCACATTGCGGAGGTCTCCGGTGATCAGGTTGTCCATGCAGATCACTTCATAGCCTTCAGCCAGGAAGCGTTCGCAGAGGTGACTGCCCAGGAAGCCTGCGCCTCCGGTGATCAGCGCGTGGGGTTTACTCATCGTCTCAATTGGGGTGGATTCGTCCGCGAGTGGCGCGGATGATGTTCGCTGGAGTCCATTGCGGACCCCGAGGTGGCTTTGTGGCGGCAACCCACGGACATGGGTCACTTTGGTGGAGGAAGACTATCTGTGCGCGAGACCGGCCGTCAGGTTCTGACACGCGTGGACCATCGGCAGGAATGCTCCATAAGCCAACAGGAGAGAGGTCGGAATCGAGCTCGAATCCCGTCGACGTGGGCGGGCAATCACGGTGTAGGGAAGGACTGGAAGCGCGCTTGGGCACATTTTGAAGACGCAGAGCCTATGGGAGCGGGCCGTTCTAGGATGCCCCAAAACGAAACTCCCCCTAGCGCTCCCCCTCCGAATCAGTCGAGGCGCCGCCTAGGGAACCGATCTCGGCCCTTTCTCCGGCGTCCAAGTGGAGCACCATCCCCATTGCGTGAATCTCGCAGGGACCGTTAGCCTCGAGTTGGACGCGACCGCCGACTTCGTCCCACTTCAGATCACCCCGGACCTCCAATTCAAGCGATCCCGCCTGCAGCCGGTCCAGGGGTAGAGCCATAGGGTCTGGCTCGAAGGAGAAGCTGGCCGCCTTACTATTTGGTATTTGGACTGTCGAACCTCCGCCAAGCTCAACCTCAAGGGGTCCAACCCTGAGCCGCACCGGGCGCTGGGCTTGGTTGGTGAGTTCGAGGCTATCGAGCGCACGACTCTGAATATGGAAGGGCCCGCTGGGGAACTCATCGTCGCCGATCAACAAGGTTCCACCGACCAGTTTGAGGCTGTCGCCGGCCCCAAGCATGATTCGAGCACGATCGACGTAGAGAATCGTCGCCAGGGGAGCCCCCTTGTCGGATTCCCCGAGGCGCAGGGCGCCGGGCCCCGTCAAGGTGATAGAGGCGGTTGAGTCGTCCCAGGACACCTCCGCGCGGCCCGCGCCGGCGGTCAGGACGGTGGTACCAGCCCGAATCGTAGTGCTGGGCTTGGTGCTTTCGAGGGCAAAGCTCGCCGGCATCCCCGGCAGGAGAATGCGCACGCCATCGGAGTGGCGCTGGAGCAATGCCTGTGTCTCCCCCAATGCAGTGGGCCCAGTGCTCGTCTCGGCCCCGGGGAGGCTGTTCAAGGGACCTGGGAGCCTCTGCGTGGACTGGCATCCGCCCACAAGGGAAACCGATAGTAAGGCTAACGAGATGAGGGGCTGAGACGCTGCACGACCAAGCACGCGCCCGGGGAGGGCGGAGACTGTGCAGGAACTTGCAGGGAGCGGCGCTGTCATTTCGCGGTCAACGCTGGAGTGATTGGAGGGAGGGAAAATCAATCGAACCGGAGAGTGTTCTCTTCAGGGAGGATCCCTTCAGAGAGGCGTCTACCCCCCCACTCAGCCCCAGAGCCAGGGGAATCGAGGGTGGGACAGGCCCAGGGAACTACTTCGTCCCGCCAGAGAAGTACCTTTCCACGAAGCCCGTATCGTGCTCACCAGATCGGAAATCTGAGTGCATCAATATACGACGGTGCAGGGGAATCGTCGTTTTGGGGCCAATGATCACGAATTCGTCCAGTGCCCGCAGCATGGTCCGAATGGCCGAATCACGGTCCGCGCGGTGGACCAGGAGCTTGGCGATCAAGGAATCGTAGTGCGGGGGAATCGTGTAGCCGGTGTAGCAGTGGCTATCCACCCGTACACCGGGACCACCGGGGGGCACAAAGAGCTCGATGCGACCAGGCGAAGGCTGGAAGTCGCGGTCGGGGTCTTCGGCGTTGATGCGACACTCGATGCAATGGCCGCTGGTCTTCACATCGCTCTGGGACATACGCAGACGCTCGCCGCTGGCAATGCGAAGCTGCTCCTGGATCAAGTCGATACCGGTCACCATCTCCGTCACGCTGTGCTCCACCTGGATGCGCGCGTTGACCTCGATGAAGTAGAAGTTCAGATCCTTGTCCAGGAGGAACTCCACCGTGCCGGCGTTGTGGTAACCGGACTGCTTGGCGATGGCGAGTGCGGCGTTGATCATCTTCTTCCGCATACGCGGCGTCACGATCGGCGAGGGTGATTCCTCGACCAACTTCTGGTGACGGCGCTGAACGGAACAGTCGCGTTCCCCAAGGGCGATGATATGCCCGAAGCGATCCCCGAGGATTTGAATCTCAACGTGACGCGGGTCCTCGACGAACTTCTCCAGGTAGACAGTCTTGTCCTTGAAGGCAACCTCGGCCTCGGCCCGTGCCGCGTGGAATCCGTTAATCAAGCTCGGGTCGTTGGAAGCCACACGCATGCCGCGCCCTCCGCCTCCGGAGGAGGCCTTGATCATGACCGGATAACCAATCTCGTGGGCCACTCGCAGGGCGGTCTCCTCGTCCTCCACCGGCCCGTCGGATCCCGGCACGACCGGCACTCCCGCCTTGATCGCCATCGCGCGCGCATTGGCTTTATTGCCAAGGTTGGCGATAGTCTCGGGATCAGGGCCGACGAACTGGATGTTGCAGGAACGGCAGACTTCAGCGAAGTGTGCGTTCTCCGCAAGGAAGCCGTAACCGGGCACGATTGCCTCCACATCAGCGATCTCCGCAGCGGAAATCAAAGCCGGTATATTCAGGTAGCTCTTGGCCCCCTGCCCCGGCCCGATGCAGATTGTTTCGTCTGCCTGGCGTAGGTAAATCGCGTCTGCGTCGGCCTCGGAATAGACCGCGACCGTTTCGACACCCAGTTCGCGGCAGGCACGGATAATGCGCTGGGCGATCTCGCCTCTGTTGGCGACTAATACTCTGCGGAACATCAGCCCTTCTTGACGTGAAACAACGGTTGTCCGTACTCGACGGGTTCCCCGTTCTCGACCAGGATCTCAACGACTTCACCGCGCAATTCTGCCTTGATCTCGTTCATGACCTTCATGGCCTCAACGATGCAAATAACAGAATCCTCGGTCAGCTTCGTTCCGACCTCAACAAAGGGTTCGGAGTCCGGTGAGGCGCTTCGATAGAAGGT
>JBLHLB010000003.1:0-43321 GCA_047618505.1 Planctomycetota bacterium
GGTGTTGATCGGAGAGCGACTCCAGGCGTTCGCATCTCCGGACCCTTTCCTACGGCATGCAGCCCGCGTCCACGAGACCACCGGCGGGGCCGAGTGGGGCGGTTACGATCCCGATCCCGATGGTGATCGTTTCACAACGCTAGGCGCGATGAAGCGCTGGCTGCGTACCGCAGCTGATCGCGCTCCCCTGGGCCTAGACCTCTGGAGCGTGGAAGAGCGCCTGCTTTCGATTGCACGCGGCGGCGCGCCAGAGCTGGCGGAGGATGTGCACCGGGTCTTGAACAGCGTCGACCTTCTGGCCCTGGAGCGTGACCAGGACCTCGCCTTCCTGCGTGTGCGTGAGTTGGCCTTTGTGCGTATGCCACTGCCCTCGTCCGGTCTTCTCGAGGCCTGCCAAAACACCCTCACGAGGCGCTTCCCCGGGCACGATAGGACCCTCAACTTTCAACGTGCAAAGCTGCTTGTTTTCCTCTGCAGTGATGCATTGGAGCCCGGCGTGCTCATGACCGAGAACGGCGTTGTGGGCACAGTCCTCTCGCTCTTCGAAGAGGTGCCGTCTCAGGAGGATGCGATTGAGTGGCTCTACCTACTGCGGCAGGTCAAGCGCGGTTGGACACCGGAGCTTACGGAGCGCCTTTGGGCTAGCTTCGAGGTTCAAGTGCGTGCCTGGCGCGGGGGGCACAGTGTGCGCCGTTACTTGGATCGCATCGCGGCGGACCTAGAGCTGGTTGCACCGCGGGCTGAAGGCCCTTGGGAAGGCCAGGCTTCGGATTCTGCACCTGGAATCACCGCGCCCTTTGTGCATGACTGGACGTTTGAGGAGTTAGCGGCCCTGGTGGAGGCCTCCAGCTTTGACGTCGAGGACGCGACGGTCCTGGAACTCGGTCGCCAGGCCTTCGTCAAGTCGAGTTGTGCCACCTGTCACCGCTTCGGTGATGTGGGGATCAATGCAGCCGGGGCAGGTCTCGGGCCTGACCTCACCAGCGTATCCAGGCGCTATAGCAACTTGGATCTGCTGCGTTCCACGGTCTTGCCTTCGGACGCGATCGCAGAGCAGTACCGCGATGAGGAGCTTTGGACAACCGATGGCGAACTCTTCCTTGGGCGTGTAAGTGAACGCACGGACAAGGAAGTGACGATCCAACTGGCACCGCCTGAGGAGGGGTCGCTTGTGATTCCCGTTGGGGAGGTGGAGGAGATCAAGCTCAGCGATCTTTCGCGAATGCCGGAGGGATTGCTCTCGGTCTTGACGGAAGAGGAAGTGTTGGCCTTGATTACCTTCCTGCGATCGGGCCTCTTGCAGCTTGAGCAGTCCGAGGATGCAACCAAGTGAAAGGCACTCGACTGCTCTGGGCTCTTCTGGTCATTCAGCTGATCCTTGTCCTTTGCGCACAGCAGGGCCGTGTCTATCTCGATGATGAGGTGGGGACTTGGCGCGCGGCTGGGGGTAGCTTCGGCGCCATTCTGACAAGCTTCGACGAATGGCAGACACAGCCCGGCTACTTCCTCTTAGCGAAGCTCTGTAGCCTGCCCCTAGGTGTCTCGGAGTTTGCCTTGCGCCTCCCGGCATTGGTCTTTGGTTTGCTATTGACCGCCGCAACCTACGCACTCGTGACGTCCCTGGTGGATCGTCGGGCCGGAATACTCTCCGCTGCCCTGGTGGGCCTGCATCCCTTTGTCGTGTTCTATTCGCAGATGGCACGCGGCTATACCATGGCCATGGCGTTGGTTGTCGTGTCGCTCTTTTGCGTTCAACGTTTGGCAAGTGGCAAGGGAGGCATACCCACGGGATTGGCCTGTACTGTGGCACGCGCCGGGAGCGTCTATGCACACCTCGGCGCCTGCGCGACAATTGTCGCCGAGGTTCTCTTGGCCCTATGCGTAGCCCACGGGTCGGCAGCTGAAGCCAAGCGCCGTAACCTCCTGCGTGCCCTCGCCTGGGTTGGCGCCGGAGGTCTTCTTGCAATAGCGCTCTACGGTCCGCTCTTCAGCGGGATGCTGGCATTTCGAGAGCGCTGGACCGGCGAGAACCGTGGTGGCTTCTCCCTGGGCTTCCTGCCCCTTGTCGCTCGCGCCTACGGTGGTGGGTCGCTCTTGGGCACGGGACTCTTGGTCCTCCTAGGTTTGGTGGGACTGGGTAGCCTTCTTGCTAAACAGCGAGAGCGTTCCACAGCGATGGTCCTCTTCTTGGGCAGTCTCGCCGTGCTTGGCTTTTATTGGGCCCTCGACACGGCGCACTATCCCTGGGCCTTTGCGCGCTTTCTGGCCCCTGCTCTGCCGTTACTCCTGGCCCTGGCTGGAATCGGTCTGGCCCGAGGGGGACAGCGCTTGGTGGCCCGACTTGGCGTCGGTTCCATGGCCGGGATCTTGGCGCTTGTGTTCCTGGTTGCCTATCGAGATACGGCTTCGGTGGCTTTCGATCCAAGGGATGTGGCCTGGCCGGACGTCCTGGAGGAGATCGTGGCGGATGGACCTCGAACACTTGTGCTGGCGCCGGTTCGATTCCATGCGAGCGAGCCCTACCTAGAGCAATTGTCGGGCAGTGGCATACGCGTGATTTCCACCGACTCTCTGTTGGCAATTTTGGCCCGAGGCGGACTGTCTGAGTTGAGCCGTGTTCCCCTCACCGTTCTTCAAGATGTGGTGCCCTGTGAATCACTCTCGTCTAGTTTCAGTGTCTCTACATTTGGAACAACGACGCGTTTGGATTGGGACAATGAGGGAGATTCTCCAGAGAGCTTGTTGCGTGCCCTGCGCGATCTTTCCTTGAAGCAGGTGGAATTCTTGAAACCTCGAGAAGGTGTCCCTATTGCCGGTCGCTGGGTGTTTTGGCGAATTCACAAAAACCATGAACACACAAGCGACGCCACTCTATCCCACGGTGCCGCAGAAGCGCTTCTGGCCGTGACAAGCGGGTTGCTGGGGAGTGCTACGGAAGCGGAGGAGGCCTTTCGCCGTGCACAGGAACTGCGCGATGCGGTGCCCGTGCCAGGTGATGTCGTTTCGCAGTGGCAATAACGATCCATTAGTCATCGAGTCACTATAAAGGGATATCGATTATGTATCTGGTGTAGCGCTATCAAAGCCGTCCCGGCTCTTGGATCTCTTCTGCGAAACCCTGCATAATAGGGTTGGCAGGGCTCTTGGTCTGTCCTAAGGCCTGCAGACTGAGTGTCAAACTCAGTAAGTCGCGCGTGGAGCTTGCCTCCGTTGCCATCAGTCGCCAGGTCGCGTGTTCCGGACAGGGAATACGAGGGGGAAGTTGAGTTCGGTGGTGGGGAGGATCTGGCGCGACCTTTTTCAGAACCCCCCGGTCCATGGGAGATCTCGAGTGTTCTTGATTCGTCAACTTACGACACGTCGCACCACAGCCCTGTTCTTGGAAAGCGTCTTTGGGAGGAGGCTTTCTTCTCGTCCGCTGGCACCGTTGGAAGCCTCCGTGACGGCGGTACGATTGTTGGATTCGAGCTTGAAACGGGGGAGCGCGATGCCGTCCTGGCCGATACGCTTGATGCCCTAGCCGACGTATCCATTGTTGGCGGTCGCCTTGAGGAAGCAATGGCGACGTTCGAAGAGGGTTTGGGTCTCTGCGCCGAGGTCGATTTACCGATCGAGGCTGCGGTTTTCGAAGCGCGTAGGGCTGAGGTCACGTTGCTGCGTTCGCCGGGGGACTCCGATAGCTTACGCTGACTTGAGGCAGCGACTCGATCCCTGCGCAGCGGAGGTGATCGTGCGGCCCTGGCGAAGTCTATTTCGATTCAGGGGCAGGTGGATCTCGATCGCGGTGCAGATCATCGAGCCTCCTTGTGCGTGCGCGAGCTGATCGCCCTTGGGGAGCGCTGCCACACCCCAATGTTCGTCTGTGCCGGTCGATACATTTCGGAAGTGACGTAGGACAGGGCTGGCGAAGCGAGGGCGGTCCCTGACTCCCTGCACTTGGCCGGGGAAGGGGCGGAGCGCATTGGCTCGCCCCTCTTTCTGTGGTCGATTCAAGGGGCTTTGGCCGAATTTCACGAACGTAGAAAGCGCCACAGCCGGGCAGCCCGTTGGTACCTTCGATACGTAGAGTCGATCCGGTCCGGTCTCCAGAACATCCGTGATGAGAAGCACGAGGTCACCTACCTGGCCCATCCGCGCAGGGTTCGAGCCCTGGAACTCTTGGCCCGGGGTGCACAAGGACAGTTCGAGCCATCCCGAGGAGCCGGACTGCTCGATCCTTCGGTTGTGCTCTCCGGTACAAGGATCGGGAACAACTGCTGCACCATGGGGACGGGGATAACTAGGATGTGGACCTGGATCGTCCCTTGAATATGCCCACTCCCCCCAACGAGCGCCGAGGAAGCGACGACGCTTCTTCTGATGCCAGACGCTTGCTTGACTCCATCGCCCGGGGTCTTGAGCTGGCGCCCGAGAGATCGGAGGGCTCTTCGGAGAACTCCGCATCCTCCGGATCAGCGGGGCAGGAAAGATCCTTCGAGCGGCTCTTGGAAATCGCCTACGCGATGAACCGCATCCACGACAGGGATCTGCTATTTGAGAATGTGTCGCGGTGGTTGCGCGAGCTGTTCGACGCAGAGAACAGCTTTGTCATTCTCCTGGACAAGACCGGGCGACCAGACCTGCGGACGGCATTCATGCGGGAACCGGGCTCCGAAGCCTTCCCGATATCGGAGACGATTCTGAAGCGCGCGATCGAGGCGGGTTGCCCGATCTCGATTGAGGATGCGACTGAGGTTCCCGACCTCTCTGATCGCGTGAGTGTTGAGCGCCTGAAGATTCGCTCGGTGCTCTGCGCGCCACTGATGGTCGGTGAGCGCGTGATTGGTGTGCTTCAGTTTGACCATCGCTCCTCCTCGGCGAGTTTCCCGGAACAAGACCGTCGTCTGCTGCAGCTCTTCGCCGACCAGGCAGCCACCGCGTTCCACAACCTCGAGTTGATCGAACAGCTGAGTAGCGCTGCCGGTGATCTACGTTCCTCCCACGCCAGGTTGGTTCAGGCGGAACGACTGGCGGCCCTGGGAGAGATGGCTACGGGCATGGCGCACAACTTCAACAACACTCTCTTCATCGCCCTGGGATATTGCGACGTCTTGCACAAGCGCGAGGACCTGGGCTCCGATGTCCTGGAGGCCATCACAAATATTCGTGAATGTGCCCTGGATGCGGCCAGTACCGTGCGGCGCCTACAAGAATTCGCACGCGGTGGTGATGAGGCCGAGGCCACACAGCTGTTGTGCTACCCAAGCAAGGTGCTCGAGAAGTTGGTGCCGGGAATCGGCGGCAAATTGCTCGAGGCTGAGAAGGCAAAGCAGATTCAGATCCGCATTCGGACCGAGCTTGTCAACACTGCACCGGTCGCCGCACGCGCCGCTGACCTGCGTGAGATACTGATCAACCTGATCTTCAACAGCGTCGACGCCATGTCGTCCAGTGGGGAGATCGTGCTCTCCTCGGGGACAGAGGGCGAACGTGCCTTCCTGTCGGTCAAGGACGACGGATGCGGCATGTCCCCGGAAGTCTCGGAGCGTGTCTTCGAACCGTTCTTTACCACGAAGCATGAGCGAGGTGTGGGCCTTGGTCTTTCCACTTCCTGGTCGATCGCCCGCCGCCTGGGTGGGGAACTCGAGGTGACCTCCCAGGTTGGCCAGGGCAGTCAGTTCACCCTGTGGTTGCAGGTTGCAAAGGAGGAGCCTGGTGTCGGTGTGAGCTCACTTCTCGAGGAAGATGGCGAAAGCCTGCGTGTGCTTGTGATCGATGATGATCCACGCGTCCTCAAGACCATGGGCCAACTGCTCCGGACCCTCGGACATGAAACGGTGGAGTGCCGCGAGGCTGCCAAGGGTCTCGAGGCGTTCCCCGCCGGCCGCTTCGATGTAGTTGTTACAGACCTTGGCATGCCTGGAACCAGTGGGGCAGACGTTGCACGAGAAGTACACCGGATGGATCCTGAGGTCCCCGTTCTCGTGATGACAGGTTGGGGAACCGAAGCTGTTGCGCGGGCGCGAGCCGGCGAAGGGGTGAGTGGAGTTCTCTCCAAGCCCCTCTCCTTGGAGACCATCCGAGATGCCCTGTCGCGGGGCCTTGGCTGCTGATTCGCGCGCAAGCTTTGGGCCGCACCTCGAGTTCCCTGCTATTCTAGTGCATGAATTCCAGCGCCCCGTCTAGTTCAGTAGACCCCAAGGGACGGGGCTTCGGCCTCCTGTCGACCTTGCCCCTAGCCGGGCTGCTTCTCCTCGCATCGGTGCTTGGAGCCGAGGGCTTCGCATGGTCGCCCCAGGATTTGGTCTTGGTGGGGGTAATCGACCTGCTGCTCCTATCGGCCTTGCACGAGGGGGCCCGTTGGTTGCGCGCCCTGCATCCGATCCTGGGTGGATTCGGTTCCCTATCTGTCGGTCTGCTCGTTGCGCTGAGCTTGTGGCTGGACACTGACTGGCTTTCCCGTCGCCTCTACATTCTGCTTTGTGTTGGGTTGGTTGTTGCCGTGCATCAGGCCTTGCTTGTGAAGCAATGCCCCCGGGGAGAGCAAGGGAGGAAGGCGGCGATTTCGTTCTTTCGCGGTATCGCCTGTCTGATGTTGACCGCGGGGGCGGTTGCCCTTGTTGCCAATTCTCAACCGTCGGCGCATTGGCACCTCATGAAGCACCAGCGCGTCATCGGCTTGTCCCTGTACAAATTGAAGTCCGCAGCGATTAACCGGAGCAGTATGGAGTGGGAGGAGGCGCAGCTCCGCCGGGGCGTCGGCGGTCTTGTCGATCCCCGTGGCGTGGCTGCAGGGTTGAGTCCTCCGCGTGTCTTGGAAGGTGGGGACCTGGAGCACGTGGTCTTTGTTCTGGTGGATACCTGGCGTGCAGATTCCCTGGCAGCCTACGCCGGCGACCCCGATTTAATGCCGCGTCTGAATGCCCTGGCTGAGGACGGCGTTGTATTGACGAATATGCACGCCAATGCGAGTTGGACGCGGGCGTCCTGCGCGACAATCTTTACGGGGCTCCTGCCCGAAGAGGCCGGCGCGGCCTCATTCCACGATGAGCTGCCCGAGGCCTGGACTACCCTGCCGGAGGTCTTCCAGGCAGCGGGCTATGGGACTGCCGCCTTTGTAACCAACTGGATTCAGGTCGGCATCGAAACGGGCTTTGGGCAGGGCTTTGATACCTTCGATGAACTTCGAAGTGCCGAAGAGGTGCAAGTGCGCATTGAGTCGGAGGGGGCACACATCCGTGAGCAGTACGCTCGTGCAGAAGAGGTCAATCATGACGTCTTTGCCTGGCTCGATGGCGATGAAGCGCCGCCCCATGCAGAGCAACCGCTGTTCCTGTACTTGCACTACCTCGATCCCCATTCGCCTTACATGGCTGGTGTAGAGGAGGGAGTCGCTCCCAACATGCGTGCACGTAAGCGTAGCGCCTACCGCAACGAGGTGCGTTACACCGACGAACATCTGGCTGAGCTCGTGGGCGGCCTGCGACAGCGATTGGGGGAGGACATTTCCATCGTGATCACCTCGGACCACGGCGAGGAATTCTGGGAGCACGGAGCCTGGGGGCATGGTCATTCCCTTTACCGCGAACAGGTTTGGGTGCCGGCTATTGTTCTCCAGGGAGAGGCGCCGGACTCGTCCGGATCCCAGGGGAGTATTGACGCTGCCCTTGAGCTGCGTGATCTCTTCGACCTTAGCCTCGCCCTCGGCCTGCCGGGGACCCTGAATGTTGCGGCCTGGGCGACCGAGCACGCGCGCCCGACACGTTACGCATCCCAGTACCTTGAGCAGTCGCAACACGCTCCCTTCCCCGATCAGCGTAAGACGGTCATGCGTCGCTTGGACGAAGGTCTAGACACGATGATTTGGTCCGCCTTTGGCCCGACCACTGAAGTCTATCTCGGCGCGGAAAATGCTAAAGAACTCAACAATCGGGCGGGGGCTGATCCAGCGCGTGATGCGTCCATGCAGGAGATGATGGACAGCGCCGTTGGTTTCTGGGCGCGCTCATCCAAGGTCTTGCGTACCGCTGCGGAGTTGCAATTCTTGAGCGACCTGGGCTACGGCGGAGCAGATGCGGCGCTTCCGGACAAATCTGAGCAGGACGAGTCCAGCGGCGGCCAAGAGTGAGCAAGGATTCAATCGTTCGCCCACCGCATTGGGCCAACGCCCTGTGCCCTCCCCTCGCCTTGCTGCTGATCATTCTTCTTGGGCTATTCCTGGGCCCGCTGGGTGGACTCGACACGGTGGCCCAGGTCGTCTGGTGCGCCCTTGTTGCGGCTCCTGTCGGCGTATTGCTGAGTCCCCGGGGCAATCTTGGCGGGGACGTTCGGGAGCCGGGGAAGCGCTCCTCGCTGGCTCCCGCGATCCTGGGCCTCTGCACAATCGTGCTTAGCTGTCTCGTCTGTCAGCACTATGGGTCGCGCTCTCTGCCGGACATTCATAGCTCCATCTTCGTCCTCTCTGGTCTGTACTTCCTGGGCCTGGGGATCGGAGCCTTCCTTTGGCGCCGCGGCTCCTCGCCAACGCATTGCAGCCGTCACACCGCGGCGGGGATTCTCCTAGGAATCAGCATCTCTTGCGCGGGAGCACCGATCCTCTTTGGACTAGGGGCAGAGGGCCAGAGCCTCGGGTCATCCCACCCGGCTCTGGCGGAGTGCTTGCTACTCTTGGCACCGGATGGCTTGGCCCTCGAGGTGGGGGGATTTGATTGGAGCCACACGAATCCAGGTGTCTACGCCACCTCAGGAGTGGAGTGGGTTCTGCGTTCCCCTAGGGGCCCGGGAGCGGCCGCATTGACCTTGGCGTTGGGGGTCCTGGTCTTCGTGCTGGGGGCCTTTGCGTATCGCTTGCGTGGGAAGAACCAGGCTTCCTAGGCGAAGAGAACTCGGTTGCTGGAAGCCGGGCATCCGCGGGCTACAATGCTTGCTCCGGAGGGTCGCGCGATCCGTTGCATCATTGCCCTCCCCAAGTTCCAGGCCATTTATCTAATGTCACTGCGCAAGTACTTCTGCACCTTCCCTCAGAACCTGATCAAAGAGCCGATCATCACCTACACCCTCAACGCGAAGTTTGGCGTGAAGCCCAATATTCGCGCAGCCAGCATCACCGAAACGGTGGCTATGGTTGCCGTTGAGATCGAAGGGGAGTTAGACAAGATCGACAAGGCGGTTGAGTTTCTGCGTGAGCGCGGCGTCAAGGTCGAAGAGATCCAGGAAGACGGGACGAAGGCTTGAAGGGCGGGCGCGGTCCGATGACTTTCTGCACTGGGCTCCGTCTAGGGACGCATCCCCTGGCGGGGCTCGTACTGGCCGTGGTCGCACAGTTCGGGCTTGCCGGCTGTGCCCTGTTTCCCAAGGAACACGATCCCAAGGGCGAATGGGCCACGCCCGCCCGCGGCATGGTGGTCAGCGAGCACCCCCTCGCTACCCAAGCGGGTGTCGACATCCTGGAGAAGGGGGGGAACGCAGCTGACGCCGCGGTGGCAACGGCCTTGGCCCTGGCGGTGGTTTATCCCCAGGCAGGCAACCTCGGTGGTGGCGGCTTTGCCCTTTGGGTTCCCCATGACGTGGAATCGGATCCGGTGGTCTTCGACTTTCGCGAGGTCGCCCCGGCGGGATTGACTTCGGAGGCGTTCATGGACGCCGATGGGAACTTGGATCGTCGTTTGGCCCTGGCGAGCGAAATTTCGCCGGGGGTGCCGGGATCGCCGGCGGGGCTTTGCGATCTGCATCGCCGCCATGGCGTGTTGCCCTTCGCCGATGTGATTCGGCCGGCGCGTACCCTGGCGCGTGAGGGTTTTGCGGTGGACGCTTGGTTGGCACGCGACCTCGTCAATCCTTCGATTCGCGCGCGGCTGGAGGCTGACCCCGGTTCGCAGCAACTCTTTTTCCCCGGCGGCAGGCCCCTGTCCGTTGGACAGCTCTTGGTGCAACCAGAGCTCGAGCGGACCCTGCAGCGCTTGGAACGCAACGGTGCCTCGGGCTTCTATCGCGGAGAGGTGGCCCAGGCGATCGTTGATCGTTTGGCTTCCAGAGGGGGCGTGATGACGCTAGAAGATCTGCAGACCTACAGGGCTAAACGCCGACCGCCCATGCGGGCCTGGTTCCGTGGTCTAGAGATCCTTACCGTTCCGCCGCCGAGCTCCGGAGGGTTGGTGTTGTTGCAGGTGCTGGCCCTCTTGGACGGGTTTCCCCTGGACGAGGAACGCCAGCGTGTGCGTGACGAGCGCGAGCGGCTGGCTGGGCACGGACTTGGACCCGATGAAATCGGTTTGTCCACCCGGGCCGTTCACTGGTGGATCGAAGCTCTACGGCGTGCATTTGCGGACCGAGCGGTTCATATGGGGGACCCCGACTTCTTCGATGTGCCTAGCTTGGCTCTGCTCGATCCAAGTGCCATCGCCGCCCGGCGCATCACGATCTCCGAGCGCGCGACGCCAGATATTGGCCCCATGGATGTGACGCCGGCGCCAGAAAGCGAAGAGACGACGCATCTTTCGGTGCTCGACAGCGACGGTAACGCCGTCAGCCTGACAACCACTTTGAACACAAGCTTCGGCTGCGGAATTTGGGTTCCGGGCGGGGGCTTCCTGTTGAACAACGAGCTCGACGATTTTGCCCTGCAGCCCGGTGTTCCCAACGCCTACGGGTTGGTGGGAAGCGACGCCAACGCCCTGGAGCCGGGCAAACGCCCCCTGTCCTCCATGACTCCGACGGTCGTGCGCGAGGGCGGCCGCGGCGTGCGCCTTGTACTTGGTGCGCCCGGCGGACCGAAGATCATCACTGCCGTTCTGCAGGTTCTCCTGCGCACGGAGGTCTATGGCCAGGAGCTGCGGGCCGCGGTCGCCGCGCCTCGTCTGCACCAGCAATGGAAGCCTTCCCGCACTGACTTCGAAGAGGGCTGGGATCCGGAGCTTCTGCGCGAGCTCAGTGAAGATCGGAAGCACGAGTTGCGCGTTGTGGAAGGCGGCCGCTTCGCGAGCGTGCAGGCCATCCGTGTTCTGTCCGGTGGAGAACCCGTCGGGGCCAGCGACCCGCGCCGCGGCGGTACCTCCCAGGGCGAAGATCGCCCGGCGAGTCTGCCAGCCCTACCGCCGAAGGATTAGTAAGGGACTCTAATCAGACAAGCTCCCATGGGGGGCTTGCTGTCTGAGATCCGAATCGTCGGAAGAGTCTGTCTTGTGTCCGAATTCTCAATGCCCAAGGCCTGGCGAAAGGCAGCGCTCAGGTTCTCTTGACTGAGTGGCTCCAAGTCAGCGCTGAGAAGAATCCACGGCAAGGGGATCGAGTCTAGGCTTTCAGCTTCTGAGCGAGCGACGAGCTCGTTCAATCCTTCGAGTCCAATCACTAAGGCCAGTGCTTGGCCCAGGCCACAGGCCCGCATGGACTCGAGGTGATCGATGCGCAGGAGCTCGTCCCATTCGTATCTCAGGACGTCCTCGATCGACGGAACTTCCAGCAGCAAGCGGGCGACACGTAGCTTGCTTTCTGGGCTTCGATGACGGGATGGATATTGTCGACGTAGCTCAGGGACGCCAAGAACAGGGACTGTTTCCCAAGGGCATCAGACCCCAAGCACATGGACGCCATGAGTTCACAGATGCCTTCTTCGAGAACCGAAGGGAACCTGGCGTGGTAGTTCTGGAAGTAGAAGTGACCCAGTTCGTGGGCGACGACAAGGGGGGCGTTTTCCGCACTCCGACTTACGGACACCCAGTCATGGGAATAGCCGCGTTCCACGGTGATCCCGTCGGCCGTATCAATGTCTACCTTGTCGGTGAAGTGGATTCGAAGGGGAGAGGGATCGTAGTCCTCAAGGCTTCGATAGGTCGGCAGTATCGACTCGACAATGCCCGCCAGCTCGATTGCCTCAGCGCTGGACTGTCCGCCAGCAACACCCCAGAAGCGTTCTTCGAGCACCGGACTGTATGGCTCCGCTGGCAGGACACGCAGGCGCTCAAGCCAAGGCAGACCAGGGGTGTAGATCGGAGTGCAGCGAGCAAGCTACGCAGGGCAGTCGTGACGGCAAGATGCTGAAAGGGGACACCAGCGGGGTAGAGACCAAAGGAAAAGGGCCAGGCCGCGCGAAACGCACGACCTGGCCCTTGTTCTAACTGGCCAGTATCTACCAGAGCAGTGTCCGCCAGATCAGTCGACGTCTAGATCTAGGTCGTCCATGCCCGTGTCTACGGCGTCGTCGCTGGCGGCGGCTGTTCCGTCGCCATACTTGGCGCGCAGCTCGCTGGCGAGCTTGGCCCGCTCCGGCTTGGCGTACTCGTCGGAGTCACGGCTCTTCTTCATCTCCATCTTGGCCATGGTGATGAAGTAGTCAATGCCGTCGGCTTCGATCCTCTCGATCTGCGTATGCCACGCCACGACCACCTTACGGTTGAAGGCCAGATACAAGTCGGGCTCTTGCTTGAGGTACTTCCAGCCGAAGTTGGTTCCGTTGAACATGTCCATCAGCGCCCTCTGGACGTTGTCGCCGTTGCTGGCGCCCTCCTCGGTGGAGAGGTCCTGGTTCTTCAGGCCGTTGATGATCGAGGGCAGGGCGATGACACCGTACTCCTTGGTCAGGGTGTCGCGGGCACGGTTACCGGCGCTGCCAGCGTAGGTGTCCATCCAGGTCATCATCAGCTCGTCCATCTCCGCCATTTGCTCCGGCGTCGTCCCGAAGAGCGGGCCGATGTCGGCCAGGGCAGTCGTGTCGGGACCGCTGTCAACGGGCTTGGAGTCCGTGGGGGCGTCGGGCTCATCGTCCGCTGCTGCGGTGCCGCCTTCATCGCTGCCGCCCTCGTCGGTGTCGGGGGCACCGTCCACGTCGTCAAAAATGGGCTCGCCATTCCCAATATCATCGGCGGACGTACCTTCGTCAGAGTTCGTGTCTGTGGTCGCCGCGGAACCGTCGTCATTGCTGGCTACATTTTCCGTCGTTGCATCGCCGGCCTCGACGGGGTCTGCGTCACCGAAGAGGGAGTCCTTCATGAAGAAGACTACGGCTGCGACCACGAGCAGGCCGACCGCCGCGATCGCCATGACCGGCGACTTCTTCTCCTTGCGGGCGCCGCGCTCGGAGAGCTTGTCTTCGTCGCCGGCGTCCTTGGTATTGCGGCGGCGGGTGCTGGAGCCACCGGAGGAACGGCGGGTTCCGCTGGTCTTGGCCGCGCCGGACTTCCCCGCACCGGCTCGCGCAGGCCTAGCCTTGGCCGACGCCTTCGCGGCTGCTTTCGGCTTAGATGCGGGAGCTCCAGTCGTCTCAGCGTTTGCGGCTGCGGCACGTTCCGCCCGTAGGCGCTCCATCATCGACGGGCCGGAGCCCGTCTTGCCGGAGGGAACGTGCTCCTTGATCTTGGGTTTTTGCGCAGCGGGCTTGGCCGCTGACGGAGCCGCTGCCTGGGCCGGCGGTTTGGGTACAGGATCGCCGAGCTTGGCGATGTGCACGGTTTTGCCGCACTCCTTGCAGCGCGCGACATCGTGAGTAAAGGAAGCGGGGATTTGATATTCTGCTCCGCAGTCGAAGCACTTGCCGTTGCGAATGTCCATGGCACTTGGGCCGCGCGTCACGTCTTGCGCAGCTCGTCTAGGGGCGTGAGAGAGAGGGGGAAAGGAAAGAAAAGTCGCGCGTGGGACGCGCATTGGAGGAATGGAGTCGGGGAGCGCTACTGCTTACCGCCGGGATCTCCCGGGAGGTCGGCGTAGGGGTCGACATCGACCCGCGAGGAGAAGCTCCGCTCGTTGCGGTACCACCAGGCGAACCACTGCTTGAGCGCGCTCTGGCGGAATTCCGCGCTCGTGCCCAGACCCGATTCCACCAACTCCATCGGTTGGAATCCAAAGCCCTGGCCGGTGATACCTCGCAGGGCGATGACGACCTGGTTGATCTGGATGGAGTGATCTTCGCTGTCGAGGGGGATCTCGTAGAGCTTCGTGAGGAGCGCCGGAATTGCGGGCTTGCCGATCTCCTTGAGGTCGCGGCGGGCCTGGGTCGCTTCGCGGGTAAGGTCGAGGTCGATCATCGTGACGATCAACTGGTCGATGCGCGTGCGTAGCTCCGGCGAGCTGCCCTCAAGGTGCGCGAGAGGCTCGGGTTCACGTTCGCGCACGACGGAGCCGTCGGAGCGTTCCACCTTCTCTGTGCCGCCTCTTCTTCCGCTGATCTTCGTACGCAGGATGTCGTCCAACTCAGACTGGGTAAAATGGCGTTCCCAGCTCACGGTCAGCCAGCGACCACCGATCCTTTGCAGCCCCCAGTCCACCGTCCGATTCTCGAAGGAACCCTCGGCGAAGGGCACCAGGGTAAGGCGCACAGTTGCATCGGTGCTATTCAGTTCGATGGCCTCGCCGTCGTAGGGCTTCCAATCGGCCACCAGGTCCTTCGCACTTCCGGTCGTGAGCTCCTCGACCCACAGGTCTTCCTGCGCAACACGGTCGAGGTTCGACAGGGATTCGAATTCTGCCCGTAGATCCTCGTCGGAGGGCATGGCGTCGAGGGCCTCTTCCAGGGCTTGCTCGCTGGCTTCCTTATCGAGCCCTGCAGCCTCGCTTGTTGCGACCGTGGCCGCGCTGACGACGCTACGTCGTTTCCAGGCGTGGACCGCGGGGCCGTGCAGGCGCGAGCGCAGATCCTCCTTGTTCAAACTGAAGGCCAGAAGGTGCATGTCGCGCGCGGCCAGTGCTGCGGGGCCGCCATAGCCGTAGCGGTCGACACGCGGCGCTTTCGCATCGGGCGTCTCATCTTGCTGGGTAGGCCCAGCCTGGGCCCCCTTGTCGCCGCCACTGTTGACGGCGAATATGAAAATCAAACCGATCACGACCGCCACGCCGATGCCGATCCAGAGGCCCTGGTTATTGGCGGTCCCACCGTGGGAGTTTGAGCCCCGGCCAAGTCCTGCCACGTAAATCCGTTGGCACTCGCCGCAGCGAACTTTTGCTCCTTCCTTGGAATCGGGAAGCTTGGCGCGCGCGCCGCAGGAGGGGCACTGAATAATCATTGAGTTGGGAGCGGAGGGACCAGGGGAATCAAGCTGGGAGAGGAGGGGCCAGCTGGGGGGGCGATTGGCACAATGGGAGAAGCCCGCGCGGGGCCGCCCATTCAAGGGCAGAGCGTCCGACCTTAACCCACCAGTGTACCCCCTGGCGGGCTTCTGGTTTCGCCCCGCTTGCCTCCCTTGCGAAAGCTCTCGCTCCGCACCCCTTTCCTCTTGGCCTCCCCTGGCCAGCGCCACGCCCATGTCCTCCGACCGATTTCGCCTCGCCGCCTCCTTCGAGCCCATGGGGGACCAGCCCGAGGCCATCAAGGCCCTTGGGGGCTGGTTGGAGGATGGCAAGCCCCGTTCGACCCTCCTCGGCATTACGGGATCGGGAAAGACCTTCACCATGGCGGCGGTGATCGAATCTCTCAATCGGCCGACCTTGGTGCTGTCGCCGAACAAGACCTTGGCGGCGCAGCTGTACTCTGAATTTCAGGCGCTCTTCCCCGATAACGCCGTCGAGTACTTCGTCAGCTACTACGACTACTATCAGCCCGAGGCGTACGTGGCCTCGACGGACACCTTCATCGAGAAGGATGCGAGTCGGAACGAAAACATTGAGCGCCTCAGGAACTCGGCTACGCGGTCGCTTTTGGAGCGTAGGGATGTGCTGATTGTGGCTTCCGTGTCCTGCATCTATGGGCTGGGTTCGCCCTCGTCCTACGCGGAGATGTCCATGAAGATCGAGCGCGGGGCGACCATTGAGCGTGAGGATCTCCTGCGGCGATTGACGCAGATGCAGTACTCGCGCAACAACTTGGATTTCCGGCGCGGGACCTTCCGTGCCCGGGGCGATGTGATCGAGGTCTTCCCGGCCTATGAGGAGGATCGCGTGATTCGCTTTGAGCTTTTCGGTGATGAGCTGGAGTCGATCTTGGAGGTCGATCCCCTGCGCGGCGAAGTCCTGGCGGAACGCGAGAGTGTCACAATCTACCCCTCCGGCCACTATGTCACCCCGGAAGCGCGTGTGGGGCGCGCGGTGGTGGGGATTGAGGAGGAGCTGGAGCAGCGCCTCGTGGCATTACGGCGCGATGATCGCCTCCTGGAGGCGCAGCGACTGGAGCAGCGCACGCGCCATGACCTAGAGTTGCTGCGGACTACCGGCATGTGCAACGGGATTGAGAATTACTCCCGTTGGATGGACGGGCGTGCACCGGGCCAGGCCCCTTTCACCCTCTTGAACTACTTCCCCGACGACTTCGTAGTCTTCGTGGACGAAAGTCACGTGTCCGTCTCCCAGGTCGGCGCCATGTACAAGGGCGACCGATCGAGAAAGGAGAACCTGGTCAACTTCGGCTTTCGGTTGCCCAGCGCCCTAGACAATCGACCTCTGCGCTACGAAGAGTGGGAAAAGCTGGTGAAGCAGGCGGTCTATGTTTCAGCAACCCCTGCCGAGCGCGAACTCAAGGAATCGAAGCAGTGTGTGGTCGAGCAAATCGTGCGACCCACCGGGCTTCTGGATCCGAAGATTGAACTGCGGCCGGCCCGCACCCAGGTGGATGATCTCCTGCACGAGGTGCGTTTGACCACCAAGGCCGGTTGGCGCACCCTGGTGACGACATTGACTAAGCGTTCCTCGGAAGAGTTGACGACTTACTTCTCTGAGTTGGGTGTGCGTGTGCGCTACTTGCATTCGGAAATCGATGCCATCGAACGCGCACAGATCCTGCGCGACCTGCGCCTGGGGGAGTTCGACGTCTTGATCGGGATCAACCTCTTGCGCGAAGGTCTGGACCTTCCAGAAGTCGCTCTTGTGGCCGTGCTTGACGCCGATAAAGAAGGCTTCCTGCGTTCACGCACCTCGCTCATTCAGATCTGTGGCCGTGCGGCTCGGAACGCGGAGGGGCGCGTGATCTTTTACGCAGACAAGCTGACCGACTCGATCCGCGCAACCGTGGACGTCGTGGAGCAGCGACGGGTCATGCAGATTGCCTATAACACGGAACACGGCATCGTGCCCACGACGATCATTAAGCCGGTGCGCGATTCGATCGAAGCTCTCTATGACATGGACTACTCCGGACCCGAGCTTCCGGACAAGAAGGCAAGGGGTGCAGGCTCCAAAGAGGATCCGGCCTTTGGTTGGAATGGAGCTCGTCTGCGGGCTGAGCAGGCCAAATTGCGCGATGAAATGAGCCACGCCGCGGAGGAATTGCGCTTTGAAGATGCTGCGAAAATGCGCGACCGCTTGAAACAGTTGCAGGACCTGGAGCTGACGCGCTAGGTGAGCATTCACGATTGGGATTCCGACCTGGTCCTGGGGCAGATCGCCCAGCGACCGGGAGTCTACATCTTCCGCGATGGGGAGGGGGCTGTGCTCTATGTGGGCAAGGCGCTCTCCCTTCGGAGTCGGCTTTCAAGCTACCGGCGGCCCGGCGGCGATGGGCGTATGGCCGTGCGCTTCATCGCGCAAGATGCGCGCCAAGTAGAGACGATCATCACGCGTACGGAGCAAGAGGCACTGCTCCTGGAAGACGCCCTGATCAAGCAGCATAAGCCGCCCCACAACATTCGCCTGAAGGACGACAAGTCCTTCCTTATGATTCGATTGGACCAGGACGAGGAGTTTCCACGGCTGAAGTTGGTTCGGGCCCACAGTCCTAAATTGGGGCGCAAGGGCGGACGTTCAAGGCTCTTCGGGCCCTATGCTTCGGCGCGGGCAGTGCGCCAAACCCTGTCCGATTTGCACCGCGTTGTGCCCCTGCGGGATTGTGCGGATTCCGTCCTGAACAACCGTTCGCGTCCGTGCCTCAAGCACCAGATCGGTCTCTGTTCCGCGCCCTGCGTGAACCTAATCGATGCGGAAGGCTATCAGACGCTTGTGGAACGCGCGACGCGCATCCTCTCGGGTGACGTGGCGGAGTTGGAGAGCGATCTCGATATGCGTATGCGCGCAGCATCCGAGAAACTTGAATACGAATTGGCGGCCACCTGGCGCGACAGATTGAGCGCGCTACGCCGCACCACAGAACGCCAGGGGGTAACCCCAAGAAGTGCAGTAGACCGTGATATCCTTGGCCTCGCTCGGCGGGGCGATAGGGCCTTGATTCACCGCCTGGCCTTCCGTGGGGGGCGTTTAGTGGAAAGTCGTACGCACGAATTTCGAAGTGAACTACCCGATGAGGAGCTGCTGCACGGCGTTGTCACCGCGCTCTACGCGAGCGGTCGCCGAGCCCTTCCGCCGGAGGTTGTCGTGCCCTGCATGCCAGCCGATGGCGAGCTATTGGAGACCAGCCTTGGCGCTGCCAAGCCGGGGCCACGGGTCGAATCCGACGGTGCTTCCGTGGTGGCGGAGAGCGTAGAAGGCCTGCCCAGCAGTTCTCTGAAACTCATCGTCCCACAGGGTGGCGAACGAGCTCGCATGTTGGGGATGGCTGGGGAGAACGCGCGGGCCGAACTTATCCGTCGAGAGGCTAGCCTTGCGGTCGACGCCGAAACTTCCGAGAAGCTCGCCGACCTCGTGGACTTACCGCCGCGTTCGAACGACCACCCCCTGGTTGTGGATTGCTTTGATATTTCCAACTTCCAGGGATCCCACGTGGTTGCTTCAAGGGTGCGCTTCCGTGGTGGGGTTGCGGATCGCGCTGGCTACCGCCGCTTCAAAGTGCGCGATGTCGAAGGGCAGGACGATTTCGCCTCCATGCGCGAAGTGGTCATGCGCTCCCTAAAGCGGGGGCTCTCGGAAGATGACCTTCCGGATCTGATCGTCATCGATGGAGGCTCGATGCAATTGGCCAAGGCTATCGAGGCGCGTGAGGAGGTCGGAGCCTGGGATGTGGTCATGGTGGGCTTGGCGAAGGCCCGTCCGGCCCGGACCATCAAGGGACGCAGGCTTCCGGCCAGCGAGGAACGTGTCTACTTGACCCCCGAGAGCGTGCCCATTGAGCTTCCGCGCCACAGCGCCGTGCGCCACCTCCTGGAGCGGGTCCGCGACGAGGCGCACCGTTTCGCCATCACCTATCACCGCAAGGAGCGTGGCAAGATCCGCTCTCGATTGGACTCCATCGCTGGTATTGGGCCGGCCAAGCGAAAGGCGCTCCTAAGGCGCTTTGGCAGCGTTCAGGGGGTCGCCAAGGCTAGCTTGGAAGAACTAGCGGTCATTCCTGGCATCGGAATGGACCTGGCTCAGGTGATTCGTGAAGAGCTCCGGGATCGCCCCGAGTAAGGAAAACGCATTCTGGTTGGAGTTGGGCGGAAGCACAGGCCGAAGCTGTTTTTGAGCGCCCGTGGGGAAGATGGGTCAGTTGATTTCCGTGGGGGAGATCTAGCTGGCTTGTCGAGTGAATCCCCCTTCCTGGGTCTCGACATTACTCCAGCCTTGATCCTCAACATGAGTTTGCGTTCCCTTCGGCCCACGCTGGGCCTCAGTGTCTCCTTGCCGCTCGGCCTGTGTGCCGGGCTCTTCGGTGCAGCAATCAGCGCCGCTCCCCTCCCGGTACCGGGGGCTAACGCGTCGGATGTGGTGCTTGCAGCCCCTGTCTTCACGTCGCAGCTGGGGGGCCGCGGAACGGAACAGGCGCTGGCGGTGGCGACCGACTCCCAGGGCTATCTCTTTGTGGCGGGCTGGACGAGTTCAACGGACTTTCCAACGACGCCGGAGGCTATGGATGAGCGTGTCCAAGAACGCGATGCCTTCGTGGCCAAGGTCAGCCCCGATGGCGAGACCTTGGTTTGGTCGACGGTCCTGGGTGGGTCGCGCGACGAGGAAGCGCTGACGATCCAGGTTGACGCTGCGGGGGTTGTCTTGGTCGGTGGGTGGACCAACAGCAACGACTTCCCGGTCACCGATACAGCCCATGGCCGCAGTCGGTTTGGCTCCAAGGATGGCTTCTTGACGGCCTTGGATCCCAGTGGCGGCAGCATTCTGTTCTCTGGCTACATCGGTGGCAGCGGACACGACGCAGTGACGGACATTGCACTGACTCTAGAGGGCGACATTGTCTTGGCTGGATGGACGGAGTCTCGCGACCTTCCGACTTCAAGCAACGTTTTTCAGCCCAGCTTCGGCGGCGATCGGGACGCTTTCTTCATGCGCGTGGATGAATCGGGATTTCAACTGCGCTTTGTCAGCTACCTTGGGGGTCGCGGCATGGATGAAGCAGTTGGTGTTGCCCTTGACCAGGCGGGCTACATCGTCGTAGCCGGGACCACCGAATCGCGCGACTTCCCAGTGACCTCGGGCGCGCTCGACGCAAAGAAGAACGGCAAGGATGTCTTTGTGACGCGCCTGACCCCCGAGGGTAAGCGCCTCTCTTTCTCGACCTTCTACGGGGGGTCGGGTGATGAGATTGCCCACGCCCTCGATCTAGCACCCGACGGGGGTGTCGTGGTTGTCGGAAGCACCCGCTCAAGTGATCTACCCGTCAAGGGCAGCGAGGGATTGGAGCGGACAGGGCACGGCGATGGTTTCGTCCTTCACCTATCAAACTCCGGCGGAGCCTTAGTGTTCGCGCGTTACCTCGGGGGCAGCTCCGATGACAATCTTGGCGCTGTTGCCACGGATTCCCTGGGCGGCCTTTGGGTCGGGGGACATTCGAACTCGGATGACTTCGGCATGACTGCCGGGGCCAGCCAGCCCCTCCGCGCTGGTGCGAATGACGCAGTCCTGGTGCGCCTTGACGCGGTCACCGGTGTGATGCAGCACGGGACGTTCCTGGGGGGCAAAGGCGATGAGGAAATCTGGGGTATGGTCGCGGACAGCATTCAGGGTGGAGTCACTTTTGCTGGCTTCGCCCAACGCACCGAGACGACGACACGGGGCCAATTCGCCGGGCGCGGTGGTGCCAGCGATGGCTACTTCGGGCGCCTTGTTCCCGGGGACTGCGGTGTGCCAGCCATGGTTGTTCGCATGGGATCCGTGAATGGTCTGCCCCTCGACTCCGACTTTCCGCGACTGGGGAAGACCATCGACCTGGTCCTAAGTGGCGCTCCTGCAGGGACTCCGGGGATCTTGTTCCTTGGCGTCCCGGTGGCTTCGCCCCTGGTGAGTGAGGAGCTCGGGACGATCTACATTGACTTGGTCGGCATGGCAGTACTGTCGGCCTTTAACACAAATGCGTCGGGTGCTGGCAGCGTCCGTCTACACATCCCGGTAAGCCCCGAGCTCTGCGGACTGGAGCTTGTCGTCCAAGGCCTGATCGACAATCACGTCACCGACGCCGTCCAGCTTACCCTCGGGAGTTAGTCGGCCCTCGGGGGTCTAGATCGGCGGCATGGAACCTGGTTCCGTACCGCCACCGAGTCCCGGTGCGACGCGGAGGAGGTTGCAGCGGCCCTGCGCCCTAGGCGCGAGGGTGGTAGAGCCGATGGAGGCTTTGGATGTGCTCGGCGTCGAGGTGGGTGTAGAGTTCGGTGGTACGAAGTGAGGCGTGGCCGAGCATTTCTTGGACGCTGCGAAGGTCCGCGCCGCCTTCGATCAGGTGTGAGGCAAACGAATGCCGCAGTGTGTGGGGCGAGAGCTTGCGTGTGATACCCGCCGCAAGGGCCATGGCCCGCACTCGGCGCCACGCGGTCGAGCGATCCATGGGCTTGCCGTTCTTCGATAGGAAAAGCTCGGGGCGTCGGCGGGCCCCATTCAGTTTCTGGCGCCCATCGCTGCGCCAGACATCGATGGCGGCCCGGGCCCTGGCGCCCAGGGGCACCACCCTGGTCTTGCCCCCTTTTCCGGTCAGTACCAGCATGCGCAGGGACGGTTCCAGGTTGTCGTTCGAGAGCCCAACCGCCTCGGAAACTCGCGCTCCGCTGGCATAGAGAACCTCAAGCAAGGCCCGATCTCTCTGGGCCATCCACCCGTCACCCGCCGGAGCCGACAGAAGCCGTTCTACCTCCTGGACCGACAGGACAGAGGGCAGGCAGCTGGCCAGGCGCGGAGTCGCCAGCAACGCACCCGGGTCTGTCTTTAGCCGGCCTTCCGCCACCAGGTGTCTCAGGCACCCACGGATGGCTGCCAGGCGCCGGGCCAGACTTGCCTCGGCGTAGCCTGCTTTGCGGGCCTCAGCCAGATGATCCACCAGGTGATTTGCATCTAGCTGCGTGAATTTGGCGACGCCGTGCTCAGCCGCCCAGCCCAGGAATAGATCTAGATCCCGTCGATAGGCACCCAGGGTGTTGTGGGAGACGCCGGCTTCGACACGTAGGGCCATTAGGAAGTCATCGCGTTCCTTGGCCAATGCTGCGGGCAGCTTTGAGTCCGTTTCCTGACCCTTCGCTCCCTTCGGTGTTTTGGCGTGCGGAGGAACCATGGGGGCAGCCTGCGGGTCTCCCCGCGCGCCCGCAAGGATCTACTGGTCCTCGGCCGCGCTTGTGGGGTCACTAGGCGGCACCTATACTCCCGCGCCCCAGCCGCAGCGCCCGCCCTCCAGGCCCCAGCAGGCCCCAACAGACCTGCGGCTCGACAAATCAATGAGCATGACAACTCCCAAGGTCGACCCCCCGGTGCAAGCGCGCACCTCGGTGGGTGCCAAGACCATCGCCCTGCGAATTGCCGTCGTGCTGATCCTGGTCCTGGCGGATCAGTGGAGCAAGTCGGCGGTCTTTGAGGCCATATCCGGCGGCTCCATGGTCGTTGAGGGCATGGAAAGAGACATTCACGGCCACGATCGCCTGCCTGTCGTGGGCAACTTCTTGGGCTTCATGCGCTCGGAGAATCCCGGCGCGGCCTTTGGTCGCTTCGGCGATTACCCCCACATTCTTGTGGGCGGACGCATCATCGCGGTAGCCTTCCTGTGCTGGCTCCTGATCAGTACTCGCCGTGGAGAACGCCTCAGTCTGTGGGCTATTGTCCTTGTCCTGTCCGGCGCCCTGGGCAATGTGGTGGACAATCTGTGGACCGGGCCCATGTACGACGACCATCCCTACGGGAAGGTGCGTGACTTCATCGACGCCTGGTTCTTCAGCGAGGGGCGTGGCTGGGACTATCATTTCCACACATTCAACGTGGCAGACGCCTGCATCACGGTGGGGGCCATCGCGTGGATTTTGGCAGGTCTGTTCTCCCATGATCCGGCCAAGCCAAAGGCTTCGGGCGATGAAGAGGAATCGACCTCTGAGGAAGCAACCCCGGCGTAGTCAGTTGCCGGGCGTGGGGGCGGTTGGCTAGTCTGGCGCTCGATGAGCGTGCGGCCCTGCAATTTGGAAGTAGACCTCGGACCCCTGCGTCTGCGGAACCCGATCCTCTCGGCCTCGGGTACCTATGGCCATGGGTTGGAAATGCGCCACTTCACGCCGCCGGAACTCCTCGGAGGGTTGGTCAGTAAAACGGTGACGATCGCACCGCGTCCGGGCAATGCTGCACCTCGCATCTGTGAGACCGAGCTGGGTCTGCTGAATTCGATAGGCCTCGAGAACAAGGGGGTCGATCACTACATTGCGAACGTCTTGCCCGAGGTCGCTTCGGCGGACACGATGATCATTGCGAACATCGGCGGAGAGTCGCCCCAGGAGTACGCAGAGATGGCGGCTAAGCTCGGCAGCCGCCCTGAAATAGACGCCCTTGAGGTCAACCTCTCTTGCCCCAATGTCCAGGGCGGTCGCATCCCCTTCGGAACGGATCCTAAGAATGCCTGGGGAGTGATGGTGGCCGTTCGCGCCGTCACGGCGAAGCCGATCTTCGCTAAGCTTTCCCCCAATGTGACGCGCATCGATGAGATGGCAAAGGCCGTCGAAGATGCCGGAGCCGATGGTATCACCGCCGTGAACACGCTGCTTGGGATGGCGGTGGACTGGCGCACGGGCAAACCAGGCATAGCCACCGTGCAGGGGGGTTACTCGGGGCCCGCGATTAAGCCCGTGGCCTTGCGTTGTGCCTGGGAGTGCGCCAAGTCGGTCTCCATCCCTGTGATTGGATGCGGTGGAATCGCCAGTGCTGAGGATGCCTTGGAGTACCTAGCGGTCGGTTGCCGCGCTGTGCAAGTGGGCACTGGTTCCTTTGCTGACCCTGCGCTGCCTGGGAAGGTGGCGGCGGAAATGCTGCGACTCCTTACGGAAGCGGGCTACTCCAGCGTGGCTGACTTTATAGGGAGCCTCAAGGCATGAGGCTTGATCAGATGACGCCCGCCCACGTGCGACGCGCGGTGGCGCTCTATGTGGACTGCGCCTTCCCCGGGGCTGGGGTGTCGAAGAAGCCCGCGCTCCTTCGGGAGCTGGAGGACGCGAGCTCCATCGTAGAACTACTCGGGCGTTTCGAACGCGTGGGCGGTGGAGATGGTGACCTGAAGCGCTACGCCCTACGCATAGGCAATGCGCGCTATCCCTTCATGAAGTTCATCGTTCAGGAACATCTGGTGGACGACGAGTTCTTCTTTTCCGTGGACACCCACGACAACCTGGAGATCCGGCCGGACAACCCCGACTTCGCGGAGTGGGAGCGAGTCAAGGAGTACAACCGGGAGATGAAGGACCGCATCGAGAAGGCCTGGGATGCCGATGGGCTTCCGACCAACACGGACCTGCGGGCCCTGGCTGAGGAGATTGCTCGTCTGGAACGAGAGGAATCGAAGCGCTGCACACTGCTGATGGTGGACGACGAGAGCGAGTTGGCCATGGGCCTGGCGGCACTCCTGCGGGCCCGGGGTTACGACGTTGAGCTGGCCTGCAACGGGCTTGAGGCCCTCGAGCGCCTCGCCCGGGACCCCCTGCCGGATCTGGTGCTCCTGGATTATGAGATGCCCCAACTCGACGGCGAGGAGGTCCTGCGACGCCTGCGCGAGAACGAGCGCACGGAAGACCTACCCGTTCTTCTAGCCACGGCTTCGACGGTCGATCTAACGCGCCTGCGGAAAGTTTCGGGAGTCCTTCGTAAGCCTTACCCGCGGGCCGTGCTCTTTGAGATGATCCGCCGCATGTTGGGTGATAAGGCCTTCGGCTAGGACTCCAGGGATGATATTGGGTCGGGTTGGGGCGCTCCAGGCCCTGGATTTTGTTAGCTAGGGGGCTCGTCTCCGGCGCTAGGAGCAGGTGAATTTTCGGGCTGTGGAAGGAAATTGGGGCCGGGAGGCTGGTCCTTGGCGGATCTGGTCCTTTAATGGTCGCCCGTATAGAAGCGGCGGGGGGCCCCGGTGGGCGTTTCGCTACTATCGATTTCTTCCCATGGGGTGGCACCAGAGTCACCTTGAGTGAGAGGTCGCCCCGCAAGGTATTCCTACTGGCCCAGCGCCCTCCGGCGCTGGGGCGTTGTCATGGTCGATTGGTCTGAATTCAGCGACAAGATCACCCAAATGGGGGACAAGTTCGGTCGTTCGATGAAGTCCCTTTTTGGGGCGAAAAACGAGCGCGTCGTGCGCGAGCTTGAACCCCGCATCAAGCGGATCAACGAACTGGAGCCCTGGGCCCAGGGACTCGATCGCGATGCCATGCTAGCCAAGACCGAGGAATGGAAGGCGGCGCTCCAGGCGGGGAGCACAACCCTCGACGAGCTTCTCCCGGAGGCCTTTGCCCTGGTTCGCGAGGCCTCGGTCCGGACCCTTGGACTGCGTCACTTCGACGTGCAGTTGGTCGGCGGTATTGTGCTCCACAGCGGAGCCATTGCCGAGATGGCAACGGGTGAGGGCAAGACATTGGTGGCGACCATGCCGATGTACCTCAATGCCCTGACTGGGAACCCGGTTTACCTGGTGACGGTCAACGACTACTTGGCCCGCCGCGACGCCCAGTGGATGGCGCCGATCTTTGAGTACTTGGGACTGAAGGTCGGCTGGATTCAAAGCAATCAACCCGCTTCGGAGCGCGTGCCCGTTTATCGCGGGGACATTATCTACGGAACGAACAACGAGTTTGGATTCGACTACCTAAGGGACAACATGAAGATGTCCGTGGACCAGCAGGTCCAGCGACATCTGAACTACGCGATCATCGACGAGATCGACTCGGTCTTGATCGACGAGGCGCGTACCCCCCTGATTATCTCGGGTCCTGCGGAGTTCGTTCCGGACAAGTACGCAGCCGCAGACATGGTGGCGCGAAAGCTTGAAGTCGACGTGCATTTTGAGGTTAAGGAGAAGGAGCGCGCAGTCTCTCTGCTTGAGGACGGCATCGAAGAGGCCGAGAAGCTTCTGAATGTCGAGTCTTTCTATACCCCGGGTCACACAGACTGGCCGCACTACATTGAGAACGCCATCCGTGCCCACGCGCTCTACCAGCGCGATCGCGAGTACGTTGTGGAGAACGGTCAGGTTGTCATCGTTGACGAGAACACCGGTCGCAAGATGGAGGGCCGGCGTTGGTCCGACGGATTGCACCAGGCGGTGGAGACCAAGGAAGCCATTGAGGTGCGGGCGGAAAACCAGACCCTGGCCACGATCACGCTTCAGAACTACTTCCGTGGCTACGGCAAGCTCGCGGGAATGACCGGTACGGCCATCACAGAGGCCAACGAATTTCACCGCATCTATGGTCTAGATGTGGTCTCAATCCCGACGAACAAACCCATTGACCGGGACGACGCGGTCGACACCGTCTACCGCACGGAACCCGAAAAATGGAACGCGATCTGTGATGAGATCGAGCGTCTCAAAAAGAAGGGCCAGCCCGTCCTCGTAGGCACGACGTCGGTCGAGAACTCAGAGAGGCTCGCGGGCATGTTGCGGGAGCGCGATGTGGTGCACGAAGTGCTTAACGCTAAGGCTGGACAGATTGAACGCGAGGCCAGCATCGTCGCTATGGCTGGCGAGAAGGACGCCGTGACCGTTTCGACGAACATGGCCGGTCGTGGTACTGACATCAAACTCGGCGGCAACTTCGAGTACCGCCTGGCCCTTGCTCTGGAGGCCGCGGAACTGACGCAGGGCGATGTCGACCACCTCGAGGCCATCGACGCGTTGCGGACCGAAGTCAGGGCCAAGTGCGACGCTGACGAAGCGGTCGTTCTGTCCCTCGGCGGTCTCTATGTGCTTGGTACGGAGCGGCATGAGTCCCGCCGCATCGACAACCAGTTGCGCGGCCGTTCCGGTCGCCAGGGGGACGCAGGCGAGTCGCGCTTCTTCCTTTCCCTGCAGGATCCGCTGATGAAGCGCTTCTACAAGGACTGGGTCACGAATGCCATGGAGAAGCTCGGCATGAAGGAGGGCGTGCCGATCGAGTCGCCCATGGTCGCCCGGGCCATCGAGAAGGCGCAGCGCAAGGTCGAGGACTATTACTTTGAGATGCGCAAGAACCTGCTCGAGTATGACGAGGTCATGGACGAGCAGCGCAAGACGATCTACTCGGTGCGTCAGGAAAGCCTCGAGGGCGTGGAGGTTCGGGAGAAAGTCGTCCAGATGTTCGACGGCGTCGTGAAGCGCATGGCGGCTACTTTCACCGATGACCCCGAGGGTTTCGGTGGGTGGTTCCAGCGCTGGTTCGGCTTCGAGCTAGAGAGCAGCGCCGCTGAGAGAGCTACCAAGGATGGCGATGCCGATTGCACCCCCGCCCTCCAGGCTGTGCTTGACCAATATGTGGAACGGGAAGAAGCTATCGGCGATGGTCCCGATGGCGATCCCGTCATGCGTAAGGTGGATCGCCATCTCCTCTTGCACGCGATCGACACCAAGTGGATGGACCACCTGCGAGCGATCACTGCATTGCGTCAGGGCATCGGCCTGCGCGGCTACGCCCAGCGTGACCCTAAGAATGAATACAAGGGCGAGGGTTTCAAGCTCTTCGAGAAGCTCCTTGCGGCAGTCGAAGACGAGGTTACGAGCCTGATCCTGCGTGTGCAGGTGCGTAAGCCCGGCGAGGAAGGCGCGTCGCCGCAGCAGGCGGGAGCCGCCCTCCAGGGGCAATCCGCCGCCGGCTTTACCGGCACGCCCGAGGGCGCCTACAAGGGCGCTAAGAACGTGACCAAGGAAGAGGCGATGAAGGCGGCCCGTGCCGTGCAGGCCGCCCGTGCGAAGCAACAGGCCAAGCGCGCGCCTGCTTCCTCTGCCTTTGATTCCGCGAACCGGATGAAGAAGATGCAGGAAGCCCAGGATGTCGCCAAGGCCAAGGCCGAGAACCGCGAGCCCGCCAAGCCCGAGGAGCCCAAGCTGGACTTGACCGGAGTCGGTCGTAACGACGCCTGTCCCTGCGGAAGTGGCAAGAAGCTGAAGAAGTGTCACGGAGCGGGCGAAGCTTGATCTGTACACGTCTACTCGCCTCGGTAGTGCGCGCGGCACAGAGAGCGGTGTCAGCGTGCAAGGGCCTTGAGCTGCTGTGAATGACGCGGTAAACGTGTCCCGCTATGACGAGGGGCTCGACCCCTCCGTACGCGCCCTGCGCGAGGATCCCAACGCAGGGATTGGCCGCGCCCTTGTGCACGCTTTCTACGACCTGGTTTGGTGCACAGCCACGGTCGTTGGTATGCCTTGGCTTCTGTGGAAGGCCTGGCGCAGCCCAAGTTTCAGACGCATGGTGAGTGAGCGTCGGGTCTTTGGCCTGCGCAATCTGCGCGCCCCCCAGGCTGGCCGTCCACGCATCTTGATCCACGGCGTTTCGGTGGGGGAGATCAAGGGCGCGCGCCCCATTGTCGAGGCCATAGAGGCGTCGTACCCAGGCTTTGAAGTCCTGGTCACGAGCACTACGGACACGGGCATGCAGATCGGCCGTGAGATTTTCGGCGAGGCACGCATGCTCCGATTCCCCATTGATCCCTCCTGGGTTGTGCGGCGATTTTTGAGGCGCGTGCAACCTGACTTTGTCGTCCTGATCGAGTTGGAAATCTGGCCCAATTTCCTGCGTGAGTGCAACCGCGCAGGCGTTCCCGTCGCAATCGTCAACGGCCGCATCACAGAGGTTAGTCACGGGCAGTACCTGTTTTTCAAACGAGTCCTGCCGCAGTTCAATCGCATCTCCCTCTTTTGCGTGCAGCGTGACCTCTACGCCCAACGTTTCTGTCGCCTTGGAATTGAACCACTGCGTGTCCTGCGGACCGGGAATATCAAGGCCGATAGCCTGAGCACCGGCCGAGTGGATCCCGGTGAAGAGTTGCGCCGCCTACTCGGACCCGCCGGAGAGGAATCCGTCATTGTCTGCGGTAGCACCCATGACCCCGAAGAGAGCCTGATCGTGAAGGCCTGGGCGAAGTCTGTGCCCGCCAGCCGCTTGATCCTCGTCCCGCGTCACCCGAAGCGAACCCTAGAGATTCTGCGGGAGCTCGAGGCTCTCGGACATCGACCCCAGCGGCTCTCCGATCTGCGTGCTGGCATCGAGGAGCCCGACCCCCGTCGCCCCGCCTTGGTGGACACGATCGGGGAGCTCGAGCGCGTCTACGGCCTGGCCGATTTGGTCTTCGTCGGCGGTAGCCTGGCAGAGCATGGGGGACAAAACGTCTTCGAACCCGCGTCCCAGGGCCTGCCCGTCCTCTGCGGTCCGCACACAGCCAACTTCACCCAAGAGGTCGGTCTCCTGCGGGACTGCGGAGCACTGCGCGAGGTCACGGATTGTGCCGAATTGGGTGCTGCCCTGGCCGAACTCTTGCCCGATGACGCAGCAAGGGCGAAAATGGGCGTGGCGGGACTCGACGCGGTCAACCGGGATAAAGGTGCCACCGCAAGAACCCTCGCCGCCCTCGGCGGCTTGGTCCTGGACGATCTCGCTCAAGGCATTGTGAGTTCACCAGCACTGGTCTCCGACCCGAAGACCGGATAGAATCTATTCATCCGGAAGAGATGATGCGTGCGACCTGAAGGCGCCGCCACCGGACCTTTCTAACAATAAGCCCCGGCGCAAGAGCGCCCCGCTAGCCATGACACGAAGCCTGTTCACCTCCGAGTCGGTCTCTATGGGCCACCCCGACAAAGTGGCCGATCAGGTCTCCGACGCGATCCTCGACGCCCTGCTCGCCCAAGACCCCGCATCCAGGGTCGCCTGCGAGACCATGGTCACCACCGGCATCTGCATTGTTGCCGGCGAAATTACGACCAAGGCCATCGTCAACTATCAGGATATCGTGCGCGAGACGATCAATCGTATCGGCTACACCAGCGACGCTTTTGGAATCAATGGCGACACTTGCTCGGTCATGGTCTCCCTCGACCGTCAGTCCCCGGATATCGCCCAGGGCGTGGATACGGGCGCTGGTCTGCACGAGGAGCAGGGAGCCGGTGACCAGGGCTTGATGTTTGGTTACGCCTGCGACGAGACGCCGGAGCTGATGCCCGCGCCGATCCACTACTCCCACCGTTTGGTAGAGAAGCTCGCCGAACTGCGCGCCGATGGCACCTTGCCCTGGCTGCGCCCGGATGCCAAGAGTCAGGTCACCTTCGAATACGAGGACGACAAGCCCGTGCGCGTGCACACCGTCGTGATCTCGACCCAGCATGATCCCGAGGTCAACGGCAAGTCTGAAGAGGCCGAGGTCCTGGCGGAGATCGCCCGCGAAGTGCGTACGAAGTGCATCGAAGCGGTGATTCCCGCTGATCTACTGGACAACGACACGATCTACCACGTGAACCCGACCGGGACCTTCGTCCTCGGTGGGCCCCACGGCGACTGCGGCCTAACCGGACGCAAGATCATCGTCGATACCTACGGCGGCATGGGCCGTCACGGCGGGGGCGCCTTCTCCGGAAAGGATCCCTCCAAGGTCGACCGCTCCGCCGCCTACGCGGCGCGCTGGGTCGCCAAGAACATCGTGGCAGCCGGCCTCGCCAGGCGCTGCGAAGTTCAGCTCTCCTACGCCATCGGTGTCGCCAAGCCCATTTCCGTGCGCGTAGACGCCTTCGGGACCGGCAAGGTTTCCGATGAGGTTCTTGAGCAGGCGGTGGACCAGTCCTTCGATCTTCGCCCGGCTGGCATCATCAAAGCCCTCGACTTGCTTCGCCCGATCTACGGCAAGACTGCCTACCACGGGCACTTTGGCCGCACGGACGTGCCCTGGGAGGAGACCAACCGGGTCGACGCCCTAAAAGAATCCGTCAGCACTCAGGTGGGCTGACGGCTTCCTTGGCAGCCTGCTGGGGTCCCTACAGGGTCCCTACAGGGCTCCCCGCTGGGTGTGCCATGGACCGCTTCGACCTATGGGCCGGGCCTGGGAAGTCAGGCGTGACGTGTCGGTCGCTGCGGGTTAGAAGAGGGGAGGATGGGGTACCCATCTCCCCAGCTGGGGTTAGGTCTATGCGACTTTGCCCCCCACTTGGATGCCCTGGGATTCCAGCGGCTCGCTCCACCAAACTTGGACCATTGCAGACCATGACCTCTCTTCTTCGTCTCCCGCAGCGTGGCCTGCGTGCTGGTTTCACGCTGATCGAACTCCTGGCCGTGATCCTGATCATCTCGATCCTGGCCGTGGCCCTGGGTCCGATGGTTCTGGAGGCAGTGGGGGCCAGCAAGGTGAGCGCCTGTCAGGCCAACCTGCGCAAGGTCCACTCCGGCATCACGCTGTACCAAATGAAGTACAAGCGGCTGCCCAACGAGAGCGGCGTGAAGTTCTTTGCCCAGCTCTACAGCCGCCAGGCGATCGCGCCTAGCAAGTCTAACGCGGAGATATTCCTGTGCCCCGGCGTTGACCGCGGAGCTGTGGCGGTTGATGGATTGCCTTGGGAAGAATGGTGGTCTGACCTGGACACGATCACGGGCGACTATTCGACCTATGCAGGGCGTGATACGGCGAACTATCCCCTGCGTCAGTTGACAGCCACTGAAGCGCTGATGTCTGACGACAATGATGGGGGGATGAATCACCCGACGACAACGAACGTACTCTTTGGAGATGGGTCCGTTCAGCAGTACGAGCTGGTCTTACTTCGCGAAGAGGGCCTTCTCGCCGAGGGAGACGAGATTCTATTCGTCGGCCCCGACTCGCCAATCGAGGCCCTGCGTAAGCTCTCTCTGGATTGATCGGGAGGGCTTTCTCTGCCCTCGATCTGCCTACCTTCGGCGGACAGTCTTCACCTCCTCTTGTCCCAGGCCAATGTCTCCCCCTGGGTTTCCCCCTGGGAAACGCTGAACCCTAAACGACCGCGAGCTTTCCCCTGAAAATCCCCGCCCTGTTAGAAGCGCTACGACCCGGACAATGGGTCAAGAACGTCTTCGTTCTGGCGCCGCTAGTCTTCGGCTTGGCGGACCGTCAGTCGGAAGAATTGGCTGAAGAGGCGGTCCTGCGCACCGTTCTGGCCTTGCTCGCATTCTGTGCAGCGTCCGGCGCCGTTTACCTGTTGAACGATGTGGTGGATGCGGAGCGGGACCGTAAGCATCCCGAGAAGTGCAAGCGTCCGATCGCTTCAGGCCGTCTGTCCGCTCGGACCGCATTGTTGAGCGCTGTTTGCCTTGCGGCCGCGGCCTTGGTTCTTGGCCCGGCTCTTTCCATGTCCGGCTTGAGTGTGGTGATCGGCATCTACTTGTCGATCAATCTGGCCTATTCATTCGGTCTCAAGCAGGTCGTCCTGGTGGACGTCTTCTGCATCGCCTTTGGCTTCCTCCTGCGCGTCCATGGCGGCGGTGTGGCCTCGGGTGCAACGATCTCCCATTGGCTCTATCTGTGTACGTTGTTCCTGGCGCTATTCCTCGCGCTCAACAAGCGTCGCGTCGAGGTCGTTGCTCTGGGGGAAGATCGAGGCCAGCACCGCCCGAATCTAGAGGAGTACTCGGTCGGCTTCCTGGACCAGCTTACGACGGTCTTGGCGGCCACTACGATCCTCTGCTACACGATGTATACGGTGGATAGCGAAACCGTCGCCAAGTTCAGCGGTAGCTACCCGCTCGTATGGACAGTGCCCTTCGTTGTCTTTGGAATCGCGCGCTACATGCTCCTCGTCCAGACTGGACGCGGCGGAGCGGAGCCTGCGCGTGTCCTGTTGGGGGGCGACAGACTGTTCCTGCTCAACGGTTTGGTCTGGGTTGCAGCGGTTTGGTTGGCCCTTGCCAGTGGTTCCTAAGGAGGTTCCGAAGGAGGTTCTTGACCGCGTTTTCAGCGTGTTGCATCGGCAGGTCCTCTGCGCGTAGGAAGGGGCGGCGTGGGGCACAACGGGGAAGCTGGCGAGGTTTTCACAATACAGTTAGAAGAAATGGCCTCCTTCTATCGTTAGCGCGTTGGACGATACGCTCGCTCACCTTTGCCAACGCGATTTTACAAACCCGGCCTTGCCCTTCCGGCCTGCTCCTCGGAGCCCATGCTGGTCACCGATACACCGACAGTTATCAATAGGATAGAGAGACATGAATTGTGAGAGTCAGCCCAAGTTCCCTAGGTCCTTCCTTGACCGATTGTCGCGTGCTGCGCTGCTTCTTGTACCGCTTGTTTGCCTGGGCAGCATGGGCTCGACCCAGGAGAAAACTCCCGAGGGCGAACCGGAAGTCGACCCCGAAATCGAACCCGAAATCGAACTCTGGGAGGACCCCTTCTATGAGACCTTCAAGCGCCGCGCGACTCAGTGGCGTGACCAGCAAGTGGCTGTGGCGGTCGATGCGGGATTGAATGCAGAAGAGCTTGCGGAGATGCCCCTGGATGAATTGGTAGAGGCGAGCTTTGTGAACGCGACCCTCGGGGAAGTCGCCGTGTACATCCCTGTCAGCGCTCTACTCGACGTGGATTGGCGCACGCGCGTTCTCGGTTGCTTGGCCGCACTTTGCGACGCCCAGGTGCGTTGGCGCGAATGGAATGACGATCCCAAGGATAAGCTGGCAAAGGCCGAGCGCATGATCCTCAATGAGATGGGGGTTGCCCTGCGCGATCAGAAGCCCGCCGATGTAGCGCGCCTTCAAATCACCGCCGGCATGGATATCCTTCGCTCGCTAGGCCTAGACGAAGAATTGCTGGTAGACGTTAGCGCACGCCCCGCCGCTGCTCCGCGCACCGGTCCGGAGTCTCCGCCCGAGCCGGTCAGCAGCGATGATTTAGAGCAGCTGGAAGAGCCGCCCTACAGCGGTCCGGTGCGTCTCGTTTTACTGCACGATCGCGTCGCATTTCTTGAGTATGCAGCCGCCGCAGGCAGCTCCTATGAACCCCTGCGGCCTGTCTTCTGGAGCACGCCGGTGGAACAGTGGCTTGCCATTGACCATGGGCACACGCGTGCCCTGGCTTTGTCCTTCTTGAATGTGGCCGACACCGCGGGGCCAGGTATCCCCATGGATGAACGCAATCCGAAGGCGCTGGAAGAACACGTGACCCTAATGGCGACGCGCGGCTTGATTGACAAGAGTCTCGGTGCGGCGGTGGAACCCATGCTAGCCGGCGGGCTGGCGACAGAGCTCATCATCGACCTCTTCGGTGAGGCGGACACCTACACCGATGGCGACACTGGTGGGCGTTCGAAGGACGCGCGCTCCGTCTTCATCCCCGGGGGAAATCCGGACGGCGGCATCCTGCCCCCGAACTCCGCCGATAGCCGCTGGCGTGTGGCGCGCGGCAAGGGCTTCTTCATCGCGGTACTGCAACACGCACAGAAGGAAGGAGCAAAACAAGCGGGACGCCGTGGCGGTAAGTTTTCCAACTTCCGTCTGATCTCCGACAACGAATCAGAGGACCTGCTGGTACAGGCGCCCTTCCTTGGTCTAGGCGGAACAGCGACCGTGCCCGGGGAAACCTTCCGCGAGGACTACGTTGGTTTCTTGCGTGCTTACCGCACGGCTTTCCTGCACTGGCTCCGAACCGAGGCCGGTGGCAAGGGTAAGCGCTCTCAGGAACGATTCTCCGAGTTCCTCGCGGCCCTCGCCAAGGCCCCTCTGGATTCCGACATGGCGGCAATCATGGAGTCGATCTACGGCATGCCCTTGAGCTCTCCGGACATCGAAGACACCAAGAGTATGGAAGGCCAGTTCTTGCGCTGGCTTCCGAAAGCGAAGACGCACTGAGACCTTCTCTTTCAGTCTAAGGCCCTCCGGCGGGCACAGCCTGAGGGCTAGGCAATCGGGCCGTACCCAGTACCCTTCCAGTGCCGTACAAAGGGCTTCTGAAAGGGGGGATTACAGGCGAAGAACTACTCGCCGGTGATTGCCGCTGCCAGTTGACGACGTTGCTCCCGCATGGCTTCGATGTCCGCCTTGGGCGGTACGAAGTATGGGCTTTCAATGGTGGCGGCGTCCCAGGCTTCGAGGGCCTGGATGGCATCCTCGTTGCCCATTTCACCGCGGCGCGAAAGCCAGGCCCGCAAGGCATCGCTCGTGGTGCGCGGCTCGACGGGGCCCAGGGGAGTTTGGCCAATGACGCAGTCAGCCATGGCTCTTGCCGTGCTCGCCCCCGCGTCGCGTGCCAAGAGACCCTCGCCTGCGGCCTGCCATAGTTCCGCCGAGGGCGGGGCGGCGAATAGCTCGCGGAAGCGATCGCCTGTGGCCTGGGATGCCCTCGGGCCAAAGGCTGTCAGGGCACGCAGGGCAGCCAAGCGAAGGCCGATGCGGACACCGTCGGAGGTCAGGGCCAAGAGGCGGGGCTCCACCTCGAGGGCGCCAATGGCGCCCAGGGCTCCCGCTGCCACCGGACCGATACGATGGTCGCTAAGGGCTTCGGTCAACGCTGTGGTCTGGGCAAGGGCGCGTGGCCCCATGCGTTCCAGGCACTGGGCAACATGGGTGCGCACATAGACATTCTCGTCGTGCAAGGCGCGACCAAGTAGCACCGCTGATGGTGCGTCAAGGCGCCCAAAGACGAAGCGAGCATCATCGACGCCGCGCAATTGGTAGTCCTCCAGACGCTCGATCCAGCGCCAGGCCGCCAAGTCGAAGGCCGGGGTGCGCTCTGGATCAGGGAGTCGATTCTGGGGGTCGCCGGATCGCCAGGCCGCCCGCAGAGCGAGGCCGTCCCCTAGCTCAAGCGTCACGGCTAAAGCGTCAGCCGTAGCCCGCGCGTCCGCACTGCGTGGATCGTCAGGGTTGTCTTCGGCGCGGCGCAACAAGTCTTCTACTCCGGCGTAGTTCCCATGCTTGGCAAGGGCAGTGGCAATCCAACGTAGGACCTGCATGTCCTCTTCGTATTTCAGGCGCAGCAAAAGTCCGGGAACAACACAATCGAATTGGCCCTCCGACAATCGCCAGGCGGCATGGGCCCTAAGCCCAGCGTTCGGAAGTGTTCGAAGGAGCTCCAATAGGGTGATCTCGGCACGCACATCATCAAGGGCAAGGAGCACTTCCAGCGCTGCTGCGCGCGCGTCCATTGGGGCCGATTGATCGGCAGCGAAGGCCGTCAATTCCGGGATCGCGGCCGGTCCGAGATCCGCCGCGCCGGACAGGGCCAGGTCGCGCATGGAACCAGATGCCGTACTGAGCATCCCCGTCAGGCCGCGCACTTCTGAGGGATCAACAGGGCTGCCGGTGGCTTCGGCGACGGCGGGGAAGCTCGGGCCTTCTTCTACGCCTGGACCAATACCGGCCGTAGGGGCAATCTCTTCGGCTAGTTCTGCCAAGGCAGTCTGTAGAACGTCACGCAGCTCAAAAGGTGCCAAGACCGGCGCCTGGGAATAGGGTCCCGCCGCAACCTCCGGGGGCGACTCCTCGCCGCAGGCAGCAAGGTGCGTGAACAAGCTTGCAAGCAAGAGGCAATGCAGAGGCCGTGAGATTCTCAAGGTTGCAGCTCCAGCCGATGCACCATTTGAATGTCGTCCTCTTCCTCTGGATTCCACTGCTCCGGGGAGCGGTAGAAAGGGGAGCGCTTGTAGAAGAGGGCAACTTCAATTGCGCCGGTTGCATCGGGGACGGGAATACGGCGTGTTTCCCCCGCGTCGATCAGGGTGCGTGGAATGTCCGTCTCCGTGCGGTAGGGATCACGGATGCGATAAAAATGTGTCCAGCCAGCATCACTCCCTAGGGGACGCCAGAAGAGATCCGCCGCGCGACTGCGCTCGTCCGTGGGGAAGGCGTGCCCGGCTCCAACGTTGGCGAGGCTGACGACCCAGCCGCTGTCCAGCGCTTCACCTTCCATGGTGACTGCGGCCTTCAAGTTGGCCAGGGACGTTCCCCCCGGCATCGAGTGCACGCGTCCCGCGTTCGGGTCGCCGTTGCGGTGCGGCATGTGGCAGTCGAGGCAGCTCGTGTCCTTTTCCGGGAATCCACTGACGCGCCACTGGTCCACCGTTTTGTGCTGGTTGTGACAGCTCGCGCAGAAGTCGACGCGCGTCAGTTCGATGCGCTCCACGGGGCGACAGGCCGCCTGGGAATTGGTGCGAGTTCCGGCGACACCGCCGTTGTTTGGGAGCTCGTGACAGGTGATGCAATCTACACCTTCGATGCGGCGCTCTTCGCGTGGCAGGGGACGCTCGTTGACACCAACCTCAAAGACCGGCATTGGAGCGTGGCAATCGATGCAGTCCTTGATCGCGAACTCGTTGGAAAGCTGGCGCACGCGTTCATTGGTCCATGAGTTCGCGTGTGGCGAGGATTGCCATTCCGCATAGACCTCCGGGTGGCACTCGGCGCACTGTTGGCTGGAGGTGAAAGCGCGTGGCTCGGCGTCACCATCCCCGCCCTTATTTGAGCCGAAGACGGCGCTGAGGAACCAAACCCCCGCAAGCAAGAGGAGTCCCCCCAGAATGATTCGTGCGTTCATTGGGATGCGCCCCGCTCGGGGTATTCAGTTGCTTTTTGGGTGGTGTCGTCGGAAACGATCAAGCCCTGCTCCATGGTCAAGACCCGCGTGGCGTAGCTGAGGGCTTCCTCGGGGTCGTGGGTTACGTGCAGCATGGTCCAGCCTTCCCGACTCTGTAACTCACCAAGCGTGGCCAAGAGCTCCTCGCGCAGTCCCGCATCCAGTGGACCCAGGGGTTCGTCGAGGAGCAGCATACGTGGCTTCGTCGCCAGGGCGCGTGCCAGGGAAAGGCGTTGCTTTTCGCCCCCGGATAATTCGGCCGGACGCCGCGCGGACTTGCCCGTAAGGTGCACAGCGGCCAACAGCTCATCCACGCGCTCGCTCGTTGCCGGTTGGCCCGAGTGCTTCAGGGCGAAGCGCAGGGTCTTTGCGGCGTTCATATGGGGCCAGAGTGCGCCCCCCTGGAAGAGCAACCCGACGGAGCGCTTCTCCGGAGGCACGCTGAGCTTGCCGTCACAGGAGACGATGGTGCCGCCCAGCTTCACCGTCCCAGCCTGGGGCGTGACGAAGCCGGCCATGGCCCGCAGCAATGTAGTCTTGCCACAGCCGGATGGTCCAACCAAGAGGACATGTCCGCCGGCTTCGATCGAAAGATCAACGGGTCCGAGGATCCTTGTTCCGCCGAGTTCGACGGACACTCCCTCCAGACGAGCGGCGGGGGGGTCGATTTTGCAATCGACATGGGAGGGGGAGTCATTCACGGCAGAATCTCCAGGCGTTTGCGAGCGAACAGAGACCACAGGATCCCCGGCAGGAGGATCGCAAAGAGAAGCAGAAGGGAAAGTGCGGCGACGTAGGAGTCGCGACCGAAATGCACGCCGTTGAAGACGCGCATGATGACTGTCTTGTTCGCGGCGGGCACGAGCAATGCGGCATCCAAATCGCGCATGGCGAAGACGAAGACAAGCACCAGGCTGGCAACCAAGGTACCCACGAGCGACGGAGCGACGATGGAGACGAGCCTGCGGGTAGGACTGGCACCCACCAGTGCCGCGGACTCCTCAAGCTCACGGCCGAGGGCGGCCACTGCACCGGCACTTATTAGAATGGCAAAGGGTAGATACTTGCCCGCGAAGAGAAGCATCGCCATCCATCCCGAATCATAGAAGCGCGCCGTGGCGTCGTGGTTCCATAGGGCAATCGTGCCGATGCCGAAGAGCAATGCTGGGGACGCGATCGGAAGCAGTGAAAGTGACTCTCCCAGGAAGCGCATTCTTGCGCTGCGCGCCCGTTCGATGCCGTGCCCAAGAATCAAACCTATCGGCGCGCACAAAAGGGCTGCGCCGGAAGCGTAGACCAAGCTGTTGCCAAGGTCGACTCGGGCGCGCTGCAGGGCCACGCCAAACTCCTTGACGAGCCGCGCCCCTCCGTTGCTGAGGGCGCCAAGCAAGCTGTCGTGCTCATTCAACTGCTGGGGCATCGCAGCCGCTTCCCAAAACAGGCGCAGGATCGGAACGAAGGTTCCAGCTGCCACCAGGCAAAGGCAAAAGAGCAGGGCTCCAAATCGCCAGTTCCCCAAGCGCAGGGTCTTCGGTTGAACGAAGCCTTCGCCCAGGCTCGCAAGGGCGCCGCGCCTGCGCAGTGACAGGGCGGGGAGAAGTGCAGCCAGGACCAGGGCCACGAGGGGCAAGGCGCTCGCCACCGCTAGTCCAGGGCGTTGGTATTGATCCCAGTTGAGTTTGATCTCGTCCGCGTAGACGTTGAACTTCGGGCCCACCGACGAGACGTAGTCGGGCACGCCGAAGTCGTTGACCGCAAATGCGAAAGCCAGGCAAGCACCTGTGGCGGCGGCGGGGGCGAGCAGGGGCAGCTCCATGGCCAGGACAGCCCGCATGCCACCAATCTGTAGCGCGGTCTCCTCTAGCCTGCCATCGATGCGCTCCGCAGCCCGCGCTACAAAGAGCGCCACCAAGGGCGAAGTGGAGAGCCCCAAGAAGGCGATCGTGGCCGGTGCTCCGCGGAAGTCGGGCACGATCACGGCCCAGGTCATCGCCAGGATCAAGGGCGGCATCAGCACCGGCACCATTCCCAGGGGTCGTAGTATGGCGGCGCCGGGGACATTGGTACGCGCCACGAGCCAGCCAAAGGGGCCCCCCAGGACCAGGGCAACAGTAGCGACCCCGAGACCCATCAGGCAGGTTCGCCCCAGGAGTGACAGGATGCGCGCACTGAAGAGGTCCGCCATATCCGCGGACTCAACACGCAGCAACATCACCGCAAAGGGTGCCAGGCAAAGCACGACGAAGAACAGCCGCGCGAGGTGGAGAAGGGGTCGCTGCATGGGGGGCGGGTGAATGGTCGCATCGCTGGGCGGAGAGCCCGGCGCGATCAGTCGACGAAGAGTTCCTGGAGGACACGTTGGCGGGTCACCATCGCTTCGCCGAGCACCTGGTAGTCAACTTTCATGAAGTTCAGGTTCGACTGCACATGTTCCGGCCGTTCTACGCTGCTGCGAACGGGAATCTGGGCTGCCCGTGAGAAGGCCAACTCCCGTTCCATTTCGGGGCGTAGCAACCAATCAACAAATTGCTCCGCCGCCTCCCTGTGTGGGGCGTCCTCAAGGATCGCAACCGTGTTCGGAATCAACAGCGTTCCGATCCCGTCCTGGTCTGGGTAGACGGCTACAACGGGATAGCCATCCAAACGGGCATCATTGAAGTCATCCGTATCTGTCCACCCGAAACTCAATTGACCCTTTGCCACCTGGTCCTTTGTGTACCCATTGCCCGGCGAGAGATTGACGCCGCCGGCATCGTTACCAGTCTTGACCGCGCGCAGGTACTCGAGCGCCGCTTCTTCCCCAAGAACATCAAAGAGTGCGCTCGCGTGGGTCAGGGTCGTGCCCGTCAATGGCCGGGCCATACCGACCTGTCCCGTCCATTTCGGGTCCAGGAGATCCTGCATTCCGTGTATTTCCGCTGGGTCGGCCTTCTCCGTGTTGACGATGAAAATCCGCGCGCGTGCCGCGAAGCCTGTCCAGCGATTCTCGCTGTCGCGAAATGTTGAGGGAATCTCCGCTGCACTGGGGGAATCATAGGAGGCCAGGATTCCTTCACCCGCCAGGGCAACGCTGTGGCCGACTTCGTTGTTCCAGAACACGTCGCAGCGCGGTCTATTTTTTTCGTTCCGGATGCGATTCACAAGGCCGATGGTCTTGCTCGCCTCCGAGTCATATTCAGCGCGGACGCGCAGCCCCGTTTCCTCTTCGAAACGCTGGATCAGAGGCTCCGAGTAGACCTGATCGTGGGCCACATAGAGAACGAGGTCAGGCTCCGGAGAACAGGCGCTGCCCAGAATCAGGAGCGGCAGTGCGGCTAGGAGCTTCAGGCAGGGGGCAGGAGAGCGCATGGGGCGGTTGTTGGGCTGATCTGACGTGGTTCGATAGAGAGGAGCAGGGAGCCAGCGCCGGGTCTTCGCTCCGGCTGGCGGGATCGGTCGCCCGGGAGCAGCTGACCCGGAGATTGGTGGCCGCGAGAGCTGGCCGCCCCCGAAGAACCCGTCCTCGCGAGGTGCTTCAGCAAGCGGCGTGCCTTGCCCGCTTGCGGCCCCCAAAGTACGCTCGGAGGTCGCCGGATCCAAATCCGGAGATTCCCGCTGGCTCGCTTTCAATCCGAGGCCGACGAATGACCGTTCCCCGGCCAGCCCTGGCTGACCAACCCTTACTAGCCTGGCCCGACCCCATCGGCGCTAGCGCCATCCCACGGAGATCTCACTGTTGAAGCTGGCCAAGTCCATGTCGCGCCTCGGAACCGAGTCCGCATTTGAGATCCTCGCCCGTGCCAAAGCGCTCCAGGCCCAAGGTCGAGACATCATCAACCTGGGAATCGGATCGCCTGATTTTCGCACCCCTGAGAACATCGTTGAGGCCGGGGTCAAAGCCCTTCGCGACGGTCAGCATTTTTATACTCCGGCGAAGGGCATCCCCGAGCTGCGTGAGGCCGTTGCGGCGGATTGTCTGCGCCACCGAAAAGTGGAGATCAATCCGGACAACGTAGTCATCGTGCCCGGTGGCAAGCCGACCATGACCTTTGCCATTCAGATGTTCGGCGAGCCGGGGGCGGAAATTCTCTACCCGAATCCGGGCTTCCCGATCTATGAGTCCATGATCAACTTCTCCGGTGCCAAGGCGGTGCCGATGGAGTTGCTGGAGGAGAAGGGCTTTCAGTTCGATCCCGAAGCAGTTTTGGCCAAGGTCAACGAGAACACTCGCATGATCATCGTGAACACGCCGGCCAACCCGACCGGTGGTGTGGTGAGCCGCGAAGCGCTAGATGTCCTCGTGGCCGGACTGGAGCGCTGGCCCAACGTGGTCATTCTGGCCGACGAAATCTACTCACGTTTGGTCTATGGCCGTGCGGAACACGTGTCACTTCTGGAGTACGAATCCATCCGCGATCGTCTGATCGTTCTGGACGGTTGGAGCAAGACTTTCTCCATGACCGGTTGGCGTCTGGGTTGGGGGCTGTGGCCGGATGCCCTTGTCGACCACGCGGAGCGTCTGCAGATCAATTCCAACTCCTGTGCGTCCGCCGCAGTTCAATGGGCCGGAGTGGAAGCCCTAAACGGTCCCCAGGACGAAGTAGAGAAGATGGTGCGCGCCTTTGACCAGCGTCGTGGCGCCATCGTCAAGGGACTGAACGAGATCCCCGGCTTCTCCTGCGTGACGCCCATGGGCGCCTTCTATGCCTTCCCCAACATTAAGGGTACGGGCATGAGCAGCCGTGAACTCCAGGATCATCTCCTGAACGAAGCCGGCGTCGCAACCGTGGGTGGAACCGCGTTCGGTCACTTGGGCGAGGGTTACATCCGCTTTTCCTACGCCAGCAGTATGGAGCAGATTCAGGAAGCCCTGCGTCGCACCGCCGATAGCCTTTCGACCGTCTGAACCAATCCGCGACTGGCGGGCTCGGCGACTTGATTCGCCGCACCCTCTCGCTGTTTCCCCCCAACCGTTTCTCCGCGTGATCAGCGACTTCCGTAGCGATACTGTTACCCGTCCGAGCAGTGCCATGCGCGCCGCCATGGCCGCAGCCGAGGTGGGCGATGACGTTCTCGACGGAGACCCCACCGTGCGCCTCCTCGAGGAGCGCGCCGCTGCCTTTCTAGGCAAGGAGCGGTCTTTGTACGTGCCCTCCGGGACCATGGCGAACCAGATCGCCTTGGGGGTTTGGACGCGACCCGGCGACGAGATCATTGCCGATCGCGGGGCACACATCCTGTGCTACGAGGGCGGCGCCCTTGGGTTCCTGCATGGTGTTCAATCAATCACCTTGAATAGCTTCCGCGGGCGCTTGGACCTGGATGAAGTCGCCTCCGCGATTCGCCCGGATTACGTCCATTGTCCACGCACGGCCCTGATTGCGGTGGAGCAAACGCATATGGGGTCCGGTGGAAGCGTCGTCCCTCTGGAACACCTTCAGAAGCTGAAGGCCCTGGCCCTCGAGCGTGGACTACCGCTCCATATGGACGGAGCGCGACTCGGCAACGCTGTCGCCGCCAGCGGTGTCTCCGCGGCCGATTTTGCGTCCTGCGCCGACTCCGTGGCCCTTTGCCTGTCCAAGGGATTAGGCGCCCCGGTCGGGTCGATTGTCGCCGGTGATGAGCAGTTCATCGAGGCCGCCCTGCGTGTGCGTAAACGCCTCGGTGGTTGGATGCGCCAGGCGGGAATCATTGCCGCCGCTGGGCTCATGGCCCTCGAGGAGGGCGTTGGCCGCCTGTCTCTGGACCACGATCTCGCCCAGGAGTTGGCTCGGCGCCTAAACCGCTTTGACGGTTTGAGCTGTCCCCCCGATGGCGTAGAAACGAACCTGGTCATCGTCGAGGTTGATCGGGACGACGTAGACGCGGCTGG
>JBLHLB010000004.1:0-43056 GCA_047618505.1 Planctomycetota bacterium
GCAGCTCCGGCGGCAGCTCCGGCGGCAGCTCCGGCGGCGAGTCCCGCGCCCGCAGCTCCTGTTGCCGAAGCACCCGTCGCTTCCGGTGGCGAGACGCTGGAGTTCAAGCTCCCCGATATTGGCGAGGGCATCGCCGAGGGCGAAATCGTTCAGTGGCTCGTGGAGGAAGGCGCACAGGTCGAGGAGCACCAGGCCGTGGTCGAGGTGATGACCGACAAGGCGACGGTGGAGATCCCCGCTCCCGCCCCGGGAACCATCACGAAACAGCTGGCGGAGGCCGGTGAGGTCGTGCCGATCGGCACGGTTATCTTCCACCTGCAGACCTCAGGCGGGGTGACCACCGCGGCCGCCGCCGCACCTACCCAATCGACTGCGGCCCCGGCCGCCGCTGCACCCGTTACTGCGCCCGTTACTGCGCCCGTCACTGCGCCCGTCACTGGGCGCGACGATGGCAAGGTTCTGGCTGTGCCCAGCGCTCGCCGGGTTGCGCGCGAGCTTGGGGTTGATCTCGCCGCTGTACCGCCCACCGGTCGCAATGGTGTCGTTCGACGCGCAGACGTTGAGGCTTTTGCGAAGGGTGGAACCACGGCTGCGGTCGCGACTCCCAGCAAGGCGGCCCCGACCGCCGCACCCGCGAAGACCTTCAAGCCGGTTGCCCTGGTTCCCACGGACAGCGAGACTCGCGCAGCCTTCCGCGGTATCCGTCGCAAGACGGCCGAGGCGTTGTCGCGCTCGATGTTCACCGCTGTGCACTTCACGGTGGTGGAAGAGGTGGACGTCACCGAGTTGGTGCGCGTGCGCGCCAAGGCCAAGGAATTCGGGGCCAAGCAAGGTGTCAAGATCACCTACATGCCCTTCATCATGAAGGCCGTGTCCCTTTCCCTGGCGCAGTTCCCGGAGCTGAATAGCCAGCTCGACGAAGCGACCCAGGAGATCGTGACCTATGGCCACGTGAACCTTGGCATCGCCACGGACACGAAGAACGGTTTGATCGTTCCGGTTATTCCCCATGTGCAGGCCAAGGGCCTGATGCAGTTAGGGGGCGAGCTACAGGAACTAGCTGAGCGCACGCGCGCTGGCAAAGTTACGGCCGCTGATCTCAGTGGCGGTACCTTCACGATCACTAACGCCGGCAACATCGGGGGCACCCTCGCCACGCCGGTGATCAACTTCCCCGAAGTCGGCATTCTGGGCGTGCACCGAATCGTCAAGCGCCCCGGCGTCGTCGAGACGGAGGAGGGCGACACCTTTGAGGTGCGCCACTACATGAACCTCTCCATCAGCGTGGATCATCGCCTGGTGGACGGCGCTTCGGCTGTGCGCTTCCTAGTGCACATGAAGGAGCTGCTGGAAGAACCGAGTCTGCTGTCCCTCTGATAGAGGGACAGCAGATGTTTCTGGGGTCAACGCCTGACGGCGTTGAGCCTGGTCCCTCTGATAGAGGGACAACAGATGTTTCTGGGGTCAACGCCTGACGGCGTTGAGCCTGGTCCCCTCTCAAAGGTGGGGGGGGTCGCAGTTGTCGGGTCGTTGCCCGATGGCATTGACCTCGGTTGTGTCCTCCCAAGGGGATGCAGTCGTTCTCGGTTTCGGCGCCCTCGGGCACTGGGCCGGTGGCAGGGCGCTAGCCTTGCTTTCCGTGTTGCTCTTGCCTTGGACCGTTTCGCTTAGGTCTTCTCTCGGCTTGGCCGGGGGGCGTGAACCTGATGAGTACATTGACTGACATGCCCGTGATTCCGCGCCAGCTTCTCGACGAGGACGGCAGCCCCGTGGGGGATATGCCCGACTATGGGGATGCCTGGTTGGTTGGGTTGTTGGAGCACTTGCTGCGCATTCGGGTGGTCGATGCCCGCATGTTGAAGCTGCAGCGAGCGGGACGAATTGGCTTCGTCGGTTCGATGAAGGGCATGGAGGGCTACATGGTCGGTACGGGGGCAGCCCTGGGGGCCAGTGATTGGCTTTGGTCGGGACTGCGCGAGGGCGGCGCGGCGCTGATGCGCGGGCTGCCGCTCGATGAGTATGTGGCGCAGATGTACTGCAACTCGAATGACAGCGCGAAGGGTCGTCAGATGTGCAACCACTTCCAGCATGCGGGCACGAACTACCCCAGCTGGTCTTCGGTGATCGGGACCCAGATCACCCACGGCGTGGGGGCAGCCTTCGCGGGCCAGCGGCGCGGCAAGGATGAAGTGCACGGCATCTACTTCGGCGACGGCGCGACGAGCTCGAACGGTTTCCACAGCGGCATGAACTTCGCGGGTGTGTGGAAGGTGCCTGCGGTTTTCGTCTGCGTGGACAACGGCTGGGCCATTTCAGTGCCGTCCAAGGATCAAACTGCCGGAGACTCCTATCAGGAGAAGGCAGTGGCCTACGGAATGCCCGGAATCGAAGTCGATGGCAACGACGTCTTGGCCTGCTTCAATGCCATGAAGACCCTTGTGCAGCGCGCCCGCGATGGGGCTGGGCCCGCCATGCTGGTCTGCTCCACCTATCGCCTGATGGGTCACTCCAGTTCCGATGACCCGGACAAGTATCGCGAGCCCGGCGAGTTCGAGATCTGGGAGAAGAAAGATCCGGTGCGTCGTTTCGCGCGCTTCCTAGAGGGCCGTGAGCTTGTGGATTCCAACTTTGCGGCGGAGCTCGAAGTGCGCGTCACGGCAGAGATTGACGAGGTGATCCACCGTCAGGAAGCGGCCAGCTCGATGCCCCTGCGCTCCCTGGTCGAAGACGTCTACAGCGAAGTTCCGCGGCACCTGCGCCACCAGTTCAACGATTTCCTGCGTGTCGGAGAGCGCCTAGGCGAAGCTCGCCAGGGCGACGGCGCGTTCCCCCTGTAGAGCGCGCCTAACGCGCCCAGGATTCGATTCATCGCTTCACCCAGAGGTGAAGCACCACAACTCTGCCCCTCTCTATTGCCATGAGCACTGCCCGTAAAGTCGTCGTTATCGGCGCCGGTCCCGGCGGCTACGTTTGCGCCATTCGCCTCGCCCAACTTGGGCAGGACGTCACCTGTGTCGAGAAGGACGAGCTTGGCGGAGCCTGCCTCAACGTCGGCTGCGTCCCCTCGAAGGCTCTTATCGCCGCCGGTTCCCTGATGGAGAAAGTGCGTAATGCTTCGACCATGGGCATCACAGTCAAGGGCGTTGAGCTAGACGTGGAGAAGCTCGTTGATTGGAAGCAGAGCATCGTTACGCGTCTAACCGGAGGCGTTGGTGGAATCTTCAAGAACCACAAGGTGAAGCACGTGCGCGGTACGGCGCGCGTCACCGGCAAGAACTCCGTTGAGGTCAAGACCGATACAGGCGTCGAAACGCTGACCTGTGACGACATCGTGATCGCCACGGGATCTATGCCCACGGCGATCCCCGGTTTTGCCTTCGACGGCAAGCACGTCTGGTCTTCCACCGAGGCGCTTTCGCCCGATCGTATCCCTAAGCATCTGTTGGTTATCGGCGGCGGCTACATCGGCCTTGAACTCGGCCAGCTGTACCGCAAGCTCGGCGCCAATGTCACCGTTGTCGAATTCACCGATGGCGCCCTCCCTGGACAGGATCGCGATTGCGTGAAGGTGATCGAACGCAACATGAAGAAGGCCAAGATCAAGCTGATCACCAAGACGGCTGCCAAGTCCTGGGAGCAGAAGGGTGATGGCTATGTGGTTCACGTCGAGGACCGTGACGGCAAGAAGACTGAAGTGGAATGCGATCAAATCCTGTGCACCGTTGGACGCACACCCTTCAGTGATGATCTCGGATTGGAATCGGTCGGACTCAAGACCGAGCGCGGCTTCCTGGTGGTTGACAAGAAAATGCGCACATCTGTCCCGAACATCTATGCCATCGGCGACATCGCAGGCCAGCCCATGTTGGCGCATAAGGGCAGCAAGGAGGGGCTCGTCGCCGCGGCGGTCATCGCTGGCCAGGATGAAGAGTACGACGTGCGCTGCGTGCCCGCCGTCATCTTCACATCCCCGGAGATGGCTTCCGTCGGGCTGCTCGAGGAGGATGCAAAAGCCAAGGGTCATGAAATTGCCGTTGGCAAATTCCCCTTCGGTGCCTCCGGCCGTGCCATGAGCCTGATGGAAACCGAAGGCTTCGTGAAAATCGTTGCGGACAAGAAGACCGACGAAGTACTCGGTGTGCACATGGTTGGACCCGAGGTAACCGAGCTTGTTGCCGAGGCTGCGCTTGCGATCGAAATGGGCGCGACAGCTGAGGACATCGCCCGCACGATTCACGCACACCCGACCCTGCCAGAGGCGATGATGGAGGCGGCTGAGGCCGTTCACAAAATGGCCATCCACATCTACCAGAAGCAATGACTGTTGATGACCAGGATGCACTGCCGTTGATCGATGTGCGCCGCATGGGGCGCACCGACTACGAAGAGTGTTATGCGCTCCAGAAGACACTGGTGGATGCGCGCGTTGACGGAAGCATGGGCGATGCCCTGATTCTGACGGAGCACGATGCCGTTGTGACCGTCGGACGCGGCACGGATCGTGCGTCCGTCGCCGGCGTGCAGGTCCCCGTGGTCGAGATCGAGCGCGGCGGCGAGGCGACTTACCACGGACCAGGCCAATTGGTTGTCTATCCAATTCTGGCCCTACCCGAGGGCAGGCGCGACCTGCATCGCTACCTGCGCGATCTGGAGGAAGTCGTAATCGGCGTCCTCGCGGAGGTGCAGGTGGAGGGGCGCCGCGTCGATGGCTACACGGGAGTTTGGGTGGGTGATCGTAAGATCTGCTCGATCGGCGTGGCCGTGCGTCGTTGGGTCACCTTCCACGGGTTGGCCCTGAATCTGCACACAGACCTGGCCGCCTTCCAAAGCTTTCAGCCCTGTGGTTTGGCGCCGGATGTGATGACTCGCTTGAGCGACCATGCGGAGCTTCCACCGACGAATCTCCTGGGGGAAGTCCTCCTGGTGAAGCACTTCTGCCGTGTCTTTGGCTATCGACTGCCGGACCCGACTCCCCTTATCTCCCCTCCGGAGGGCGGTGGAACCTGCGGTGGCGGAAAGTTTCCTGACCTCCCGATCCTGGGGTGAGGACCGACCCGGAAAGTGTTTCCAGGTCGCGTTGGGTGGTGATCATTACCGCCCTTGGGAGGGCAGCTTGCATTCTCAAAGGGAAGTCAACAGTAAGTGTGGTCTGGCGAACGATGAAGAACTGTCCTGCGTCCGACCGCTGTGCCATGGCTTCATTCCCCCTCCCCGTCCCCGGGCTGGTCTAAATGTGATGGTATTCGTGAGTTCGACCCTGGGGCGTCCACACGATGAACTCCCAATCTTCTCCCGCCAGTGTGAAGGGCTTGAATCGCCTGGTGCACATCGCGGCTGTCTGCCTGCCCGCGACAGTTGCCCTGGTCTTTGGTGGGGTAATTGGCGGTGTCGCAACTCTTGTGGCATCCGCAGGCACCTTGATGATCCTGCGCCAGGGACAATCGAGGCGTGAAGAGGAACTGATGAGCGGGGAGCGCGACGGGCAGCACGACTTGATCGTCGAAGTGCGCGCCCTGGAGGAGAGTGTAGCCGACGAAAGGGACAAGATTACGGACCTCGAGGGAGAGTTGGACAGCGAGCGGATTGGGCGTATCGCGGCGGAGACCGCGAACCGTGCCAAGAGTGATTTCCTCTCGAGTATGAGCCACGAGATCCGCACGCCGATGAACGACATCATTGGCATGGCGCAGCTGCTCCTCGACTCAAGCTTGAGCGCAGACCAACGCGACTACGGCAAGACCATTCAGTCTTCTGCACACTCCCTTTTGGCTGTTCTGGATGATGTGCTCGACTTTGCGCGCATCGAGGCGGGCAAGATGGAAATTGACGCGAAGACCTTCGACACCAATGACTGTGTGGGCGAGGTGGTGGAACTGCTCTACACACGGGCTAGGGAGCAAGGCGTTTGCCTCAGCTACTTCATCGCGGATTCCCTGCCGCGCCAGTGTGTGGGCGATTCGCGCCGCCTACGCCAAATCTTGACGAATGTGATTGGGAGTGCCGTGGACCGCACTTCCGACGGTCAAGTTCACATCGAATTCACCGGAGCCGCCAGGGACGAGCAATCGAAGGAGTTCTTGTTCGAGATTGCGATCCGTGATGGTGCTCCCCGTATGACTGATACTGCCCGCGAGGGGCTCTTTGAGCCCTTCGGATTCACTTCAGTTAAGGGTCAGGATCAGGACATTAGCGGTGGCCTCGGACTTGCCATCAGCCTGCAGCTCGCGGAACTGATGGGTGGGCGGCTATGGCTTGAGGGAGATGACTGCCCCGGCAACTTGGTGCGCGCCGAACTTCCCATGGTGGGCTCGTCGGAATCCCGCTTGGGTGAAGAGCAGGATGCCCTGAGGGCCGTGCGCGGATGTCGCGTCATGGTCGCGGATTCCTCTCCTGGCGCCCGCCGAACCCTACTCAAGTATGGCCAGCAATGGGGCCTTGAGATCATTGAGGCGACGACAGTGGAGCAGGCGTTGACGATCCTCTCTACTGCAGATGAGGCCGGGCAGAGCATTGACATGGCCATAATCGACCTTGATCTCCATGGCGGCGGCGGCCGGGAACTAGCTCAGCGCATACGGACGGAAGAGCGCAATCAGAATGTGCGCTTGCTCCTAACAAAGCCCATGGGGCGTATCGAGAATCCCGGCAGCTTGGCTCGCGCGGGCTTTGACGCCTGGGTCACGCAGCCCGTTTCAGGCAAGCGGCTGCTGTCAGGTCTGAACCACGTGCTTTCCATCAAGAGCACGAACGATCAAGTAGCCGATGACCGTGAGGTCACCTCTGCCATGGGCGAAGAACGCAAGGTTGCCCTGAGACCGGGCCCGCACGTGCTTCTTGCCGAAGACAACCTGGTCAACCAAAAGGTTGCAGGGCTGCTCTTGCGCACCCTGGGTTGCGAGGTGTCTGTCGTTGGCAATGGTCGTGACGCCATTCACGCCGTTCAATCGGGCGCATTCGATCTCGTCTTCATGGATTGCCAAATGCCGATCATGAGCGGCTTCGACGCCACCCGTGGAATTAGGGGTTTGAGCGAAGATGAAGGTCGCGCCATTCCGATTGTGGCCATGACGGCAAGTGCCATGCCCGCCGATCGTCGCCGCTGCCTCGATGCAGGCATGGACGATCACCTCTCCAAACCCGTCCAGAGAAACGACCTCGACCGCATGATCGCGCGTTGGGGTCCGACCTTCCCCAAGAATCAGGACCTTCCCCAAAGAGCGACCGAGATGAGTGACACACACGAACAGCAGATCCTCGACCTAGAGGTGATCGAATCCCTTAAGGAGCTTGGTGGAGAGGACGACCCGGGCCTTTTTGCTGAGCTGGTGGAACTGTTCCTTGAGGATACGCCGGCTCGTATGGCCGATCTCGGCCTGGCCCTTGAATCCGGTGATGCCACCCAGATGGAGCACGCGGCCCACGCCTTGAAGTCTAGCTCCGCCAACCTGGGCGCCTTGACGCTCTCGGAGACCTTCCGCCAGATTGAGATGTCCGGCCGCGAAGGAAACGTCGAAGGCGCCAGCGGCCTGATCACGAACTCGAACGAGCAGTTTGAAGCAGTACGCGCGGCACTACAGGCGGAGATCGCCTAAAGAGGACGAGATCTTCGTCACTCTCACCAAAGGACTATCCAGATGATGCGCGAGCCGTTTGAGGAGCTGAAACACACGGGGCAGCTCCCTTCACCCTCTGGAGTTGGACTGAACCTCTTGGTCCTAACTCAGAATGCAGACTGCGCGTTGGATGACATCGTCTCGGTCATTCAGGCAGACCCGGCCCTGACCGGGCGCATCGTCAAGCTGGCTACTTCTGTTCAGCTGGCGGGCCACCACCAGGTTTCTACGGTGAAAGAGGCCGCCATCCGTCTTGGGATGCGGACTGTCTCCAACGTGGCCATGAGCTTTACGCTGATTGCAGGCAATCGCTCCGGGCGCTGCGAGGGATTTGACTACGACCAATACTGGTCTTGGTCACTTGCCTGTGCGGTTGCTGCGCAGACAATCAGCACGGAACTGAGAATCGGTACACCGGCGGAGGCTTTCACTTGTGGCCTGCTCTCTCGCATCGGGCAACTAGCCCTGGCGAGTGTACACCCGAAAGAATACGGCGATGTCCTGGCCCGCGTGGGGAACGACCCCTCCTTGGACTTGATCACTATTGAACGAGATCACTTCCATATTGACCACCGTCAGGTCGCTGGCGCGATGCTTACGGACTGGGGGCTCCCCCCGGCCTTCTCGGAGGTGGTGCAGAACTTCGAGCTGGATGAGGCGTCGTTCAACTTGGAAGAGACGCAGTCATGCGACTTGATGCGCATCCTGCGCGTCTCCGCCCTTGTGGCAGAGGCCTGCGTGGCAGACCCCGATACCCAGCCATACCACTGGGGTTCTCTCAAGCAAATCTGCGAGACCTTGAACGTCAAGGCCATCGACTTTAACAAGCTCTTTGACAAGATCGTCACCCAGTGGACCGAGTGGTCGGAGATGCTAAAGATTCCGATCAACCGGGTCTTGGTGAGTAGCGAGTTGGAGCGTCGTGCGAATGAGGCCGCTGAGAAGAAGCGCGAACCCGTATCCCCGGGCAAGCGCGATGGCCTGCGCATCCTTGCCGTGGATGACGACCCGGTTTCCCTGCGCCTCTTGGTGCATCAGCTGGAAATCGCCGGGCACCAGGTCTTCACCGCGACCAACGGCCGCGAGGCCCTGGCCGTGGCCCTCGAGACCAATCCGCAAATCGTCGTGACCGATTGGATGATGCCCGAGATGGACGGCATTCAGCTTTGCCGCGCGCTGCGTCGTTATGGTTCAGGACGTAACCTCTACGTGCTGATTCTCACGGGTCGCGCAGAGGAAGAGCGTGTGGTCGAGGCCTTCGATGCTGGTGTCGACGACTACATCGTCAAGCCTTTCAAGCCCAAGTTGCTGCTGGCGCGAATTCGTGGTGGGCAGCGAGTTGTGCGCCTGCAGGAGCGTGTTGAACGCGACAAGAAGACCCAACATGAGCATGTCGCTAAGTTGGCCGTACTGACGCGTAAGCTGCGCGCGGCGGCCATGACAGATTCCCTCACGGATCTTCCGAACCGTCGCTACGCCATGAAGCGCCTGGAGATGGAGTGGTCCAACAGCATGCGTTCCAGCGCGCCCTTCTCCGCCATCACCATCGACATCGACTTCTTCAAGAAGGTCAACGACACACACGGCCACGATGTGGGAGACGTGGTCCTCAAGGAGACTTCAAGGTCGATTCAACGGGTCCTGCGCCGTGGCGATACCTGTGCTCGAATGGGCGGTGAGGAGTTCGTTGTCATCTGCCCTGGCACAACCCTCGAGGCGGCTCGCCAGGTAGCAGAGCGCATCCGTATCGCGGTAGCGAGGAATCACATCGATGCGGGGACCTTCTCCGGTACCGTGACCGCCAGCCTGGGCGTCTCCGCCCGTTTGGAGGGCAAGGACTCGGTGCACATGCTCCTGAAACGCTCTGATGAGGCCGTTTACGAGGCCAAGGAAGCGGGTCGTGATCGAGTTTGCGTGAAGCGCCTGCCCGAGGCGGGCGACTCGACCAAGAAGACGGCCTAGCAGTCCTGGGGGTTGCTGCCAGTTCGGGTCCGTCTCCGTTAGTCTGAGCGGCATGACATTGGACGTGTCGAAATCGCGGGAGGGCATTCTGTCCCGCTTGGGTCTCGGGACGCCTGCGGCGAGGGCCTGGGCGACCTACGATTGGGCAAACTCGGCCATGGTCACCGTGGTGATCACGGCGATCTTCCCGATCTACTTTAAGAATGTGGCGGCCGAGGGGATGGAGTCCGATTTGGCCATCGTGCGACTGGCGCGGGCGACGACTATTGCCCTCATTGCCGTGGCTCTAGTAGCGCCTGTCCTAGGGGCGATTGCCGACGTGAAGGCTCAACGTAAGCGCTTCCTCGTGGGCTTTGCCGGACTCGGTGTTCTGGCCACGGCCGGCCTGTTTACCGTTCAGTCGGGAGATTGGATGCAGGCCCTCGTGTTCTTCGCCCTGGCCAACATTGGCGCCGCCGGTAGCGTGGTGTTCTATGACGCGCTGTTGCCCCATGTTTCACCGCCCGGTGGCGAGGACAAGCTCTCAACGGCGGGCTACGCCCTTGGCTATGTCGGCGGCGGATTGGTACTTGCGGCCTGTCTTGTATGGATCCAAAATCCAGGTTGGATTGGGCTCCCTAGCGGTGAAGGACTGAGCTCAGCCCAGGCCACTCTCCCCACACGCATCGCCTTCCTGGTGACGGCTATCTGGTGGGGACTTTTCACTCTGCCACTGTTGTTTCGCGTGCCGGAGCCCGCTGCGCAGATGGAGGCAGACGAGAGCCTAGGCCAAGCGCCGCTGCGTACTTCATTTCGCCGCTTGGGCGAGACCTTCAGCGAGCTGCGACACTACCGCCACGCCTTCTGGATGTTGCTGGCGTTTCTGCTCTACAACGACGGCATCCAAACCATCATTCGCATGGCTGCGATCTATGCCTCGGCGCAGGACCTGGACCAGGACCTGATCATCAAGACCATCCTGGCGATCCAGTTCGTGGGTGTACCTTTTGCGTTTCTCTTCGGGTCCCTAGCGGGGCGTTTCGGTCCCAAGTCGATGATCTTTGTGGGCCTGATTGTCTATTGCGGGATTTCGATCTTGGCCTACTTCATGACCGCGAATTGGCATTTCGTGGCCCTCGGCGCCCTCGTGGGCATGGTCCAGGGGGGAACCCAGGGACTCTCTCGCTCACTCTTTGCGACCATGACACCCCAGCACAAGTCAGGGGAGTTCTTTGCGTTCTTTGCGGTGGGTGAGAAGTTCGCGGGCATTCTCGGACCGCTCATGTTCGCCGCTGTGATCGAGTTCACAGGCTCTTCCCAGAACGCGATTCTCTCAGTGATTCTGTTCTTCATCGTCGGAGGCGCACTCCTGACGAAGGTCGACGTGGAAGCTGGGCGCGCCGCCGCCCGCGAAGCCGACGAGGACCTGCATTCAGCGGGCGCCTAGGGAGTCCTCAATCCACGAAGAAGGGACTGCTCCAGGCGCAGGCTCCGTCGACTTGGATAACGCGCACATAGAGCGCATCGCCGGACTTCAGCCCGGGCAATTCGAAGAGCGTCTCTAGGTCCCAAACTTCATTCTGTTGTCCGCGCTCCTGGCGTAGCACCGCGTCCCTGGTGACCACGTCGATGCTCTGGATCGGAGCGGTTCCGATGGCGCGTACAAAGAGTGTTGACGGCTCGTCGCCCTCCGGCTCCGGCAAGTGTTCGCCCATACGATGTCCATCGAGAGCTGCGCGCAGGATAATGCGTTGCCCCGTGGTCGCGTAGGTGCGCCGACCGCGGAAGGCAGAGCGCACACCGCTACGCGTCAAGTCGTCGGTTAGGATCGCCGCCAGGCCGCCCTTGCCGGCGGAGAGGTGTGCGAGCCCAGGGTGCCCATCGTGCCCGTCGCCGCTGCCCACAAACCCCAGGTTGTAGCCGCGCTCGAGCACGGCATCGCGCACTGTATTCCCCGGCAGGAGGTTATAGATCGCACCCGGAGAATCGGCGCTCTCGCTGGATCCGTGGACCGAGGTGATCTCCGTCAGGGGTTCAAGTTCCGGGTCCGGGGCGAAGCTCCAGTCCGTCGGCACGGGCCCACCCGCAGAGTGGTGTGCAAAGGTCATGGCGGAGGTGCCCCGTAGGGCGTCCCACAGTTGCGCCGGCGTTTCGTACCTTTCATCGATTGAAGACAGCACAGGCCCGTCATCTTCGAAGTAAAGCACGTGTCGGTGCCCGTGAACCCAGCTCGTCCACTCGTACCCGAGTAGCGCCACAAACTTTCCCGGCTCGTGGGCGGCGGCCGTTGCTCTCTTGATGCGATCCCACTGCTCCGTGTGCTCGTCGAGCGCCACCATACCCCAGTGATCGTGGTCAGTGAGGCAGATCACGTCCAGCCCCGCGACGTCACGCCCATAGGCCAGGAAGTCCTCGGGCGTGCCCGTTCCATCGGAGAGGCCCGAGTGACCGTGCAGGTCGCCCCAGCGGATGGGCGCGATGTTCTCGGCAACAAGGAGCGGATTGGAAAGCGCGGCTATCAGGCTTCCGTCGTGTTCCGCCTGAACCATGATGCGATAGACACCCGCTGCCGTCGGTTTGAGCGTCAACAGAGTGGGGTCTGTTCCTAACTCGACTGTCTCGGGCAACTCCAGGCCTTCCTCGGGGACAACCAGGAGCTGCGCCGTTTCCCTAAAATCGACCCCGCGGTTACCTTCGGTGTCCAGTGGTGTGATGCGCAGGGTGACTTCGTCGCCGGGTGCGGCCGTGCTCGCGATGACGACGGCGAACTGCGCCACAGGACCGGGTTGAACATCAACAGTGGGGGAATTGAGGAGGATGCTCCCGACGCCGTCGCCGTCACCATCCACGGTGATCCAGAGGCGCGCCTCCTTCTCGGTGTAGCGATCCGGAGCTGCCCCCGCCGAACCTGCGCCATAGACGATGCGCAATTGTTCCCCAGGACCTAGGTCGCGGCCGCCGATAAGGATGTCGACCCATTCCGCCGCACGAACCTCGAGGGTTACACCGTCCGCCAGGGACTCTGCCGTCGTGAAGCCAGGGGTATCATTGCGCTCCACCTGGGCGGGGCTCCAGCCCCAGAAGGGGGGCGCGGTGAAGCGGATGAATCCCCCCATTTTGACGCCTTCGGGGCCGGCTTCAAAGAGCATCGAGAAGCGACTCGGCACCCCGCAGCGGACGGTCTTGACCGTCTGATCGGGATCGAGCTCGAGCCAAGCTCGCCCGGCCCCATCCGCTGTCGAGCGCGGCATATCGCGCGCGCGGCGCAGCTCAAGCAGTAGGTCCCGGCGTGCCCCGGGGGGATCACCGTCGAGAACCTGTCCCGAGTCGACGGCCTCCCTGGCCTCCCCGTCGACATCTTGACTCTGCTCTTGCTCTTGCCCATCACCGCAGGCGAGGAGTGTGAGGCAAATCAGCAGGAGGGTGCCCATGCCGCTACGTGGAATACGGCATCGAATTGGACTGTGTACCCGTTGGAGCAATCGAACCATGGGACCAGGGTAGCGTGCACGCTATCGTGACCCCATGCCTGGCCTACCTGATTCCAAAACACTGGTTGATCCCTCCCGCGCAACGCCCCTGATTGAGGCACTCTGGGAGGAGGAAATCGTTCCCCAGCTCTGCGACTACATCAGCATTCCGAACAAGTCGCCGCACTTCGATCCCGAGTGGCAGGCCCATGGCCACATGGAGCGCGCGACGAAGTTGATCGCAGATTGGTGTCGTGCGCGGCCTATCCCAGGTTTGCAGGTTGAGATTGTGCGGCTCGAGGGTCGCACGCCATTGATCTACATGGAGGTTCCGGCGACGGGAGCGGCGAGCGACGACACGGTCGTGCTCTATGGCCACCTGGACAAGCAGCCTGAGATGATCGGGTGGCGTGAAGGTCTAGGCCCTTGGGAGCCGGTGCGCGAGGGGGACTTGCTCTACGGCCGCGGTGGCGCCGACGACGGTTATTCGGCCTTTGCGTCCCTGGCTGCCCTGGAGGTCCTCAGTGACCAAGGCGTAGCCCATGCGCGCTGCGTGATCTTGATCGAAGCCTGCGAAGAAAGCGGTAGCTATGACTTGCCCTTCTACATCGATCATCTGGCGGCTCGCATCGGAAGTCCGAACCTTGTCGTCTGCCTCGATTCGGGCGCGGGCGACTACGATCGCCTTTGGAACACGACCTCCCTGCGCGGCATGGCGGCCGGCGAATTGGTCGTGGAGGTTCTGCGTGAAGGAGTGCACTCCGGTGATGCAAGTGGAGTCGTGCCGGACTCTTTTCGTGTGCTGCGCCAATTGCTTTCGCGCCTGGAAGATCCCGCCACGGGTCGCTTGGTGCCGGATGGGCTGCACGTGGATATCCCCGCCCAACGCCGCGAACAGGCCGCCCAGGCGGCAGTCGTCCTGGGGCAATCGGTCCATGCTAAATTCCCCTTCGTAGAAGGTGCGGAGCCCGTGCAGGAGGACCTGCTAGAGCTGGTGCTCAACCGAACCTGGCGTCCAACGCTGACGATCACCGGTATGGATGGCTTTCCGAGTCTGCAGGATGCCGGCAATGTGCTGCGTCCCCAAACAGCAGCCAAACTCTCCCTACGGTTGCCGCCTACCCTGGATGGCAAGCAGGCTGCTGCGCTAGTGAAGGAGCTGCTTGAGGTTGATCCGCCCTACGGCCTAAGGGTCCAAGCGCGCGGAATGGACGGAGTCAGCGGGTGGAATGCTCCACCCATCGCAAGTTGGTTGGATGCCGCCGTAGGCGAGGCATCCAGCGCCTTCTTCGGACAACCCCACGCCAGTATGGGCGAAGGCGGAACCATACCTTTCATGGGGCTCCTGGGGGACAAGTTCCCCGCGGCGCAGTTTTTGATCACCGGTGTGTTGGGCCCCGCTTCCAACGCCCACGGCCCCAACGAATTCCTGCACATCCCCACGGGCAAGAAGCTCACCGGGTGTGTTGCCCATGTTTTGGCGCGGCACCTGCGGCGCGACCTAGACAGCTAACCTGATAGGACCACTGCCATGATGACGTCGCTTTCCCCCCAGGGCCAAGCAACGAGTTAAACCGCGCAAGCGGCCAGCCGCTTAATTATTCCTCCGCCGCCAGTTGAGGCTACGGCGCCGGAGTTCATCCAACTCCCCGATCATTTCGATTGGCAGAACTGGGGGATTGGTTCGACCTGGCTAAGACCCTTGCCCTCAGCTACGGGCCGTCGATTCTGTCCGCTCTCGTTACCCTCATGGTCGGTTGGTTTGTGGCGCGCATTATCACGAACCTGATCACGAACCTGATCACGAACCTGATCACGAACCTGATCACGAAGTTGATGCGTGCATCACGCGTTGATCACACCCTCAGCTCCTTTGCGAGGCATGTGATCTACGGGGCGGTCTTGGCCTTTGCCGTCGTGGCTGCCCTCGGGCGCTCAGGGGTTCAAGCGACCTCATTTGTGGCCATCTTGAGCGCGGCAACTTTCGCTGTCGGTTTCGCCCTGCAGGGCTCCCTCTCGAACTTTGCAGTGGACGTCATGATGATGATCTTCCGTCCCCCTAAGGTGGGGGATCTTGTTGAGGCTGGCGGTGCGCACGGGATCGTGCACGAGATCGGGATCTTCGCGACGACGATCAACACCCTCGACAACAAGCGCGTCCTTATCTCAAACGCGGGCATCACCGATCAGAACATCACCGACTGCAGTGCCAACGGAAAGATCCGTATCGACATGGTCTTTGGCATTGGGTACGGGGACGACGTGGACAAGGCGCGCGACGTCTTGTTGAAGATTCTCGGGGTGGATAAGAGTGTCCTCGACGCCCCAGCTTCGACGGTGGAGCTGATCGAACTCGGGACAGCAGTGTAAACCTGACCTGCCGCCCCTATGTGCTTCCGGAGCACTACTGGGATGTGTGGTTCGACACCCATCGAGCGGTGAAGAAGACCTTCGATGACAGCGGGATTTAGATTCCCTTCCCGCAGCGCGAGGTGCACATGATCCAGGCGAGCTAGACACCCTTGGGCAGAACTCGAACCGCGTCACGGGTACAGGAAACGGGGCCTTCTCGGAATCGAGAAGCTTGATTCAAGTCCCAGCTTTGGGACCAGTCAGCCCCTGCTTTCACGCACTCGTCCGTAGAAGAGTGTTTCCTTCAAGAGTGCTGAGTATGACGTCGAAGATCGCTTCGGAAGTCATGTCCCTAGCCCGCATCAACTCGAATCCCCCAATCCTGCCTGCAAAGGTTCATAAGCTCTTGCGGATGCGTCTTGCGGACGAGGATCTGGAATTGCCCGTACTCTCCGACACCGCCATGCAGGTCTTAGCCCTGGCGGATGAAGAAGAGTGCGACGCACGTGGATTGGCCGAGTTGCTAGCCCGTGACCAATCACTTGCGAGCCACGTATTGCGCGTGGCGAACTCTGCGGCCTATGCGCCCAAAGAGCCGATTGTGTCACTGCAGCAGGCGGTTAGTCGCATGGGGTTTCCGACGGTGCGCGAGATTGCCATCTCCGTTGCCGTGCGCGGAAAGGTCTTTGATGTACCCGGCCACCGCGTGCGCGTACGTGAGCTCTGGATGCACTCCGCCGCCGCCGCAGTCTTCTGCCGCGAAGTGTCGCGACAGCAACGGGCGAACGTTGAAGCGGGGTTCCTCTGCGGTCTTCTGCACGACGTGGGTAAGCCCATGATCGCCCAGGTCCTCTCCGACGAGGCCCGCAAGCACACCGATCGCCCAATCCCGGCCCCTATTCTCGAAGCGGCCATGGATGCCTTTCACGTGGAATTGGGCTCACGCATGGTGCGTCATTGGAAGCTTCCCGACTGGATTGTGGGTGCCATTGAGAACCACCATGACATCCGTACAAAGTCTGAGTACCAGGAGCTCGCGCGTCTGACCAATCTAGCCGATGAGTTGAGCCACTGGGCCCTCATGGACAGTCACTCTGTCGAGGACTTCCCGGCAGAGCTGCCCGTCATTCGCGGACTTGGAATCTACGCAGAAGACGTCGTCAAGCTGCTCGAAATGCGCGGACCGGTTCTCGAAGTCGTAGAAGCCTTCCTCTAGGGGGAGCACCGATCACAGGGGCCCGTGCCCCCAGTCCCGTAGCGAAGAAGTTAGAGCATGGACAATTGCCTTCAAAGAGATGTCGTGGTCATTGGCGGCGGACCGGCCGGGCAGAAGGCGGCGATGCAGGCGGCGAAGGAAGGCCGCAGCGTGATGATCGTAGATCGCATCCAGGAACTAGGGGGTGAATGTGTCCAGCGCGGAACCATCCCCAGCAAGACCCTGCGCGAAACAGCCGTGACCTTGACCGCCCTCAAGAGCCGTACCGAAGGCGTCCTCCAGGTGGATCTGGGCGAAGACCTGAAGGTCACCAGTCTGATGAAGCGCCTGCGCTCCGTCTTGGCGGGACACCAGGACTACATGCGCCAGCAGATCGATCGCAACGGCATCGAGGTTTTCAACGGCAAGGCCCGCATCAGCGGTCCAAAGGAAGTCACCGTGGAGAAGCCCGGCGGCGGATCCCTGGTCGTCCATTCTGATCTGATTGTGATCGCCACCGGATCCCGTCCGCGCTCACCGGACTTCTTGGAGATCGACCACGACCACATCCTCGATAGCGATTCGATTCTGTCGATTATTTACCTGCCCAAGTCTTTGACGGTTCTAGGTGGCGGCGTCATTGCCTGCGAGTTTGCCACGATCATGACCGCGCTGGGAGTGGATGTGACCATCGTGGATCGCCATGACAAGCCCATGGGGTTCCTGGACTCAGAGTTGACCGATCGTTTCCTGGCCGCTTTTGAGCGCTCCGGCGGCACGTTCATGGGCAATCGTAACCCCACGAGCGTTGTCTTTGATGGAGTCTCAAGCGTCGAGGTTCGCTTCGAAGATGGTGCCTGCCTGCGCAGCGAACGCGTCCTTTGCGCCCTCGGTCGGCAGGCCTGTATTGCAGGTCTCGGGCTTGAGGACGTCGGTGTAGAAATCACCGATCGCGGCTACGTCGGCGTGGACGAAAACTTCGTTACCAGTGTGGAAGGCATCCTTGCTGTCGGCGACGTGGTCGGACCCCCGGGACTTGCAGCCACTGCCATGGATCAGGGGCAGCGCGCCATGCGCCACGCACTTGGCCTACCCCTGCCGCGTTCTGGCGCCCTTGTTCCCCTTGGGATCTACACGATTCCTGAGATGGGTGGCATCGGTCAGACTGAGGCAGAAGCACGTAAGGAGCACGGTGAAATTCTCATTGGTCGAGCCTTCTTCCACGAGCTCGCTCGGGGCCAAATTACCGGCAACACCGAAGGACTCTTGAAGCTTGTCTTCGACGCCAGAGGGGAACGCCTCCTCGGGGCTCACATCGTTGGCGAAGGCGCGACGGAGATCATCCACGTGGCCCAGATGGCGATGCACGGCAACATGGGCTTAGACGATTTCCTGGAGAATACCTTCAACTTCCCGACGCTTGGGGAGGCCTATCGCGTGGCGGCGATAGATGCCCACGGCAAGCTTGCGAAGCGCCAGGACAAGGCGGCAAAAGAAGCGGCCTAGCAGCCCGTTGAAAAACAGCCGCTCCCCGCTCTGCCTCCACGAATCACCTGGCTGCATTGTTAGAAGAGCCCGTGTCAGAACCACCCGTTTTGGTGCAGCTACAGGTACTGCTAGGCGGGGAATCTGTCGCCTTGCCGGGCGATCCGTGGAGACCACTCGGGAAGCTGCAGTTATTGAACCGATTGCTAGGGCTTCTTAAGCTGCGTCAGTAGCTCGCGCCAGTGATCGAGCTCCACGGGGCGCGCGACATGCTGCGCCCGCAACTTGGATCGTTGTTGTAGTTCCGCGCGGAAGTCCGAGCTAGAGACAAAGCGCTCGAGGAGTCGGGCCAGCGCATCAGCGTCGCCTGCACCAAAGAGCCCGGGGTGATCGTCTCCAAGGAGGGCTCGGCAGGCGGGGATGTCGGTGGCGATGACAGCGCGACCGAAGGCTAAGGCCTCTCCGACGGAACCGGCTCCGCCTTCGTGGAGAGAGGTGCAAAGCAGTGCGTGGGAGTTGCCAAGGACCTCGAGGGCGGCACGTCTCCGCATTGGTCCCAGCCATTGCACTCGAGCGTCAGCCTCTGCCGCGCGCTGCATTTGATTAGCCAGGTTGGTGTCGAGTGCACCGCCGACGATGACATGCCGTAGGCCCGTGAGCTGCGGTCGGAGCGCCAAGGCCCGCGCGCCCAGCAGCGGATCCTTCACTGCTCGTAGGTTCGCCAGAAGTGTGATGACGAGCTCTCCATCCCCGGCCGCTGACGCCTGACTGCAGCCCCGGAAAGACTGTGGGATGACGCGGACTCTTGGGGCGAGGTTGGCGGGGAGAGATTTCTTGGCCTCCCCAAAGAGGACGATTATGTGGTCCGCGAGCTGTAGCGATTGAAGCGCACTTGCCCGCGCCTCGGCATCACCGAAGTCGGTGCCCGTCAAGGCCACAATCAAGGGGGCGCCGCCGCGCTGTTTGCGCCAGCGTAGAACGCTCTCTCTGGACTTGATCGCGTGTAGTGCGATCAAGACATCGCAGTCTTCCCCGTCCCACTGCTTTCGAACGCGAACCACGCACCCCAATTCACGTAGGATCCCAGCCCAACGTAGGGCCGTTACACGATTCCCTCCGCGCAGTCCGGGGGGTGATGGGTCGAGGATTTGGACGCGCGCGCCCCCGTCGGAAATCTTCATCCTTGGGTGCCTAGCGCGGCACAGGCTGGCTTGTTCCGAGGCCGGGGCCGTAGACAACCGCGTTGGCCAGAATGCGTGCGGTGAGCAGGTGGTAGCCGCGATAGCCGGGCACGTCGGCAAAGAGTATCACCTGGCCACGGCCTCGACCCTCGACCGTTGCCCAGGCGCTTTTGGCCAAGCGTTCGCGTGCCTCGGGCCAGGCCAAGCCGGAGAGTCGCAGACGCTCTTCGCCTTCGAGTCTAAGGGCGGTCTCGGCGCTGTCCGGCGCCAGGAAAACGTGGGAGCCGTTCACATGCACGGGGACCTCTGTGCCGCCTTCGCTGGAGATGCCTGCGGTCAACCAGTGGCGCGGGTCGGCGTAGGCGCGCACGGAGACGCCGAACGGGGCGAAGCGGCGGGCCCAGGCGTCGTCCTCCTCGCTGACTTCTTCGCGTTGCTCTTCCTTGTCAGCGTTCTCCCCTGGGTTCTCCCCTGGGTTCTCTTCTGGGTCCTCCTCCGTAGCGGCCTTTTCTCGCTCCTCAACGGGATCGCCCCAAACGCTGGCGCTATCGATTGTGACAGAGCGTGCGGCGACCTCGCGCTCTACCAAGCGTGCGTAGTCATCCAAGTCCTCGAGGGCGTCACGGCGCAGTGTGACCTCGCTCAGTCCGAGGTTGCCGGAGGTGGCGGCCGCTGCGCTGGATCCCATTGCGATCAGGGTGCCACCGCCGCGCACCCAACCATCGAGGGTCTCCTTCAATTCGCTGCGTAGACCGCCGGGGGGAGCGACGATGACGTCGAAGCGGCGTAGGTCGTAGGCCCACATGGACTGCACATCGAGTTGCGTCGCGGAAATCCCAAGCTCGTGATCAAGCAGCCACCAGAGGTGTCCAAAGACATCGGATTGCACGGGCGCGTTGGCTAGGATCCCGACGCGCGGTCGCGCAAGTTGGTGGAAGTGACCGCCGCCGTGGTCGGGTTCGTCCGGGTCGACTTCCCCACTCCCGGGGTCGATCGGGTTCGCGAGGCCGGTGCTGGCTCGGTGCAGTTCGGTCACGCCTGTCGCCTTGGCGATGGCAAGCAGGCGAGCCTCGAGTGCGGCGGGCTCGCCGCTGTTCTCTGCCACCTGAATGAGGAGACTGCCACGCTCCATGGCAGTGCTATCCAAGCGGAAGGGCTCGTCGGCGAAGTGCACAATGAAGGCTTCCTCCAGGGCACGCACCGCGAAGGCGACGGATGCGTCGTCGCGGCCGTCGACCGCCCAGCCGACTGTGGGGGAATCGGGGTTGCCGTGGGGGACAAGCCTTGAAGAGCCTGTGGGCGCTGCACCCATGGTCTCGAAATCACCCGCCGGCATGTCGACCCAGGTTGCATCTAACCCAAAGGCGAGGGGCAGGGACCAGGAGGTCAAGTCGTAGATCTTCGAGCTCCCCGTGCGCTCCAAGGACTCCCGTTCGCGCAAGAGCGAGGCGTCGTCCATGCGCACATCAAAGGAGAGGTAGGCCTTTACCATTGGGCCGCGCGGCTGCGCTGAGGGGACGATGTAGCTGCCGGCGGGCAGGGTGAACTTGTCCATCTGCGTCCCATCCCAGCGTTCTGCGGAGGTGAGTTCCAGTTCGCTCTCTCCGCTGCGTAGGACTTCGATGCCCTGCCCAGCGAGGATGTCCAGGAAGCGTTCCTCACGGGAGCGATTGCCCGTTGTGGTGAAGACTAGTGCGCGCCCGTTCCCGGCCTGTGTGGCATCGACGTTTGAACGGGCAAAAGCCAACTGATCGTTCAGGGCTTCCCGGCGGTTAGCCTGCAGGGTGAGCAAATTGGCCCAACTCGCGGCTACTTGATGGTGGACTGTTTCGCGGTAGCGTTCGATGCGACCGCTGGCCTTGCGCAGGGGCAGACCACGTGAAGAGGCCTGCTCATAGAGCATGCCCGTTGCCCCCAGGAGCGACCCCCAGGAATCGGAGTAGAAGGGCGCCCAACCATCGGCCCACTCGCGCGTGTAGTAGCTCCAGCCCAGGGCATCGAAGGCGTTGGCCGCGCCCTCGGCATAGCGTCGTTGCCATTCGACCAAGCGCGGCGGCAGCTCCGGATTAATCGGCGTGGCCTGGGGATAGAAAAGATAGGTGTCCAGGGCTCCCATCTCGTGGGCATCGACGAAGAGCTGCGGATGGTAGGCGCGGGCGATGGTCCAGCGTGCACGCGTCTCCGGCTGAGTCCCCGCCATCCAATCGCGGTTCATGTCGAAGAGGTAGTGGTTGCCGCGACCGAAGGGCCAGCGCCCACGGTGCATGCTGGCGTGGTCGAGCACCGGCGCGCGACCCGCGGCTTGCTCTACCATGCCGATGATGCGCTCGCGCCCGTCGGGGTTCAGCATCGGGTCAATTACGATCACCAGATTATCGAGCAAGTCTACGACGCTGGCTTCCGTGCTCGCTGCCAAGTGGTAGCCGAGGGCAACGGCCGCATCGCTGCCGGAAACCTCATCACCGTGGATGCTATATCCCATCCAGGCCACGGCGGGCAGGGTGTTGACGAGGCGCGCCAACTCCGCCGCGTCTTGCCCGCGGGGATCGTCGAGCTTCTGGTGTCCCGCAAAGATCGCGTCCAAACGCGCGTGGTTCTCGGGCGATGTAATCAGCGCGTGGACTAGGGGACGGCCCTCGTGTGTGCGTCCATGCTCTCGCAGGAGGACGCGGTCAGATGCCGCTGCCCAGGCCTCAAAGCAAGCCACAACCTCAGCGTGGTGCGCCAATCGATCCCCCGCACGCCGACCGTAGATCGCTTCGGGTGTCGGAACCGAAGTGTCGTAGTTCGCACCCGGAAAGAAGGCTGCCTCGTAGGCAAGCTCGGTCGGATCACCGAAACGCAGGGGGCCTTCCTGGGATGTGTCTTGCCCGGCGGCAGGGGACGACGAAAGCAGGGGTAGCGCCAGGGCGAGGAGGGCAGCGTGATTCATGGGCACACGTTACGCGCTCTGGGCGCTTGCTGCGGGATCAAATGCGCTTCGTACAGCGCCCTCGCTGCACCTGGCTACTCCCTCGCTATTCCCCTGGGACGACCCTGTGGGCGATCTCGTCCTTATCCCAATCAATCACCAGTCCACCGGCGATTCCGTCGGCTGACTCCTTGCCGTAGAGGAGCTCGCACAGGTAAAGAGCGGGCTCGAAGGAGCGCGCGCCCCCCTCGGAGGTGATGGTCTTGCCGTCGTGAACAAAACTGACGTCGTGAAGCACCTGGACGGCCGGGAACATCTCGGCCATTCGATCGCGATCCGAGGGGAAGGTCGTAGCCTCGCGCCCATCGAGCAGCCCGGCCCCAGCCAGGATGAAGGCGCCGTCGCAGAGGGACATGACCCACTCGGCCCGTTGGCCGCGCTCGCGCACGAAGGCCATGAGCTCTTCGTTCTCGAGATCCGTGTCCATGCTGTGCTCCGCGCTGGGAACCACGAGAATGTCTAGGTCCGGTGCGTCGGCCAAGCTGTAGTCGGGCAGGATTCGTAAACCTTCGAAGCTCCTGACCGGTTCGAGGCTGGGGCCCACCAAGACAACGCGCATGCCCGGATCCGTGTGGAAGATCGTGTGGTGGAACATGTCCATGGGCGCTGTCAGCTCGGTGTTGTAGACGCCGTCAACAATCAAGATGCCTACTGTTAATTCGCGACCGGGATGTACCGATTGCGTTTGCCTGTCCTGGGCCCTGGGTGCAGTGCTGCAGGAGGTGCCTAGGGACGAGGCGAGTGTGAGGAGTACGAGGACGATGAGCTTCTGGTTCATGACGGCGGTATGGTAGGCGCGTAGCAACCTCCCGCGAAACCGCCAAAGGCCCTTCACCCGCCAGATCCCTTGCAGAGACCCTCGATCTACCTCCTTGGACTAGCCTCCATCGGCGCCTGTGCGCAGACCCCCCCCGTCGATCCCATGGGGGAGCCGCAGGCGGGCAATGGAGCCGAACCCGTCGAGATCGTGGAGGTCCCGGAGGCTGGGCCGGCATCTGAGCCGGTAGCCCCGCTGGAGGCCGACCCCGAGCCCGACTCTGACTCTGAGGAAGACTGGGCCACAGGCGTTTCAGATGACGGTCACTTCGAGGCGACCTGGCGCGTTGTTGGTGGTGGTCCAATTCCTGTCAACGAACACTTCGTCCTGGAACTCAAGCTCGCGCGCGTTGAAGAGGGCGGCCCGACTCCCTGGGAGGGAGCGGATCCCACGGTGCGGGCCAGGATGCCAGAGCACCGCCATGGGATGCTAACGCGACCCGTGCCAGTGGACGCCGGTGGTGGTCTTTACGAAGTTCCCGCCATGCTCTTTCATATGGAGGGCTACTGGATCTTGCGTATCTCGGTCCGGACCGGTGATGGTGTCTTGGACAACGGACACGCGACCTTCGACCTAAATATCTGAGGAGCTTTGGCGATGACATCCTCTAAATTGTTTCTGATCCTCGTGCCTTCGATTTTGGCTTTGAGTTTGCCACAGGCGGACGCTCCCCAGGACCAGGCGCAACTGGGACAGCTCGAGACCCGTGTGGCCTACACGGAACGCGATCTTGAGCGACTCCTGACCCTATCTCCGTTGCCGGCGCCGCCCCTGGATAGTACCAATCGCTTCCAGGCCGACCCGCGCGCGGCTCGCCTGGGGCAGGCTTTGTTCTTTGACACTCGCTTCTCCGCTGACGGTTCCGTGTCCTGTGCCACCTGCCATATTCCCCAGGAAGGATGGGGGGATCGGCGGGATCGTGCCCGTGGATTAGATGACGTCGGACGCCATACACCGACGATCCTGAACGCGGTCTACAACCGCTGGATGTTCTGGGACGGTCGTGCCGACTCCCTCTGGGCCCAGGCCTTGCATCCCTTTGAGGAACGCGCGGAGCACGGTATTTCGCGGGTGGGCGTTCTGCGACGCATCTTTGATGACGCGGAATACCGGGAGGCGTTTGAGGCTATCTTCGGTGCTCTCCCGCCCCTGGGCGACAGCTCGCGATTTGCCGCCGAGGCACGACCTGTGGCAGATGATGAAGGACACGAGCATGCCCAGGCTTGGGCGCGCATGTCCACGGAGGATCAGGCCCTAGTCAACGCAGCCTATGCCAATGTAGGCAAGGCCATCGCCGCCTTCGAGGCACAGATCGTTTCTACCGAGGCTCCCTTTGATCGCTACGTTGAGGGTCTGCGCGAAGGCGATGCGGCAAAGCTCGAAGCCCTCGACGAGGCGGCCGTGCGAGGACTGCAGCTCTTTGTGGGCAAGGCGCGTTGCGTCCTATGCCACAACGGCCCCAACCTCACCGATCGTGAGTTTCACAGTACGCGCATTCCACCGCTGGAGGGCGGCGGTTCCCGTGACGCTGGGCGTTTCACGGGGATCAAGCTGGTGCAGGCCGATCCCTTCAACGGCGCGGGCGAGTTTTCCGATGATCCTGACGGGTTAGCGCGCACGAAGGTGGCCTATCTCTATACTTCAGGCCACAACTGGGCTGAGTTCAAGACACCGACACTGCGCCATGCGAGCGAGACGTTTCCCTACATGCATGAAGGCCAGATCAAGACGCTACGCGATGTCGTGAGCTTCTACTCTTCCCTGCGCGATGCGGTTCCGGTGAAGCACCGGACGGATGCCCTGCTTGCGCCGGCGAATCTCGTAGGGCGGGAGTCGGAGGATTTGCTCGCTTTCCTGCATTCCTTGACGGGTGCGGGCCTTGACCCTTCCCTTATGGGCGCGCCCCCTTCGCCGCTCCTTGAGGACTCAGGGGCGGAGAAAGAGGAGTGAGCACTGGGAAAACGATACGCCAAGACGTGCAGAGCGCCTGCCCCCTCGATTGCCCCGATGGGTGCAGCGTCGTCGTGACCCTGGAGGATGAGCGCGTGGTCGCCATGAACGGCAGCCAGCTAAATCCCCTGACCGCCGGTTTTCTGTGCGAGAAGGTGCGCCGGTTTGCGGATCACGTTTACTGCAAAGAGCGCGTTCCCTACCCGCTGATTCGCGAAGTCGGTGCGCCGAAGGGGCAGCCCGGTGGCCTGCGCCGTGCAAGTTGGGATGAAGCGCTGGGGCTGATCGCGGAGCGCATGGCGGCCGTTGCCGCGGACTCCGGTCCGGAGGCTATCCTGCCCCTGCACTTTGATGGGTCGAATGGACCCCTGACCTCCAACTGCCTGGATCAACGCCTCTTTCGCCGTCTTGGTGCGACCAAGCTGGAGACGACGGTTTGTGCCGCGCCAACCGGCGCTGCGGCCCAGGGAACCTACGGCAAGATGCCGGGGATCGCCCTCGAGGATTACCGGCATTCGAACCTGATCGTGGCCTGGGGCGCTAACCCCGCGTCCAGCGGTACGCACTTTCTGCCCGGCGTTCTGAAGGCCCAGAAGCGCGGGGCGAAGTTCGTGGTGATCGACCCGCGCCGGACGCGTACGGCTCGCCAAGCAGACGTGCATCTGGCCCTGCGACCGGGCACGGACCTGGTCTTGGCCTTGGCGGTGATCCGTTGGTTGGTGAAGACGGGGAACGCGGACCTGGAGTTCCTTGCGGAGCACGCCACGGGCTTTGACGAGTTGATGGAGCGGGCCGACGTTTGGAACCTCGAAAACGCAGCGCGGGTTACAGGCTTGACGGTGCGCGAGATCGAGGACTTCGCGAAACTGTACGCCGCTTCTACGCCCGCCGCGATTCGATGCGGATGGGGGTTAGAGCGCAACCGCAATGGTGGCCAGGCTGTCTGCGCCGTGTTAGCCCTGCCAGCGGTGGCGGGCAAGTTTGGCGTCCTAGGGGGCGGCTACACGATGTCGAACAACAGGGGCTGGGCCCTTCGAGACCTCACGGCAGGGGAGCCGACACAGAGACGCGCGTTGAATCAGAACAAGGTGGGACGAGCCCTGACCGAGGCCTTCGAGACACCGATCAAGTTTGTCTTTGCCTTCAACCACAATCCGGCGGAGACCTTGCCGGATCTAAATCGCGTGCGGGCAGGACTCTCGAAGCCGGGGCTGTTTACCGTCGTTTTCGATGCGGTGATGACGGCGAGTGCGAACTATGCCGATGTGGTTCTGCCGGCCACGACTTTCTTGGAGCACGACGAACTTGTGCGGCCCTACGGCGCCTACGCTCTGCAGCGCACCCGCCCGGTGATTGCTCCGGTGGGGGAGTCGCGTTCAAACCTGGAAGTCTTTGGGGAGCTGATCGAGCGCTTGGGATTGTCAAAGCCCGGGGATGTGACGGATGCGGATGGATTGGTCGAACTTCTACTGGAGGGACAAGATGACGTTCTTGCTGCCCTTGCGGAGAAAGGCATCGCCTTCCCGAGCTGCGGTCAGAGCCCCGTACAGTTCGTGGACGTCTTCCCGATGACCGACGATCGCAAGGTGCACCTTTTTCCGGTTGAGTTGGATGAGGCTTCGCCCGTGGGGCTCTACATTTACCGCGAGGATCCGGCTACGGCTGAGTATCCCCTGGCCTTGGTTTCGCCTTCGACCGGGAAACGCACTAGCTCTACCTTCGGCCAGCTTCACCGGAAAATCGTGCCCTTGGAAATCCACCCCAAAGATGCCGAAGAGCGCGGAATCGAAGAAGGCGATACGGTGCGCGTTCACAATGAACTCGGCGAGTTACGCACCTTAGCGACCTTGACCGATGTGACCCGGCGGGGTGTGCTTGTACTTCCCAAGGGATTGTGGGCACACAACACCTTGGACGGCAATACCTCCAACATGCTTACCCCCGATTCCCTTTCAGACCTAGCCGGAGGCGCCGTGTTCAACGATGCGCGCGTCGATGTGGAGTTGCTGGAACGATCCGTGGATAGCGTGTGACAAAGGACGCCCGTGTGCGATTGGAGGGCGTGACCAAGCGCTTCCGTGATGTCTTGGCATTGCGCGATATCAGCGTTTCCTTTCCCCGGGGGACCGTGGGATTGCTGGGTCCGAACGGCGCGGGTAAGAGCACGCTTCTCAGGGTCCTCCTGGGGCAGGTCGTCCCCGATACAGGGCGCGCCTGGATAGTAGGTTGCGAACCGCGTTCACGCAGCGGCCGATTCGAGGCCCGTCGTCGTGTGGGTTACATGCCCGAGAGCGACTGCCTCCTCGCCGGTGCGAGTGCCGTCGAGTTGGTCATCGCCCTCGGTCGCGTAAGCGGGCTGACCCGCAGCGATGCCATCATGCGCACCCACGAAGCCCTCGATTATGTGGGCTTGGACGAATCGCGCTATCGCCCCATGGATGGTTACTCCACCGGGATGAAGCAGCGCGTGAAACTGGCCCAGGCCCTGGTCCATGACCCGCCCGTGCTGCTACTTGATGAACCGACCAACGGTCTCGATCCCGCAGGGCGTAGGCACATGTTGACGCTCGTACGCGACCTGGGCACAACCCAGGGCAAGGATGTGATCCTCTGCTCTCACCTGCTACGCGATGTCGAAGCGACCTGCGACCACGTCGTTGTGTTGAAGGAAGGTAGTCTGCGGACCAGCGGTTCGATTGCCGAGTTGACAGCTGCCCAGGACCTCTGGATACAAGTGCGCGTCGAAGGGGACTCTCTGAACTTTGGGCGTGTCCTTGCGGCTGAGGGGATCGAACACGAAGTGATCGGAGCCGGCCGCTTTCGCCTGCGCGCGCCCGCCAGAGAGGGAGATCGTCTCTTGGGCTTGGCCCACGGCGCGGGCGTTGTAGTCAGCACCCTCGCTCCAGAACGCTCGACTCTTGAGGATGTCTTTGTTGGAGCGCTCAGTGGAGATGTCGATGGGGAACCCGGTGGAGACCTCGCTGGGGAGCTCCCTGGGAAACTCAGTGGTCGGGGATCGAAATGAGTCCCCAGGATAGAAAGCTAGCCTCTGCCGAGACGCACTTGGAGGTCTACCGACCCTTTCAAGGGGAGTTGCGCCAGCGCGGTTCCGGCACGCTTCCGGTCCTCGCTCTGGGTTTGCGCATCGGGGCCAAGCGCAAGCTCCCGATGATCTTCCTCTATGCCGTGCCCGTGATCGCTACGGTTGTCTACGCCTTCATCGTCTATGGCTTCTACGCCGTTGAGAACAGTGAGCTGCTAGGGGAAGAGAGCCCAATGCTGATCAACATCTTCGCAAAGCAGGCGATGAAGAACTTCGAGGCGCGCACGCAGATCGCGCAGTTTCTTTCGACGGTGCAGTTGTTCGCCCTCTTGACTGGGGCCTGGTATGGCACCGGGTTGATCGCAAGCGACCTGCGCTCCGGCGCCCTGCAGCTATGGTTTGCGAGACCCCTGGGGCGACCTTCGTATGTGCTTGCGCGCTTCTTGACCGTAGGGACGTTCACCTCCTTTGCAGTCCTCGTCCCTGGCCTGGTCATCCTCTTAGTGGCCACAATCAACTCGCCGGATTACTCCTTCGCTTCTGACGAGGGCGATCTCTTCTGGCGTGTCCCCACCTATTCGATTATTTGGATTACAACGACGGGCTTGGTGGCCCTGGCGGTTTCTTCAATCGCCCAGAAGCGAGCCTGGGCCTTGGCCTCCTACTTTGGATTGTTCCTCCTGATGCAGGCCTGCGGGCTTGTCCTTAGCCGCCTCGTACACAAGAACTGGGGCGCACTCGGCCCCCTCAGCTCCCTCAGGAAACTCTCGGATGTCGTGCTTGGTCTCGACGGCAAGCGTGATCCGGGCATGGGCTTCCCAGATAGCCTGGCCTGGTGGTGCGTCGCCAGTCTGTGTGCGATCTCCCTGCTTATTGTGGCCTGGCGTGTGCGGCGAGTGGAGGTGATCGAATGAACGAGAAGGGCGAAATGGGTACTGCCATTGTCGACGCGCGCGAGCTCGGCCGCTGGTACGGACAGGTCGTTGGACTCTCGGACCTGTCGGTGCGCATTGGCCCCGGTATCACCGGATTGCTCGGCCCCAATGGTGCAGGCAAGTCCACCTTCCTGCAGCTAGTGGTCGGTTGCCTGCGCCCTAACCGCGGAGAATTGACAGTCCTTGGTCAGCGCCCCTTTGCCTCCCGTGAGCTCTACCGCAGACTTGGATTCGCACCGCAACAGGACGCGCTCTACGACGATCTGAACGCGCGGGACATGGTGGCCTACTTGCTGCGGTTGGCGGGTTATGCGGCACGAGAGGCGCGTCAACGTTCCGAGGCCGCCCTGGCGCGGGTCGGACTGTCCGATGTGCTTACGCGACGCGTCGGCAGCTACTCCAAGGGCATGCGCCAGCGCGTGAAGATTGCCCAGGCAATTGCGCATGAGCCTGAGTTCGTCGTCCTCGACGAACCCCTGACGGGTCTGGACCCGGTCGGCCGTCGCGAAGTCATTGACCTCCTGCGGGCCCTTGCTGACGAGGGTGTCAGTGTTCTCGCTAGCAGCCACGTGCTGCACGAGGTGGAGACGCTGACGGAGGAAATCGTTCTCCTTCACCGGGGCCGTCTACTTGCGCGCGGGTCTATTGCCGATGTGCGAGGGCTTCTTTCCCAACACCCCAGTCGCGTGGAGGTGGTGGCGCGCAAGGCGCGTGCCCTGGGTCGGGAGCTCCTCGGTATCGACGGTGTGCTTGTCGTAGAAGTTCACGACGAGCAGGGCGGCGACGTTCCCATTGACGGTCGTATCCGATTGCAGGCACAGGACCGCAGCGCCCTGCTCGCCGGCCTGACCGAGATTGCCTCCGGAGGAGACTTCGGAGTGACTCGGATCGAAACAGCGGACGAGAGTCTTGAAGCGGTCTTTGACTACTTGGTGACCGAATGAGCTCTTCGACAAGTACGGCGACGGGTGGGCCTGGCCGCGCTAAGCCCCTCCTCTACCCACTGGAACTGCTGCGAGCGGTCCTATTGGTTTTCTGCCTGCAGTTGAAACGTGCCCTGCACCTGCGCAGCACTCTCTTTGCAGGTCTTGTCGCGTTCCTCCCGGTTGCATTGGCTGGGATGATCTTCTGGATCTCCCAGGAACGAGAGTTGTACACGGGGCCGATCTTGCTCTTCTCCTGGCTTCTGCAGGTTCGTGCGGTCGTTCCCATCGTGGCCTTGCTGGTGGGTGCCGGGGTCGTCGCCGATGAGGTCGATGATAGGACGATCGCCTATCTACTGGTGCGGCCCTTTCCACGACCTGCATTGCTGCTTGGTCGTTGGATCGCAGTGGCCGTGATTCTCTCGGTACTGTTGTCCTTGAGCACTTCCATCTCCCTCTGGGTGTTGGGGAAGGCTGTCGTGGAAGCTTCTCAGGACAACTATCCCCCCGGCTTCAACCTGCGCATCCTGGTTACGGTGGTCAGTGGAGGGTTGGTCTATTCGGCCCTGTTTGCAGCTGCCGGAACGATCCTGCGTCACCCGATCCTGGTGGGTGCCGGCTATGTCTTCGCTGTCGAAGGCTTGCTCGGTAGCTTGCCGGGCGAGGGTCAATCAATGACGGTGCAGTTCTACCTGAAGAGTTACCTCGTGGCAGGGGACCAGAGATTGCGCCGGGTGGTTGAACTCGTCCCAGAGGCCATGGGGACCGTGGAATTGGTCAGCCCGTCCGATGCCCTCATCACGCTTGCCTGGATTGGTGGCGTTGCCCTGACCGTCGGCTCCCTCGTGCTTGCGCGGCGCCAGTTCGTTCTGTCCTCCTAAGGAGTCGGCGGAGACAACAAATGCCCTGTGGCCCAAGGGAGGCCGGTGGCCTTGACCTTCGTGTCCGAGATTCGGCAGCGCACGCGGTGGCTGTGTAAACTAGGGCTGTGAAGATTCTCATCCTCGTTAGCTTGGTTCTCCTCGCCAGCTCCCCCTTGGCCTTGGCTTCCAATGTCGTGTCCACAGCGCCGACTGCACCGGTTCAGTTGTACTGCACGCCAAATAGCTGGGGGATTGTCGGGCAACCGCTGCGTCCGAATGCGCACCCGATTGTCGCGGCTCTGAAAAAAGCGCAAGCGGGTTCGACCATCACCCTGGAGGCGGGCGACTATGCGCCCTTCACATTAGGGCTCGGGTCGTCCGCGACGAACAACTCCAAGTGCAAGGGCGGGCGCCAGGACGCGCCTCTGGTCATCGACGGCCGCGGTCGTGTTCGCATCATCGGCCGAGACGGGGATACCGTCGGCATTGATCAACGCGATTCCGTCCGTCACATCACGTTTCGCGGCATAAGCTTCCTGGCTGGCCGTCGAGCAGCGCTGATGTTCTACAAGCGCGACGACGGGAAGAATCACGTAGGCTTCTTCTTTGAGGATTGCCAGATTCTCGGTGGCTTTGACCACGTGCGCGGCACGGGACGCCACTCAAAGTGGGGCGTTTGGGGGCACCGGTTGAAGAACTTCCGGTTTGTGGGAGTGGAAGAGCCGGCCAAGGTCACGGGGCTGCGAAGTGAGCACGCCTTCTACATTCAGAATCCACAGGGAGATGTGCTGATCGAGAACGTGATCGGGGACGGTCTCGGTCGCACCTTTGTGCAGCTTACCTGTCGCAAGCGAGATGGTCCCCCTGGACGGGGCAAGTTCACTGTGCGCCGCTGCAGGGTGAGCAACATTGGTTTGGCTCGCGGGGACAACTTTCGGGGGGGCAGTGCCTTTACCATCGCTGGCCGTCACCGCGGCCAACTGTTGTTCGAGGAGAACGTCTTTCGCGCCGGCTTCGACAAGCGTTACGGGAAGCTCAAACCCGTGGGGGGCGTGCACGGAACCGGTGCCTTCGTGGCCTGGCAGGGTGGCGAGAAGGAGCGTAATAGCGTCCTGATCCTCAAGAACAACGATTTCTCGATGGCCTACGGTTGTGGGGATCGCGCGCTTGTGGCGATAACTGGCTGCGACGTGGTCCGGATTCTGGGGAAGAACGTTTTCCGATCGGGCGCCTTTCAACCGGCCTTGGCCCTCGAACCCCTGGACGACGACGGGAACATGGCTGGGGAACCTAACGTCAACGTCGGGATTGTTCCCACCACGGTCTATGAGGGCGAGATCACCCTGCAAAACCGCGTCCTGAGCCGTGCAGACATGGGGCGCTACAACCTCTGGAAGAAGCAGGATTAGGACAGCACCGGAAGCCCTGCAGAAGAGAACTCTCAGACCCAGAGCCCGGCTCAATTCTCGGTCCCAATCGGTCGATGCAGCAGGTGGGTGTTATCCGCCTCCCACCGAGAATGTATTTCCCTATTCCCCTAGAGCTTGCTCCGGCAGGTCAGCTCGATCTGTTTGAGCTCAGGCCTATCATGCAAAGCATGGGGGTGCTCTTTGAGTTCGAGGGCTTGAGCATCTTTGGCCAAGTGGCTGGCCTCGCGCTCGTCTCGATAATCGTGATGCTGGTGTGGTTGCGGGGCCAGAGAGATTCGCTGCGGCGACAGCGGGCGCGCGAGGCGTGGCTCCTGGCGGCCTGGGATTCGGCCGAAGACGAGAATGACGGCACGGGCGATTCTGATCAGCCTAAGCGCCTGCGCGAAGTACCTCATTCGGCGGCGGCCGAACCCGTTGCACCTGTGGCGCCCGAATCAATCCAAGCGACAGCCGTTGACCTTACACGGGCCGGTGAAGTTCTGGAGGTCCTCGGCGGCTTTGCCGCGGGAGTAGCCAGCGACTTCAACGATCAACTGACGACGATCCTGGGCCATGTGGATCTTCTGATGGAACAGGACGTCAATGCAGAGGATCGCGAGCTGAGTCTGTCGGAGATCAGCAAGGCCGCAGAAGAGGGGCGTCGCTCTACGCATCAACTGATGGCCTTCAGCGGCAGCGGAATTCGGCGCACTGGTCGTCACCTCCTCGCACCCTTACTGCGGGAGCATTGCCAACACGTCAGCCTGCGCTATGGCGTTCCGGTTACGGTTCAGAGCTCGCCCTGTGCCGCGGCCGTGGAAGGCAACCTTGATGAGTTGTGTCTCATTCTGGATGCCCTCCTGAACAACGCCGCGGAAGTCTCGAAGAGTGGAGCTGTGGTCGTGCGCTGCGAGGCTGCACCCCAGGGCGACGAGGATGGTGGCGCCAGCACGAACGTCCGCATCAGCATTCTGGACTCAGGTCCTGGCCTTCAGGCTGGCGTCGGATCCGAGATCTTCCAACCGGGTTATTCCACCCGGCCGGGAGGACGCGGCTTAGGGTTGCCGATTGCGCTTACATTGGCTGCGCGAAACGGTGGTCGTATCGTGTTGCGCGACGCCCACGCGAACGGAATTGGAATCGGCGGAACGCTGGCCGAGCTCTACCTACGGCGCGCTCACCCGGCCAGTGCACCGGCGCCCTTGGCCGGCCCTGGTGCGCAGAAGTACACCACAGATCCCGTGATCCTGGTCGTGGAGGATGAAGCTCAGGTCCTCAAATTGGTGACGCGAGTCCTTGAGCGAGAGGGCTACGTGGTCTTGGCTGCATCCTCCGCTGAGGACGCCCTTGGCATGATCCGTGACCAGACCCCGTCTCTGCTCCTTACGGACGTCAACCTGCCGGGCATGGATGGCCTGGAGTTGGCGGATCACATCGGGGAGGCCCACCCCGGCATTCCCTGCATCTACACTTCAGGCATGGTGCAGGATGAGGAACTGCGGACCCAGCTTCTGGGGACAATGCCTCACTTCCTTCAGAAGCCTTTCCGCACGTCTGAGCTGGTTTCCATTGTTGGCAGGGCCCTGGCCCATGGGAATTCCGGTCCGCGGCAGCGAGTTCTGGTCGTTGACGATGAGCCGACAACACGACGGCGCGTGCGTGCCATCGTTGAGGCAGAGGGCTTCGAATGTATCGTTGCGGCCGATGGTTTCGAGGCCCTAAGGCATCTGGAGCGCGCACGCTTCAATCTTGTCGTGACCGACATCGTGATGCCGGGCCTGGATGGAATCGATCTTTGCCGTGCCATCAGTTCGAGCTTCCCAACGGTTCGCATCATCGCTATGTCAGGCAATCGTGCTGGGCGCTCCGGTTTGGATGCGGCCACAACCCTTGGGGCCGAACGCGTTCTGGTGAAGCCCTTCAGTCGCGATGAGCTAAGCCTTGCGATTCGGCAGGTCCTGGGCAGCCCAGAGACCGACCACGGGGATGATCCCGAACTTCTGGCGGCCTAACGCCGCATCGATTCCACGATCGGATTGTCGCTGGCCTGCAGGGCCTCGAAGCCAGCTTTGTCGGTGATTCCGCGCCAGCGTTCCTGAACCAGGATTTGTCCGATGACACCGCCTAGTGTGTTGCCGGGACCAGGGAGAACTACGCGGTCCGGGGCGAATTCACGCAGGGCCACACGCACGCTCGAGGTGAAATCGTAGGGCTCGTCGACCTGGGCACCCAGGGTGTAGCCCCGAAGAGCTTCCAGGTCGACGGACCAGGGGCTAGTCTGGATGCCGCGACCGTCGATCATGGGCACACGCGGGCTGCGGAAATTCAAGTCCTGGAGTCGCACGCGCGCGCGCTCCGCCACATCACTTGCGAGGGGCGTGTGATAGGGGCCGTGTTGCACGAGCTTGAAGGGATAGCGTGTCTTCCCAATCGTGACCGGGGGGAGCGCGCGCAGGAGTTCGGATACACCCTGAGTCGACCCCGCCAGAACCGCATAGCCTCCCAGGTGAATCGAGGCGAAGACCTGGCCCGGCTGCTTTGCGAGGGCGCTTTCAACAGCCTGCTCTTGCACCTCTTGTCTGCGCCAATGTTCGTTGACCAGAGGGTAGATGATCTGACCGCCGGGGTTGCCCGTTTCCTGTTCCAGGGCCATCTCCTGGACGAGTCGGAAGCCGTCGTCGAAAGACAGCGCACCAGCAACCGTCAGGGCCGTGTACCAACCCATGGAGTTGCCTCCGATCGCTACGACGTTGTGCTGCTCCATGGCTGCCTCCGCGTCCATCACAGAGATCAGCCAAATCAACGGCGACACGTTAGCCGGGCGCAGGTGTAGCGCAGGCGAAAAGCGCTCGGCTCCATCCAGGGACAGCAGTGGCTCCAGACCGTATCGGGCTCGCAGCGATTCGGCGCGCTGCACACGCTTGTCGTCGGCGCGTAGGCTTCCGAGTTGGCGTTCCGTGTAAGAACCACGACCCGGGATCATAAGGACAGCGCGAGTCATTGCGTGACCTCCACGGCTGCGGCCACGATGTCCGCTTTCTCGACGAGCACTTCGGATGTGGATGGGCCCAGCGGCACATAAGTGTCTGCGGCGCAGACTGAACGTAGGCTTCCTTTGAATCCGCCCTCGGCCAGATCTGCGATTACGGCGGCAGCGATGCCTCCCCCCGTGCGCCGGCACTCGTCGACTACGAGCACGCGACCACAGGCTCGCGCATGCTCACGCACGGCGTCCATGGGCAGGGGATTCAACCAGCGTAGGTCCAAGAGGCGCGCGTTCACGCCGTGCTCTTCGCGCAGGGTCTTCATGGCCCGTAGGGAAAGTGGCACGCCGTTGGCGTAGGAGATGATCAAGAGGTCCTCAGCAGCTTCCTCGTAGAGACCCACTTCGCCCGGTAAGAGCGCGCTACCTACGCTTCCGTCGGGGGCGGGATAGTCGGTCAACCAGCCGCCGTCGCCAGGCTCATGAAGGTCACGTTCGTGGTAGAGGGCGATCGGCTCCAGGAAGCAAACGACGCGCGCGCACTCCGCAGCCATAGCTAACGCGCCCCGCATCAGTCGCACCGCATCGTCGCCGCGAGAAGGCGTCACGATTGCGAGTCCTGGGATATCGCGCAGGGCACCAAAGGAGGTGTCATTGTGGAAGTGTCCGCCGAACCCCTTCTGGTAGGCAAAAGAAGCGACGCGCACGACCATGGGGTTGGTGAATTGCCCGTTCGAGAAGAAGGACAGGGAGCAGGCCTCACCGCGCAATTGGTCGAGTGCGTTGTGGATGTAGGCCAGGTACTGAATCTCGGCGATGGGAAGCAGCCCGATGTGCGCGCCGCCCTGGGCCACACCCAGGATCATGGTCTCGTCCAGGAGTGTGTCGAAGACGCGAGCTCTCCCAAAGCGCTCCTGCAGTCCGCGCGTGATGCCGTAGACACCACCCTTCTTGCCGACGTCTTCTCCGAACATGAAGGCTTGCGGCCGCGCGGCCATGGCCTCGTTCAGGACGGCGTTCAATTGCGCAGCCAGGGTGCGCCGAGTCGGTGACTTAGCTTCCTCTGGGAGGGCGTCACCATGGGCCCTCGTGCGCGTTTTCTGCGGCAACTTTGCTGTCGCTGCCTGGCGAATCCGCGGCTCATCGTGGGGCGCAAGGGGGGCCATGATCTCGGCGAGGGAATCGAGCCGCGGCCGACTGGAGGCCTCCTCGGCGGCGGCGCACACCCGCTCGCGGATGGAGGCGATCAGGGCTTGCAGTCCCAAGGGGGTGGCCGCTCCGCGCTCAACCAGGAGGCGCGCGTTCGCCAGGAGCGGGTCTCGCGCTTCCACCGCTTCGATTTCATCTAGGGAGTGATAGGTAGTTTCCACATCGCTGCCGGCATGACCCCAAAGGCGCTCAGTCGCAAGGCGCAAGAAGACTGGCTGACGCTCGTGGCGACAGGTTTGTACGGCCTCTTGGCAAACGCGGTGAATGTCGTCTAGTTGGCCCTCTGCTTCGAAGTAGTGCAGGTTCGGGCGGTTGCCGTAGGTGTCGCGGATCCAGTGGCGCGGCGTGGCGACTGAAATGCCCGTACCGTTGTCTTCACACAGGAAGAGGATTGGAGTGGGGTTGTCGCGTCGCGCGGAGTATCGCGCCCCGTGGATCCCGGACTGGGCGGTGGCGTGGTTTGTCGAGGCATCACCGAAGCTGCATACCACAATGGCGTCGAGGGGTAGACCCGTGTCGATCCTCATGCGCCGGGCGCGGCCGATCGAGAAGGCCAGACCCACTGCCTTCGGCAAGTGCGATGCGATCGTCGAGGTTTGCGGCGGCACCCAGGCGGCACGACTGCCCCAGACCTTGTGTCGCCCCTGGGCCGTGGGGTCATCCTTCGAGGCACACAGGGAGAGCAGCGTGTCGAAAAGCGGTGTGGAACCAGGAACCTGACGCATGCGCGAGGTCATGAAGGCGCCGGAGCGATAGTGCAGGAAGGCCGGGTCCGTCGGCCGCAGCAGTGTTCCAAGGACAGCGTTCTGCTCGTGCCCGGCACTGGAGATGGTGTAGAAGCTGCGGTTGCTCTTCTTTAACTCGCGCGCTGTCACATCCAGGGCGCGGGAAAGGACCTGATCCTCGAAGATCTGAACGGCGCCACGGGCCGTCAAGCCCGAGCCTGCCCGTAGCGGTTCCTCGGGGCGTAACCGCCGCGGTGCGGGGCGGGCTTCTTCCAGGTAACGATCGAGGCTGGCCTCGACGATGGCGACGCGGTTTGTGCTCATGCGGGGCTCGCGACCGGGGGGCTAAGGTCGCGTTGCCAGGAGCCTAGCAGCCGTCCCTTGAAGCGTCGACGCAGAGGGGCCATGGCGTTCCGAATTCCTGCTCAGGATTCGAACTCGGTTGCCCCAAGCCCGACTTTCTTCAGCGCACTCCGAAGCAGCCCATGGCATTTAAGAGGCCTTCTTCGACTCGCTCGTCTCCGGCTAGGTCCCGGGTCCAGGCCAAGGGGAGGGCACGGGGGAGGGCATCGGTTTGGTCCAGCTCCAAGGCTCCCGCCGCGAATCTCAGGCGGCAGGGCGAATCCTCCGCCAAGCGATAGTCGCCCAGGGTTCGATCCAGAAAACGCGGGGCACGGTCCGTAAGGTTGCCTGCCCGGGCGAATGCCGCCCTAGCTTCGGGGTCCGCCGTCAGTCTTCCAACCAGGCAATAGCGCGCCAATTCGGGGTCCATGTCGGCCAGATCGTTGCCGTCCCCATTGCCAACGACGATGCTGCCGACCAGGGCGAAGTTGCTGGAACCGGAGTGCCGCCTGTGATCTCGGATTCCACCAGCGTCATTATCGACGACTGTGCAGGATTGGATGGAAACCGACTGCAGGCGACCGTCTGCCAGTGAATAAATTCCGTAGCTGCCGTTCCTAGCGAAGAGCGAGTTCCCGATGATGACCGCAGTGGGTTCCGTCAGGAAATTCGCGACATAGAGCCCGTTGCCGCGGTTGTTGCGAAAGCTCGAGCGACTCACAAAGAGCGCTTGCTGAGAGGACGTAATATGCGCACCCACACCGTTCCAGCGGAAGAGGCAGTCTTGAATCAGGTTGCCCTTAACTTCGGGGTTCACCGGTTCCGCTTGAACCCCCTTTGCCGATCCGTCGCCTAAGAATCCCGTGAGCCGCAGGCCGAACAGCTCGTTGGCCAGAAAGCGTGAACCCTTGATCACGATGCCGGAATCCAGGCAGGGGCGACGAAATTCGATGCCGATCAGGTTGTCCCTGAATGTGCAGTCCGTGAATCGGTAGGGCCCACCGCGATTGCGCCCGTCGCGCCCGACGCGCAGCACGCCGGCCTGTGTCATGCCCGAAATCGTGCAGTCCTCCAGGGAGACGTCGTGCCAGACATTGGCGACGCCTTCTTCCTCAGCGCCGCGAGGTTCGTCGATGTTCTCGTTCGGATCGCATTCCAAGGCGATGCCGATCGCGCCGTCGCGCATATCGCAGCCCACCAGGCTCATTTCGAGGCGTCCTTCGCCCAGGGCGCGCAGGCCGAAGCGAGTGCCCTGGGTGCGCATACCGTTGGCTTTGAAAAGGATCGGCAGGGGCTCTGCCGCCGAGCCGAGATCCAGTGCGACACCGGTGGCGAGACCCTCGAAGAGCACGTCTTCGAGCAAGACCTCGCGCGGAGCCGCGCTGCCGTCTGGTACGGATCCAAGGGCCAGGCCGACCCCCGAGCCGCGCACTGTCAATCCGGTGAGTTGTGCGCGGCCCGTGGATTCCACCCCGAGGCGCAGGGCCAGGGGCGCGTCGCCCGCGTCGATGATCGCCGTGCCCGAGCCCAGGCCAGAGAGGGATACGCCGCCGGTTAGGTCCAGGGGGAAGCGCTCCCCAGCTTCCGCGTCGTAGGTCCCGATAGATACGTGAATCTGGATCGGGTCCGAACTCCCGCCGGAGCGAGCTCGACTGAGGGCCGCGCTGATCGAGCGCAGGGGCGTCTCGCGCGTGCCACTCGCGGCGTCGTCTCCGCGGCTGTCGACGAAGAGCACTGACGTCTCCGAAGGCCATTCGGGGACATGTGCAGATCGATCAAGCGCAGAGGCGCTTGCGGTGGAAATGAGAGCCGCCGCACCCAAGGCTAGGGCTGCGGCGGTCAAGAGGCCGTGGGTCACGGGCTCGCTCCTTTGGATGAGTTTCCGTCGGTCGGGATCAGAAGCCGATGCTGGTGGGGGCCGTGGAGTGAACCACGTTGTTGCCCGCATCCAGTACAACACAAACCCAATCCCAGGTCATGCCCGCAAGGAAGGGGCGCGGCCCAAGGGTGTCGAAACCGACAGTCGCGCTCCCGGTTGCGTCCAGGACACCGACGTTGTTCTGGAAGATAGCGGTGTTCGCGAAGAGTTGGGACAGGTCCGTAACAACGTCCGGGTTCAGGGGGATATCGACGCCGCTGACGATGACGCCAGGGCTTGTGCCGGAGGCGCTGGCTACGACGAGATACTTGGCCCCGGCGTAGTTCGGTCCGATGTTGACGGAGATCTGCGCCGAACCACCGACGCCCGCCGGGATCGTCTCCACATCCGTGGAGAGGGCCATGTTCATGCGGTCCGTGTAGACGTCCTGGGTGTTGCCACTGCGTCCATCAACCCAGAAGGGGAAGATGCTCCGGTCGCTGGCTTCCACATCGATGTAGTCGCCGATGAAGGTGCCGCTGAATTCCGTGGAGGCGTGGTTCCAGCCCACGTCCGATGCCCGCGTGTTGCTCCAGCTCTGACCACCATCCGAGGAACGGCCTAGCCAAGTCCAGAGCAGATAGTTTGAAGGGTCCAAGCGGCGGTCGAAGAAGGTTACGTTGACGTTTCCGGCCGGGTCGACGACTACGCCTGGGAAGACCTGGTCAAAGTTGGCGCCATCGTTGTTGACGAGTACGTTTTGGCTCCAGGTCGAACCATTATCCGAAGATGTCGCGACGCGTACGTCGGCCTGCCCGCCGGTCCAGGTGTGGTAGGCCACATAGATGTTGCCGCTGTAGGGGCCGCTGGATTGGTCGGCGTCCATGGCGAAGATGTCGAACATCCGGAACACAGAACCGGGGATCGGGGAGGGCACCTGGCCGAAGTTCGCTACGAGCACATCCGTGCCCCAGGTGGCGCCGTTGTCGAAGGAGCGATCGAAAAGAACGCGCTTGTTGGAGCCGCGGTCAGCCCACATGACGTAGACCTCGCCGTTCGCGCCGTAGGCCACGTCGGGGGAGATGTCGTTGACGCTGCTGCTGTCGCTGATGCGCTGGCCTGTACTCCAGGTCGCCCCGGTGTCGCTGGACGTAGAGGCGAAGATGGGATCGCCGCCGGTCGTACCGAAGCGGTCCCAGGCCGTAGTCAGACTGCCGGGATTGGTGCCCGATAGGTCTGCATCAACTTGGGGCTTGTCGTTGCTAGAGTCCAGGTCGACAAAGCTCTTTGTCCAGGTCAGTCCACCGTCGAGGGAGCGATAGCTTGTCACGCGACTGCCGCCCGCCCCCTGGTACTGCATGCCAACAATCACGGCTGTCCCGTCCGCTGCAAAGGCCACACAGGGATCGCCGGAGAAGCTGAAGCTCGAATCAATCCCGAAGGTGTTCGTGGTCCAGGTTGTGCCGCCGTCGAGTGTCGAGTACCAACCGATTTCCACGCTACCGTTGCGGTAGTCGTTGGCCACGCCGACCCAGTTGTCGCGGTTGTTCGGGTTGACCGCAAAGGACGTCTCGTTCTGGGGTGAGCTGGTCACCTGGTTGACGCGAATGTCCGTGCTGTCCATGCGGCTATTGAGCGCGCCACCACCCAGAAGCATGTTGGGGGCGTCGTTGAAGACGCCACCCCCGGCGAAACTCCCCACCGGCGGGGCTGTGCTGAAGCGGCCCAGCTCCGGGTGAATCTGATCCTGTGAGGTGGCGGTCGTCGCCAGTCCGGCACAGGCGGCTAGGGCAACCAGGAGGGAGCGGTTGGGTCGGGACATGATGAAGGCCGGGGGATGGTCGTGGGCGGGGATAGGGAAGCTCACTTAGGTCCGTCACGGTGACGCCGCGCGTCGAACCTGCGGACCCCAAATATCATATGGGGCGCAATCGCTTCCGGGTGCCCTATCTCCCCTCATCGGTCCGGCAACGGACTTCTGCGTAGTCCTTTCCGGCTGTCCTTTGGTGGGGCGGCTGGGACCCGGAAGAGGGTTCCGCTTGATTCTTCAAAGCATGGATTTATACGGCTGGCTTCAATTCGGAGGGGTGCTTGAACCGAAAGCAAATAAGCGCTCTCCCGGGGATGCAATTGGGCTCCCCTCTGCCAATGCGAACCAAGTACCACAAGAGTAGGACCTCCGCGTCCGCAACAAGGATAGGCAGCCGCGCCAGGGGCCTAGGTCGAACTGGAAGCAGCGAGGGGGGATACCTCGCCCTGGAGGTGATCTTGGTGGCCCTGATCATGGCCGTGGCGCTCCAGATCTTCGTGCAAATCACTTTTGCGACGACTCAGCAGCGCAAGGTCAACCGTAAGAACTTCCTGGCCATGGAGGCCTCGCGCTCGACCATCGAGCACTTGCGTGGTCTCGACTTGGGTCAGGTTTTCGCGCTCTACAACGACGATCCGAGCGACGATCCCGGTGGGCCGGGAACCGCGCCCGGTCCCTATTTTGTGGTCTCTAGCCTGACGCCCATTGAGGCGGCCTTCGAAGGCAATCAAGGCCAGTTGATCTTTCCCGTGGATTCTGCCGAGCCCTCGATCCTGCGGGAGGATGTCGACAACCGAGACCTCGGCCTGCCCCGCGACATGGACGGCGACGGTGTGATAGACGGCGAGGATCACTCCCTTGACTACTCGATCCTTCCGGTTGAAGTGCGCGTTGTTTGGCGTGGGCAATCGGGCCGCAGGCAGTTGTCCCAACACGTGCTCCTGACGGAGATGAAACAGTGATGGAAGCAGCGCGAAGCACTCGCAGCGGCTTCAGCCTCATAGAAGTCGTTCTGATGTCGGGGATCCTCTTCGTGGTGATCGCAAAGGCCTCCCTAGTGACCGGATCGATCCTTGAGTTTCAGGCGCGCGAAGGTTCCGCCATGAGCCTCGACGACCAGGCCCAACAGGTCTTGGACCGTATCGCCTACGAGGTGATGAGCTGCGACTACGACACTCTGAAACCGAGCATGGAGGAACCCAGTGATTCCTCCGGGGTCATCTATCAATTCGCCCTCGGCCTAGAGGAGGGCAGCATCGTCTGGAGCGACCCCCAGGAGATCGCGAAGGAGATCGACAATGGTGACGTCTACTGGCGCGAGAACCTTGGCACGGAAGAAGAACGTCAGGTGGTTTGGACACGCCAGGTGAGTGGATTTCTGGAGGGTGAGGTGCCCAACGGGCTTGACGACAACGGCAATGGACTGATCGATGAGAAGGGCCTCTCCTTCACGCTGAAGGGACCCGAGGTCACGATCCGCCTGACGCTGGAGCAGGTCAATGCAAAGGGTACGGCACAGCTGTTCTCCTACGAGCGCACGGTCCTCTGCCGCAACTGAGGACCATCAATCATGAACATTGGAATCGAAAATAGGGCGCGCCTGAGCGCCTCGAAAGGCCGCGAGGGCTCGGTCATCGTGATCTTCCTTGCACTCTTGATCCTCATCTCGGGTGTCGGGCTTGCGATGCTGCGTTCGGGGGTGTCGGTTACCTCGCGTCAGTCCCTTGCGCTGGATGGCAAGACCGCTTTCTACGTAGCGGAGTCGGGGCTCGCGGAGGCCTATTGGGGAATGACCCACGGCAAGACCGGGCAAGTGGGCACGGAGTCCGATCCGGTCTACTTTGGCGGCGGCCTCTTCTGGGTGGATGCTTTCCCCCAGGGTGATGACGTTTACCTTCTGCAGTCGACGGGCATGTTTGGGCGCGGCAGTGTGTCGCTTTCCCTCGCTGTTCGTGCCAAGGCCGTGGACAAGGCTGGTGCA
>JBLHLB010000005.1:0-42330 GCA_047618505.1 Planctomycetota bacterium
GCCCGGCGCCGGGCCGCCCCCCCCCCGCTCGGGTCAATCGCGATCAAAGCCTACTTGCCGTGGTCGCCGTCGTGATCGCCATGCTCGGCTTCACCGTGGGCTTTTTTACCCTGGGCGTGCAGGGCAGCCATGTGCTCCTGCGGGTTCTTCCAGAAGCCCTTGACGCAGCCCTTGCAGCAGAGGCGCACAAGCGTGTTGCCGTAGAGCAGGTCGATGGGCTCGCCCATGCCGCCGAGCTCTTCGCCGCTGATCAAGCAGGTCGTTGCCGGGTAGTGCTTGAGTTGGGCTGCGATGTAAGCCGCGTCGAGCTTGGCCATCGCCTTAGAGGAATCCTTCTTGTGTCCCTTGACGCAGCCCTTGCAGCAAAGGCGAACGAGGCGCGTGCCGGTGATGACGTTGATGGGCTCGCCCATGCCACCCAGCTCTTCACCGCTTACGGGGCAAGTCTCCAGGGGGTAGTGCGGCAGTTGCGCTGCGATGATGGCCTGATCGATCTTGGCCATGCCGCCCTCCGGCGACTTCTTGAATTCCTTGACGCAGGACTTGCAGCACACGCGCACAAGACGACCTTCGTATAGGAAGCTGACGGGCTCGCCTGTTTCCTCGGTGAATTCTTCGCCGCTGATGACGCAGGTCGTCAGGGGATAGGTCGGCATCTGCTGAGCGATCATGGTCGCCTCAGCTGCGGCGGCGTCGGTGCTGGTCGCGGAGGTCTCTTGAACGGTCAAAGCCGAGAGGCCCAGGACGAGCGCGAGGGTCGCGCACAGGAGTGTTTTGATGAGTTTCATGGTTCCAGGTTGGAATGGGTCGGTCGTGGGATCCGGATGACTAGGTCAGCCGGTGATTTGTGGTTCCGAGGGATGTCGCCGTGGAACTGGCGATAAGGATAGCCTCCGGGAATCGCTGCGGCAGTAGTCCATCGTCCCTGCTCACTAATCTGAGAGAGTCTTCATGCCACCGCCAGGACCGGAGTTTACCCATCTCTTAAGAACGACTGCCCTTGGGTAGAGGCAGACGGGCTCGGCCCACCTGGAGAGGGCACCGGGGTCCTAGAGGAACTCCATTGCGCCTTCGGGCAGCAGGTACACGATTAGCATGCGGCCGCCCTCAACAGTGGGAACATGGGTCGAGTCTTCGGGCATCACGACCCAGCCGGGGGCGCGCCCATCAAAAGTAGGCTCGCCATCCAGGGCGATGCAGTAGTCGACTTCGCCCTTGGGATGGCGGTGACGGGGGCCGGGACCGGTCATATCGACGACGTCCACGGAGAAGCCATAGCTCTCCGGCGTCGGCTTGAGGGCACGGCCCCACTTGACCGGCGGCTCTCCACGGTTGGCGATTTGCCCGCTCTCTAAGAGGGCCAATAGGGCCTCCTTGAGCTCCTGCCCCTTGGGTCCCTGGGGGTCAAAGCGATCGGCCAAGGTGCGTTCCGCATCGGCCGCATCAGTGAGTTCGACCCCGCGGGCGGCTTCAAGCAGGGGAAGGAATGTTTCTAGCATCAGGGAAAGGGCTGGCGCGCGGTCATTTCGCACGGAGGGAGGGGCATGATCCTGGGCGCCTAGTGTCACTTCAGGAGCCGCCCAAGTGAAGTCCTCATTGGCGCCCAGGGACGATTATCCATTGTAGGCGGGAAGCCCTGCTGGATTCCTTGAGGCCTCGTGCCCCGGGGCTACACTCGGCCAGTCCACTTTTTGGGGCGCATGATCGGGTTTCGACCCGTGCCAGCTTCGTTAGACGTTTCTTCGCTACACACTTTCAACCGGGCGCTTCCCCAGGGCAGCGCCTGCCGAGTCTTCTTTGGCATGACAACCACACCTGTTGCCGTGAATACGAATCTTCCGTCCACGACCGAACTCCTCGCGCAGTTCGGTGACGAGTACCTCTCGATCAACTCGCTCTTCCAGTTCTCCTTTGTTCCAGGTGGGCGGCTTTCGCTGCTCAAGGACCTGACGCTGGAAGAGGACTGGGGCACGAACAACTTTGTGTTGCTCAAGTACCTGGCGGTTCACGTACGACTGGCGATCGAGCAGGAACGCTACGTCTGGAACGGCGATCAGATTGTTATGACGGCGGGCAGCTTGACGACTACAAGGGGCACGCCGATTTTCGTGGGCCTCGTAAAGAACGCGGCTCCAGAAGAAAACCCCTGGGTCATGAACTGGATCGGGGAGCGCCCCCGCTGCGCCGAGCTTCCGCAACCGGCGAACCTGGGGGAATGGCCTGAATTGGATCCCGCCAAGGAAGTGCTGATCGTCTGCGACCTTTCCGATGAGGAGCGCCGCGAACGCCTTCCCGTCATCGGTGATCTTCCAGTGGTCGCACAGATGGCAGCCCTTTCGGGTGCCTTGGATTGGTCGATGCGGCGTGGACTCGGAATCCGTCAAATTCACGGCGGGGGTCGCGGTTGGTTCGTGCCCCTACACCTGCAGAGCCGTGAAAATTTGACCGTGGCACCTGATCTCGTCGCGCCAGTGCTCGTGCAAGGCGAGCGCCTCGCGGTGCGTGCCTTTCTGGAGCCCCATGTGGCCTACTCTCCCGCGCGGGCAGTGGTCGAGCGTTGGGAGCAGCTGCCGCCGTGGATGCTCGATGCCTGGGAAGGAGCATCGAACGCGGGGGGTCTTCCCATCGACCATGACAGCGAAGGCCCGGTTCTTCAATCCGACGAACTTCCTGGGGAATAGGGCAGCGCCCCAATGTTCACTTCCAAGGGTTCCATCAGTCGCGCGACGCTGCTCTTTGTAGGCGTCTTGCTTGTCATTGGCTTCGCCCATTCGCCGCTGTTGCGATCGGGCCTGGTGACATCCGATTACCGTGCCCTGGCCTTGGCGGAGCGCAGTTTGGAGGACGCTTCCTGGGCCAAGGAGAAATACGCTTCGGACGCGAATAAAGGGGAAGGGGCTGAGGGCTGGTCTGGAGCAGTGTCCGACGACTCACCTGAGGGCAGGCCGACTCCGCCCCTCGCGCACCTGGCGCAGAAACTCTCTCGCCAGGTGGCGAGTCTTGGCTCACCGAATCACTTTCCCTCCGCGGCCGTGTTGCTGAGGGTCGAAGGACTGCTTTACCTTGGCCTGGGGGCGCTCGGTCTAGCGCTGTTTACGCGGCGATTGTTGTTGCCCTGGGCGGGCAGCGTGCACGCGGCCGCGGCGGGTTGGGCGGCGGCCCTAATCTTCCTTGTGCATCCCCTGGCGTCCGTCGCCGTCGCCGGGGTTTCCGTGCGCGGTGAACTCCTCGCAGTGGTGCTTGCCCTGTGGTCCGGCGCTTTCTTCCTCAGGGGGCGCCAGGATCGTCGCATTGGATTCACGGTGACAAGCTTCGTTCTCTGTGGCCTCGGTGGTTTTGCCTCCAACGTTGCCCTGGGGTTGCCGGTGCTCTTTGCCTGCGCGGAGTTCGCTTCGGCCCACCGATATCGCACCGTTCGTGGGCGGCTGCGCACAACCATGACGACGCTGTTCGTCTTTGGGATTGCCGCTTCCCTGGACTTGATGCTGCATGTCAGTCGATTGGGGGGCGCCTCATTCCCGTCCATGGTGCGAGCCTTGGCCAACGCTGCGGAACCCAATGCTCTGGCGGGGGAGGTGCACCGCATGTTGTCGGAACTGGGGGCCCTGGTTCTGCCCGTTGGTTCCGACGCACTGGGGCCCGCGGGCTTCGTCTTGGCGGGAGCTGTCTTTCTGCTCTCGGCCCAACCGGCGCTCCTGGCTGCGCGCTCTGCGCCGCGCCTTTGGTCGATGCTCCTGGTGTTCTTCGTCGTTGGGATCTCCCTCACGCTCCTGTTGGATGCAGGGGCGCCCAAGCAGGTCGGCAGCACGCCGGTACTCTTCGCATCCGCAGCGGTCATCGCAGCGGGTGTGGGCATTGCCACTACGGCTCTATCGGGAGCGCGACGACGATTGCTGCCCTGGACCGTCGCCCTGGGTTACGCAATCTTGGCCCACGGAAACGCACTGGAGTGGCGCGCTGCCGGTCACGCAACCGAGGTCTTGGCCCAGGAATTGCGCGAGGTCGTGACGGTTTATGGACGCGACCCGCACTACCTTGTTGTAGATCCGCCGAACTCCCTGGGCGGAGTCTCGCCCCTGGATGCTGAATTGGCGTGGTTGATACCGGCGCGGACAGCACGCGGTTCGGCTTCCGAAACCGGAGGCGAGGGGCTCGCGGGAAGACCGCACGTGCTGGCCCTGGCGAAGCCGGCCCTACGTCTCTATGCCCGCTCAGCAGAATTTCGCAGCGCACGGGAGTCGGGCATGGTTCTCCTGGCGCCGGACGGTGACGGCGAGCGTAGTGCCTGGTTGCTGGAGCCTGCGCTGCCCTCGGCGGGGATGCGAACCTGGCAGAACCTACTCTCCACGCCGGTGATTGATGTTGATCCCGTGCAGTCCTCTGTGCTCCTTGTCCGGCCGCAGTCCGGGGCGGATCTCAGTCGCCTAGAGCGGGTGGGCTGGACCAGCGTCGATGGTGAAGCCTACGCGGCTGACCTCGGCCTTTGGATAGAGGACGCCGGCGGACGGCTTGGCATCTATGATCTCTCGGCGGCCGCAACTTGGTTGGCGAGCAATCGCGTGCGCCGTGTGCGATTCGAAAATGGTCGCCTGTCCCTCAGTTCGGTGCAGTTAGTGGACGCCCTACCGAGCCCGGGTGAACCATTCCGCCCGCGTGCCGACGGCGATGATTGGTTGTTCCCCACGCCAGGGCCTGGTCTTGGGCGCGCCGTGGTTGAAGATTCCCGTTGGGTGCTTTCGCTCTTGGACCTCGATAGCCTGCGTTACACAGAGGTGCCGGTGGCGCCCGAGACCGAGGAGCTCTCGCCGCTGAGAGCGGCCCGGGCGGAGGCTGCTCTGCGACTCATTGGGGAGGGACCAACGCTATGGTCTCTGGAGCGCCGCGTTGGCGAGCGCGCCTTTCTTCAGGTCAGCGGTCGGAGCCCCCGGGCTTCCCGATAACCGAACGGCTTCCCGCTAGCAGCACTTCTTTCCGCTTACCGGCTTCAACCCCCCCCCGACGATTCGTCTCCGGAACCATGCCCAGTCAACCTTCGAAGACCCTCGACACCTTCCCGAATCCCAACCCAAAGCGGGACTATGAGATTCGATTCGATTGCCCCGAGTTCACCTGCCTATGCCCCATGACCGGGCAGCCAGACTTCGCCACCCTGCGCATCCGCTATGTGCCCGATGCCCTGTGTGTGGAGCTGAAGAGTCTGAAGTTCTACCTGTGGTCCTTTCGTAACGAAGGTTGCTTCCATGAGGCGGTCACCAACAAGATTCTCGATGACCTAGTGGCCGCCGTGGCCCCCCGTAGCATGACCCTGGAGGCGGATTTCTACGTCCGTGGGGGAATCCGCACGGTCGTTGAGGCGAGTCACCCCTAGGGGCTTCCGCTGGCACGGGGGTTGCACCTGATGGGGGCGGCCCCGGTCGCCGAGGAAAACACGGATTTTCACTGAGCCCTGGCTCGCCTGGGGCGTTGTCACTTTGTTCGGACCGATTAAGCCTTCTACGCTGCCCTGGATGTTGCCTCCATGAGCCTGTTATCTCCCGCCCTTGTTCCGCTCCTCCTGCTCACGTTTCTCTCACCTGCGCCCGTAGAACCTCAGGGTTCGACTCAGGGTTCGACTCAGGTTTCGCTTCAGGACTCGACCCAGGGTTTTGCCGAGCGTTTCGCCCTGGCAGAGGATCGCGAGGCCCTGGTTGGCGAATTGATTCCGGGCACCGAGGAGCACTACTTCTATTCCTGCCTGCTGCTCCAGGCCCAGGGGGACTTTACCGGGGTGGATGACCAGTTGAGCAAGTGGGAGCAACGGCTGGGAAACTCGGAGCGCTTGGATCAGATGCGGAACCGACAGGCGCTCCTGAATTTCGAGGGCAACACAGAGGCTTCGGCGACTCATCTCGGTCGCCTCCTCGGGTTGGGTTTCGATCATCAGCAGCAGGTTCCCGGGGCGGAGCTGGGGCTGCCGACACGGTTGGACGAGGGCCTGCTTTCCCACGAAGCATTGATCGAGCGAGCCCTGGGCGAGAAGCGTAACTCACTGGCGGGATTCCGTGACAGTGCGCTGGGTGGGTTGGCGACGCGGGACTTGAATCGCAATCAACTGGCGAATCTGCTCGACCGCCTTCCGCGTCCGTCGATCGGCAACCTGGCGGCCTTGGTGATAAAGGACCTGGAGATCAACAATAAGAATGATCTGGGCTCGCGCAACATCCACGATCGTATGACGCTGTCGCAGCTGGAGGAGTGCGTGCGCCTAAGGCCTAGCCTCTTGTCCGGCGAGCGCTGCGTAGAGCTCTTCCTGCGACGCCTGCAGCCGGGGGATGACAGCAGCTGGCGGCGCGATTCCGTGGAGCGAGAGGTCTACTTGACACGCCTTGAGCGCTTTGTGAATCGACTGACACCTGCCTTCAACTCCCTGAAGGCACACGTGTTGCATCATCGGTTGAAGCACGATCTTGAGGCGGGGGAAGTGAACCGAGGACGGCTTGTTGCCTATCTGCGCTTGCCCCGTTCGGAACCCTATATGGATCGTCAGTACTTTGCAGAGGCACCACAGGGCAGCCATGTGAATCTGAATGCTGAGTTTCAGACGGAACTGGACATCGTTTCGAACGACGGAGACCTGGTGCGCGCCTGTCTGACGAAACTCTTTGTGGGGGATTCGAACACCTCCGACTTTGACGAGATTCTGCGTGAACGCTACCTGCGCCGAACCTTTGCCGAGGCGAAGCTGATGGCGGGTGTTGGTGACAGGGCGCGCTGGTTCGAGATGCTTGACAGCCCCAGTCTCTACGAGGAAGTGGAGCAACGCGTTGAGCTTGAGTTCTCGCCGGAACAGCAGCGTTATTGGGCCCCCGAAGAGGGAGTAACGCTTGAGGTCGACGTGAAGAACGTCCCGCGCTTGCTGGTTAAGGTTTTCGAAATCGATGCCTTCAACTACTACCGGACCTTCGGGGACGATGTGAATACGGGGATCACCTTGGATGGATTGGTGTCCCAGGTGGAGCACAGCATGGAGTTCGACTCGCCTGCGATTCAACGCGTGCGTCGACGGATCGAACTCCCGAGTATGTCGAAGCCCGGTGTCTTTGTGGTCGAGCTCGTCGGTGGTGGAGTTTCTAGCCGCGCTGTGATTCGAAAGGGCGAGTTGCGCTTCACCGAGCGACGGACATCTGCGGGACACGCTTTTCGCGTTCTTAACGAGAAGGGACAGGCTGAGGCTAACGCGCGCCTTTGGTTCGGAGGCAAGGAGTACACACCCGCGGACAACGGCGAGATCTATCTGCCCTATTCGACCAGCCCCGGTTTGGAGACGATGATTCTCCGTCTCGGGGAGCGGGCTTCCATGGGTAGCTTCCGCCACCTGGGGGAGAACTATCGCCTGGGCGCAGACTTCTTCATCAATCGCGAGACCGTTCTGGGGGGCGAAGTCGCGGAGGTCATGGTGCGACCGCGGTTGTCGGTGAATGACGAGCCGTTGCTTCTTTCGCTCCTGGAAAAGCCCGTGTTGACCATTCAGTCGGTAACCCTAGACGGTGTCGAGGCCAGCCTCGAGGTGACGGATCTGGAGTTGTCGAACACGGGCGAACTCATCTCTCTGATTCGCATTCCTGCGAATCTGCGCAGACTGAGTTTTTCGCTGCGGGGCAGTGTGCGCCAGTTGAGCCAGGGCACCGATGTGGACTTGAACTCGGGACAGCAGACTTTTGTCGTCAACGGAATCGATGCCACCGTGGCAACGGATGCTCCTTTCCTTTCGCGATCGTCCGATGGGTATGTCTTGGACGTGCTCGGCAAAGATGGGGAGCCGCGGGCGGGGCGTGCGGTGACCCTGCAATTCGAACTGGAGCACTTCATCCATGACCTCAGCGTGACGCTTCAGACCGATTCGGTCGGGCGAATTCACCTGGGCAGCTTGGTTGGCGTGACCGAGGTGCAGACCACCGGTTTCAAAGGGACCGTCGGGCCCTGGCGTCTTGCAGACGATGCGCGAAGCTACCCCTCAAACATCGCCGGCGTAGCTGGTGAGACCCTGCGCTTGCCCCTGGGCGTGGGTGCAGGCGGGCTCACTCGCGAGCATGTGTCCCTTTTTGAAATGCGCTCCGGCGTGATCTTCCGGGACGTCTTCAGCAGACTTTCCCTTGAGGCGGGCACCCTGGAGATGAAGGGGCTTGAACCGGGGAACTACCGTCTCGACCTGCCCCGCGCCAGGGCGAGCATCGCGGTGCGCGTGACCACGGGCGAGCGCCACAACGGCTGGGCCATCGGACAGTCCCGCTGGCTTGCCCTCGAGGGTCGCTCCAGCCTGCAGTTGGCTGAGCTGCGCGTCGATGGCGACGATCTTCTGATTCGATTGGACAACGTCGGCTCCGACGGTCGCGTGCACGTGGCGTCCTCACGCTACCTGCCTGCCTTCGACATTTTCCGGGCCCTGAGAGGTCGGAGGCCAAGTCCCCGCGCGCCCCTCGCCGTGGGTGGCCTGGAGTCGGACTATGAGTCGGGCCGTGCGCTATCGGATGAGGTGCGTTATGTGCTCGACAGGCGCTTTGCCACACGCTTCCCCGGCAACCTGTTGCGCAGGCCAGGTATGCTTCTGAATCCCTGGTCGATTGAAGAGACCGACACCGATGGCGCGCAGGCTGGCGAAGAGGGAGAGTCCTTCGGCGGCCCCTCAACTCAAGATCAAATCGGCATTGGGGGCGGAGCAGGGGCGAGCGGAGCATCGATCTCGGGTGCGCCGGGGACCTATCAGAATCTGGACTTCCTACCGCAGTCGGCTGTCGTGCTCAGCAACCTTCGGCCGGATGCCAACGGGCTAATTCGTGTGCCGCTCGCATCGTTGGGAGAAGGGCAGCACATCAGCGTCCTGGCCTTGGACCGTGACGATGCCGTGCAGCGCAGCGTGTACCGCGAGGAACTTCCGCTCAAGCCCCGCAGCGGTGTACTCGCGGATGCGCTCGTTGCTGGAACCTCGGTGTCCGAGCGGCGTCGAATTGAGTTCCTCGGTACGGGTCAAACCGTGAGCTTTGAAGAGCTGCCCGGCTCTCGCGTCAAGCTTGTGGATTCCCTCGCGGCGGTCTTCCAGTTCTTCCAGGCCATGGGGAGCGGCCAAGACCTGAGCGAGTTCGGTTTCCTTCTGGAATGGCCAACGCTAGAACGCGAGGCCAAGTTGGAGTTCTACTCCGAGTTTGCCTGCCACGAGCTCGACCTGTTCCTGCATCAGAAGGATGAGACATTCTTCAACGAAGTGGTGCGACCGACCTTGGCAAACAAGATCGAACGCGAGTTCATGGATGATTGGCTGCTCGGGGAAGACGTCAGTGAATACGTTGATCCCTGGCTCTTCAATCGTCTGAACGTCGTGGAGCGCATTCTGCTGGCGCGCCGTCTTTCTGCCCCGGGCATCCTGGGGAGCGTGGTAGACCTCGCTCGATTGATTCCTGATGACCCGCGCAGTCGCCGGTTTCAGTTCGACAGCCTGATGGGGGCCGGAGGGCTCGACGCCCAAGAGCAGGGAAACCTGAGCTTCGAGCGTGAACTGAGTCGGAAAGAAGGCCAGTACCGCGGCCCGGCCGACACGGTTCCCCCGGGAGGGGAACCAATTCTCCGTGACTCCGAATCGAACGCGCCCGGTGCTCCGGGCCCGGCCACAGGTGGTGGTGGTGGTGGAGGGGGAAACGTCCGCTCTGGGACAGACGGATTCTTCCTAGGCCGTGGCGCTTCTGATATGCGTGATCAGCTCGAACAGCTTGGGTACGGCGGGGGTGCCGATGACGCCATGCGCGCCAGCACCAGCGCTTTCTATCGGGGCGTAGATCAAACCCAGCGCATGGTGGAGACCTACTATCGCCAGCTTCGTATCCAGAATCAGGTTTACGGATTGATCCCCGCAGACGCCTTCTGGCGCGACTTTGCGGAACACGGTGCTGGTGACTTTGTCTCCAGCCACCTGGCGGACGCCGCCGGCACGACCACAGAGATGTTGTTGGCCTTGGCGCTGCTTGATCTACCCTTCGTCGCCCCGGAGCACGAGGTCAAGAGCGAGGGGGGTCGGACGACATTGACCGCGGCGGGGCCGCTCCTCGTGGTTCGACGTGAGCTGAGCTCCGTCGAGCGCGCGACCGCTGCGGCGCCCATCCTCGTGAGCCAGAATTACTACCGCCTGGACGAACCCAAGCGGGCCGTTGATGGCCGCTTGGTGGACGCCTTCGTGACAGAAGAATTTGTCGCTGGCGTGGCCTACGGCTGCAAGGTTGTGCTCACGAATCCCACCTCCTCGACGCGTTCCCTTGAGGTGTTGCTGCAGATCCCCAGGGGCGCCCGTCCGGTTCAAGCTGGATTCCGCACGCGCGGTGTTGGCCTGCAGTTGCCGGCCTATGGCACCCAAACGATTGATTACGCCTTCTACTTCCCGCGGCCCGGGACGGCGGCGCACTACCCCGCTCAGGTCAGCAGCGACGAACGCATCATTGCCCAGGCTGAATTGCGAAGTCTGCCGGTGGTGCCCAAGGCCACCGTGGTGGACTTGACCTCCTGGGGGCATGTCTCGCAGAGCGGCACTTTGGAGGAGGTCCTTATGTTCCTCGCGAGTGCGAATCCCCACCAGATCGATCTGAGCCGCATCGCCTGGCGCATGTCGGATCAGAGCGCCTTTGACGCGGTGATTGCCCACCTGCGCGGGCGTCATGTCTTTGACCAAACCCTTTGGTCCTATGGATTGAAGCACCGTGATCGCGAGGCGCTTGGGGAGTACCTTCGATTCTCCAATGGGCTCGCGAACTCGGTTGGGCCGGTGCTTGTCTCGGACTTGCTGCGCGTCGATCCGATCCAGCGTCGCACCTACCAGCGCATGGAGTTTGATCCCCTTGTGCTGGCTCGCTCCCACGAGTTTGCCGGCGGACGCGACCTGCAGAATTCGGCCGTCGAACAGCACTACAAGAAGCTGATCGATGTATTGGCGTATACCTCGGACATCGGTCCCGAGGATCGCATGGAGCTGACCTACTCCTTCCTGCTCCAGAATCGCATTGAAGAGGCCCTGGCGTCCTTTGGGATGATCGATCGGGAGAGGTCGGCCGGCAAGCTGCAGTATGACTACATGCGCTGCTACATGGCCTTCTTTGGTGATACGCCGGAGGATGTGCGGGCGCTGGCGATGTCCTACAGCGCGCACCCCCTGGAGCGTTGGCGCACGCGCTTTGCAGACGTTGTCAGCCAACTGGACGAGGTCCGGGGGGCAGCGGCGGTGGTCACGGATCCAGACGACCAGGGACAGGGTCAAGTGGCCTTGGCCTCCACGGAGCCGAGTCTGTCCTTGGACGTCGAAGACGGTCGCATTCGCCTTGAGCACGCCAATCTCGAGACCTGCGAACTGCGCTTCTATCCCATGGATGTCGAGCTGCTCTTCTCGAGCCATCCCTTTGGCGAGTCCGCCCTAGACGCCTTCGGTTTCGTGCGTCCGGCGGAGACCCAGAGTGTGGATCTCTCAGGGGAGTTGGAAGGCAGCGTGGAACTAGACCTGCCCAGCGCCTTTGCCACGGCCAATGTCGTCGTCGAAGTGCGCGGCGCCGGTGTTGTCCGTCGCCAGGCGTCCTACGCCAACACGCTGTCCCTGCGCATGATGGAGAACTACGGCCAGTTGCAGGTGCGCGACGGAGCGAGCGGCGATCCGCTCAGCCGTGTCTATGTGAAGGTCTTCGTGCGTCTGTCTGACGGGAGTGAACGCTTCCACAAGGACGGCTACACCGATCTGAGGGGGCGCTTCGACTACGCCTCACTTTCCGGTCCGGGGGGCAGCGGCCACGCGCGCTTCGCCATTCTTGTGATGGATGATGACCGTGGGGCCATCGTCCGTGAAGCCGCTCCGCCGCAGCAATAGGTGCACCGCATGTCCCAGAGAATCATCAGTAACGCCACGTCCTTGAATAGCATGCGCCACCCGATCCAACGCAGTCTGAGTTTGACAGCCATCGTCTTGGCCGTGGGGGCCTCCTTGGCTTCCGCGCCGGTCTCCCACTCGCTTCTAGGTCCGGCGCTGCTAGCAGTCCAGGAAGAGGGGCAGACGTTCAAAGAGCGCTATGCACTCTCGGAGAACCGCGCGGCGCTCCTGGGGGAGCTGATCCCCGGGACGGACGATTACTTCTACTACCACTGCCTCTTTCAACAGGGACGTGGAGACTTCGGAGCGGCAGCCGGACTCCTGGCGGAATGGGGCAAGGAGCATGAAAACTCCGCTCGCAGGCCGGAGATGTGGAACCGCCAGGTCCTGTTGAATTTCGAAGCGGATCCGAAGGTAACCTGGGAACACCTGGGGCGCGTGCTCGGCTTGAATCTGGGGTATGAGCGCTTCGTGCCCGAGGATGAGATGGATCTTCCGGCGACCTTGAATGGAGATCTCCTCTCTGTCGCGCGCTTGACGGATCGGGCCCTGCGTCTGAACAACAATACCTTGGCGGGTTTCCGGGATGCAGCCCTACCTTCCCTGGCAGTGACGGAGCTGTCGCAGCGCCAATTGGGGCAATTGCTCACGAGGCTGACGCGTCCCGATGTACCCAATCTGAGTGCTCTCGTGGTGCGCGATCTGGAAAACAGGCGCAAGAACGATCTGGGCTCGCGTCCGGTGCACGAGTACCTGACCTTGGCGCAGCTAGAGGAATGCGCCCGTCTGCGCCCAAGTCTCCTGAGGGGTAGTAAGTTCGTGGAGGCGGTCTTGCGGCGCTTGCACCCCTCGAACGATTCGAATTGGCGCTCGAATGCGATAGAGCGCGATGCCTACCTCGAGCGACTCGAACGATTCGCTGCGCGACTGTCGCCCGCCTTCAACTCGCTCAAGGCGCATGTGCTCTACCATCGCTTGGAGCATGACCTTGGCCAGGGGAACCTTGACCGTGCGGACCTCGTGGCCTATCTGCGCTTGCCGAGAAGTGCGAGCTATGTGCGCAGCGAACTGATGCGCGCAGCTACGGGGGCAAATACGGTCAACCTCGGGCAGGAGTACAGCACTGGCCTAGGTCCAATCGGCAACGACGAGGGCCTCGTGCGTGCTTGCGTCGCACATTTCCTGGTGGGCGATACCAACACGGCGGCCTTTGACGAGACCTTGCGGGAGGACTACCTGCGCCGTCTATTCGCGGAGACGAAACTGCTGGCCGGAGTGGGTCAACGTGCCCGCTGGTACGAGTTGCTGGATTCGGCATCTGCCTTCGAGGCCCTGGAAAAGCGGGTCGAGTTGAACTTCGCCCGGCAGCAGCAGCACACCTTCGGAGCGCTGGACCCCGTCACCCTTGAGGTGGACGTCAAGAACATCCCGCGGCTCCTGGTGAAGGTCTTCGAGATCGACACCTTCAACTACTATCGAACCCTGGAACGCGAAGTGGACGCGGGGATCACCTTGGACGGCCTGGTTTCCCAGGAAGAGTTCACCCTGGAGTTTGACTCGCCAGCGCTTCAGAGGGTGCGCCGCAGCATCGAACTACCGAACCTGGCGAAGCCCGGCGTTTACGTCGTTGAACTCGTCGGCGGTGGCGTGTCGAGCCGTGCCGTGGTGCATAAGGGAGAGCTACGCTTCACCGAGCGCCTAACGGCCGCGGGCCACGCGCTGCGAGTCCTTGACGAAGCCGGCGCTGCGCATTCCGATGCGGCCGTCTGGTTCGGTGGACGCGAGTACACGGCCAATGAACAAGGGGAGATCTATCTGCCCTTTTCGACGGATCCGGAAGCTCGTTCCCTGGTGCTGGTTTCAGGCGAGCGCGCCTCCCTGGGGCGCTTCGATCACCGCGGCGAGGAGTACGCCCTTGAGGCGGGCTTCTATCTGCCGCGCGAGAGTCTCCTGGCTGGCGAGTTGGCCCAGGTTGTCCTGCGACCGACCCTGACCCTGAATGGACAGTTCGTGGCCACGGATCTCATGCAGGATCCGGTGCTGACGATTCGTTCGACGAGCTTAGATGGAATCGCCTCCAGCCGTGAGGTCGAGGGATCCACCCTATCTGTCCTGGTCGAAGCCCTGGCTGAGTTCCAGGTTCCCGAGGGCCTGCGTGAGATCAGCTTCGAATTGCGTGGTCACTTGAAGCCGATGACAGGCGGCGAGGAGCAACAGTTGGTTGCGCACAGCCAGTCCTTCCGCGTCAACTACGTCGATAGCACGGATCGGACCGAGAGCCCGCTTCTATCGCGTTCGTCCGCCGGATACGCCCTCGATGTCCTCGGCAAAGACGGTGAGCCGCGGGCTGGTCGCGTCGTGACGCTCGTGATGACCCTTGCAGATTACACGGACGACCTGACCGTCCGTCTGCAAACCGATGCGGTCGGTCGCCTAACCCTTGGTCAACTTCCTGGCGTTACGGCCTTGAAGGCTTCGGGCTTTCCTTCAGAGGTCGGAGCTTGGCCCCTGGATACCGATCGACGCACTTACCCCTTGGCGATCTCCGGAGTCGTGGGGGAAGTCCTGCGTTTGCCCCTAGCCACGGCCAGCGGTGGACTAAGCCCCCGGCGGGTTTCCCTGGTGGAGAAGCGTGCCGGAGTCGTCTATTCCGACGGTTCCTCTAAGCTCGCCGAGGCCGACGGTTTCCTCGAGTTGCGCGGTCTCGCCGCCGGTGACTACACGCTGCACCTGGTGGATGCCGACGTGACAATTGATGTGCGCGTCACGGAGGCCGAATGGAACCGCGGCTGGGCCACAGGAGAGACTCGCTGGTTGCCCCAGGAGGGCCGGGGTGACCTGCAGCTCGGGAAACCACAGATCGAAGGTGAAGAGCTTGTTCTGCGTCTTCGGAACGCTAATGCCGCCACGCGCGTGCACCTGATTGCCTCCCGCTATCTACCCTCAAATAGTGCTTTTGAGCTCTTGGAGAGCCGAGGTTTCCTGCAGCGTCTGCCCCTGCAGGTGGCCCTGCCGGATTCCGAGTTTGCCTCGGGACGGGCCCTCAGTGACGAGGTGCGGTATGTCCTCGACCGCCGTCTGGCACCGCGCTTTCCGGGCAACATGCTGCGCCGTCCGGGGATGCTTTTGAATCCCTGGTCGATCGAAGACACGGATACCGTCATTGGAGTTGGCGGCGGTTCCGGTGGCCACTTTGGGGGGCGCCTGGGGGGGGATCGCAATCTTCGCGCAGGTGGCCGCGGGCGAGAAGGGCAACGGGATTTCATGTCACCAGGTGTCTTCGCGAATCTGGACTTCCTGCCGCAGGCGGCGAAGACCGTCTACAACCTGCGACCCGATGCTGAAGGCGTCATTCGTGTGCCCCTGAGTGCCCTAGGGGAGGGGCAGCACGTGACCGTCCTTGCGACCGACCTTGATGACACTTTGGAGCGTCGTTTGCTGCGCAGTGAAATTCCCCTCGTTCCGCGCACACGTGTCCTGCGGGATGCCTTGGGGGCCGCTGCTTTGATCACCGAGCAAAGGCGTATTGAGTTCCTTGACACGGGGGCAGCGGCCACCTTCGAGCAATTGCAGGGTTCGGAACTCGAACTGATCGATTCGCTTGCGGCGGTGTTTCAACTGTTCCAGACCCTGGGAGCGGACGCGTCCTTGCAGGACTTCAAGTTCCTCCTGGGATGGCCCGAATTGGAGGCCAGCGAGAAGCTCGAGCTCTACTCGGAATTCGCCTGCCACGAGTTGGACTTCTTCCTCTTCCAGAAGGATCGCCCCTTCTTCAATGAGATTGTGCGCCCGACCCTCGCGAACAAGATTGAGCTGGAGTTCATGGACGAGTGGTTGCTCGGGCGTGAGCTCGGCGGCTACCTCGAGCCCTGGCGCTTTGGGCGCTTGAATGTCGTTGAGCGCATTCTACTGGGCCAACGCCTGGGGGATGCGGGGATCGAGAAGCACGTGCTCGACCTCGTTGCCCTCGTGAATCCCAGCGGCGCCGGCGCGCGTTACCGCTTCGATCGCATGCTCGGTGCCGATGAACTCTCCGGGGATGACTGGGGCCTGCTCGCCGAAACGGCTACGCGCAGCGTGGAGCGTCAGTCAGAGAAGAAGGACAAGGCGGAGCGCCCCGCAGAGACCCTTAGGGGACTCGGCTACACGGGGGATATGGAGGAGGCTGAAGAGGAGCCTGACTTCAACAACGATAGCCCGTTTGTGCCTTCATTAGGATTTTTCTACGACGAGGCCTCCCTGGCCTCCACGCTCGAGCTGCGCGCAAACATGCAGCAGCTCTATCGCAACGTCGCAACCACGCGGCGCCTAGTGGAGACCTATTACCGTGGACACCGTATCGGCGAGATGACCTATGGCCTAGTGCCGGCCCATGCCTTCTGGGGCGACTTCGTCGCGCACCGGAATGTGGGTGGCACCGGTGCCTTTGTGTCGGGCAACCTCGATCTGGCGGCTGGGAATGCGACGGAGATGTTGCTGGCCCTAGCCGTGCTGGAACTCCCCTTCGTTTCCCCTGAGCACAGCGTCAGCCGGGATGGAACAAGCGTGACGCTCAAGGCCGGTGGCCCGCTTCTGATGCTGCGCCGCGAATTGAGCGTCGCTGAACGTAATACCGAAGCTGCGCCACTGCTAGCCAGCCACAGCTACCACTCCCTCGCAAGCCCCACGAAGGTGGTTGATGGGCGTCAAGTCGATGCCTATGTAACCGAGGAATTCGTCGCCGGCGAAGCCTACGGCTGCAAAGTTGTCCTGACCAATCCGACCTCCACTGCGCGCAGCTTGGAGGTGTTCCTGCAGATCCCCGAGGGGGCCTTGCCGGTTCAGGGTGGGTTTACGACGCGGGCTATGGATGTAACGCTGGGCGGCTTCGGGACCCAGACCATCGACTACGCCTTTTACTTCCCGCGTCCGGGTCAGGCGGCCCACTACCCCGCCCAGGTGTCCGAGTCGGAGCGCATTATCGCTTCCTCCGAAGCTCGCAGCTTGCCTGTCGTCGCACGGGCCACGGTGGTTGACACGACCTCCTGGGAATACGTATCTCAGAACGGCTCCCTAGCCGACGTCCTGGGATTCCTAGCTGCTTCGAACCTGGGTAACCTCGACCTGGAGCGCATTGCCTGGCGCATGGACGAGCGTGCTGCCTTCGAGGCCATTCTCGAGCACTTGCGTTCGCGCCATGTGTTCGATACCAGACTCTGGGCCTACGGCCTGGAGCATCGCGACGCCGCTAGCATGGCGGAGTACCTGGGGAATTCGATCAACTTCATCAGTCGTTGTGGCCCCGTACTCGACTCCAGGCTCTTGACGATTGAGCCGATCGAACGGCGCAGCTTCCAACGCATGGAGTTCGAGCCACTCATCCTGGCGCGGAGCCATGCCTTCGCGGGCGGGCGTGACATGCAAAATGCGAGCGCGGCCCAGCACTATGCGGAGCTTCTGACGATTCTGACCTACCGCAGCAGCATTGGCCCCGAGGACCGCATGGAGTTGACCTACAGCTTGCTCCTGCAGAATCGTATCGAAGAGGCCCTGGGGGCTTTTGACATGATTGACGCTACGGAGTTGACCAGCGCTGGAGCAGGTCGTCTTCAGTACGACTACATGCGTTGCTACATGGCCTTCTTCGGTAACGATCCCGAGGAAGTGCGCGCCCTCGCGAATTCCTACGCCGAGTTCCCCCTGGGGGATTGGCGCGAGCGCTTTGCCGCCGTCGTCAGCCAGTTGGACGAAGTGCAGGGCAGCGTTTCCGACCCTAGCGAAGACGCCGATCAAGCCTCCAGCCAGGGAGCCCTGGCGGCGGGGGATGCGAGCATCGGCCTCGAAATCCTGGGGGACAGCATCCGCTTGGAGCACACGAATCTCGAAGCATGCGAACTGCGCTTCTATCCCATGGATGTCGAACTGCTGTTCTCGAGCCACCCCTTCGGTGAAGCTGCCCTGGACGCCTTCGGGTTCGTGCGACCCGCCAGCCGTTCTTCCGTGGACTTGAGCGGGTCCGTCGAGGGTCGCCTGGATATGCCACTGCCTGCGGCCTACGCCAATTCGAACGTCGTGGTCGAAGTGCGGGCCGCAGGCATTGTGCGCCGCGCCGCCTGCTACTCAAACACCCTGCGTGTGCGTCTGATGGAGGGCTACGGTCAGCTTCAGGTGCGCGACGCTAAGAACGGTGCAGCCCTGTCACGCACCTATGTAAAGGTCTTCGTGCGTCTGAAAGATGGCAGCGTTCGCTTCCACAAGGACGGCTACACGGATCTGCGTGGGCGCTTCGACTATGCCTCCCTTTCGGGCGAAGGATCTGGTACCCACGAACGCTTTGCGATCCTGGTTATGGATGACGAGCGCGGGGCGATCGTGCGCGAGGTGGAACCGCCCCAGCGCTAGGCCCACGGTCCTCTAGCTCCGTAGCCCCATGCGAGTTCTTGCCAGCCTGCTTGTCCTGCTCGTGTCCTGTGTAGCCCTGCCGAGGTCGGTGATGCAGCTAATGGTCGGGGGCCAGCTGCGTCCCATCGAGGGTGCCCAAGTGCATTCGGTGGAGAACGACAACTCGCGTTTCGCAATTGTCATTTGGACCCAGGGTCCCGCGGACATGGAGCAACTCCTAGGTAGCGTTTTGGTCGGTGGGGAGATTGAGATCTCGTGCAACGGCGGCTCCAGTGGCACGGATCTGGCGCAGCACTGGTTCATGGCGGAGCGGGACCTTGCTCTCGAGGTGGCGAGTAGCCTTGGGGTCCTGCCCTTGGAGCGCGTGGAGCCAGAGCTTGACCTGGAGCTGACGCTCTACGTGCACTCCACGGTAACCACAGCCGATGGGGGCCTGCCTGCCACTGTCCGTATCACCAATAATGGGGCCCAGGCTGTTGCCTTTGGGACCGGGAGCCGCTGGGCCGCCTCGGGCCGGGACAACCGCTTTGATTTCCAGGCGACCCGGGCTGGGCTCAGCCTGCCGGGGCCTCCCGCTGACTACGACTTCGGCGGCCTGGGATCGAGCGTCCAGCTGGCTCCCGTGGAGTACTGGGAGACGGAGGTCGACCTGGCGGATTGGTTTCCCGTGCGTGGTCCCGGTGTGTATCGGGTCGAGGCACGCTTTGAACTCGATCTGGAGGACTTTGACACGGGTCCCCGGGGAGTAGGTTGGGCAGGCCCTGGCCCGCTCTGGAGCGGTGAGCTACGGGGCGTATACCCATTCGAGCTGAAGTAGGTTGTCCAAGGTTGGATCTACGTACGAAGGGGCTGATTGCAGGCGATTTGAGGCCAGTTTAGGCAACGCCCCGATCGACAAAAAGGAAGGGGAACTCAGGGGGGGACCCTCCCCTCCGGAAACGCTAGGCTGCGCCCCCTGGAAGGCAGCCAGCGCGCACACATTGGGTGTGGCGCGTCGCTACCTCCTCAGTGCCGGGACGAGCCCGGTTTTCATCGATGCAGAGAATTCTCCGACCGCTCCGCGATCTGCGTGGGCGAAGTGTCCTAATCCTGGGCTCTGCCCTTGGATTTGGGATGTTGTTGACCGCCTGTTCTCCTGAGGGTGACTTCGAAATCACCGAGACGCGAGAAGTCGTGAATATCCCAGCAAGCTGGGCGCCCGGGGCGTCCGGTGCGCAGCGCTTTGGAGCCGGGCCATCCACTCGTCCTTCGGCTGGATCGAGCGGAAGCTCCGCACCCGCGGAGAATCCTTTCCTCTACGACCTGCCTTCGGGCTGGGAGGAACTGCCGGCGACTGAGTCGCGCCTGGTCAACCTGCGTCCCGCGGGCAATCCGCAAATGGAATGCACGCTGACTCTTTTGGGTGGCGACGGCGGCGGCTTGGCGGACAACGCCAACCGCTGGCGCAAGCAAATGGGGTTAGCTCCGATCACCTCAGCTGAGGTTGACGCGCTGCCCAGGGGACTATTCCTTGGGACAAGCGCCACGGTCATTGACCTGCGCGGTGCCTACAGCGGCATGGGCAGCACGGCCCAGGACGATTGGGGTCTCTTTGGCTACATCCTTCCCACGCCGCAGTTTACGCTCTTTGCCAAGATGACGGGTCCCGCGGATGCAGTCAGCGCGGAGCGCTCCAACTTCGAGGGACTCTTCGCGACACTTACGGTTAGCGAGCCCGGTGCGCCGGATGAGGAGGATCACAGCGGTCACAACCATGCACCGGGGGAAGGTCACGGGGAGCCCGAGTCCGAGCCGGTGCAAGCGCAGATGAATGCCTCAGGTGTGAGCTCTGCTTCGGGCAGCTTCAGCTATGACCTACCTGAAGGTTGGAGCGAAGGCCGGCAAGGCGGAATTCGCAACGTGAATCTCAAGATCGGGGCTTCGGAGTGCTACATCATTGCCTTGGTTGGCGACGGTGGCGGGCTTGCGGCGAACCTGACTCGCTGGCGTGGCGAACTTGGCCTGGATCCGGTTACCCAGGAGGACATCGATGCGATGCAGCTTGTGGAGATCCTCGGCGTCCAATCACCGCTCTTAGATGTCACTGGAGACTACCAGGGCATGGCGTCTACCGGCGGTGGCGCCAATCGTGTTCTCGCTGTTCCCTTGATCCGTTCCGGCAAGAGCATCTTCGTCAAGATGGTCGGGCCCGATGCAGAGGTCGCCAGCCAGCGCGACAACTTCATCGCCTTCGTCGCCTCGCTCACGGAGCAATAGAGCCTTGAAAGAATCAACGACTCCCTCGGCGGAAGCGGCAGCGAAGCCCAAGGGCCCCCTGAATTGGGTCATTGGGATCCTGGGTTCCTACGGACTCTGCTGCTTGTGTCTCTCGTTCCTCTTTGTGTTGACGCTCTTTGGAACGTTGCACCAGAGGGATCACGGGCTCTATGAAGCCAAGAAGATGTTCTTCAACTCGTTCTTCCTCTGGCGCGAGGTGGGCGGCATGAACCTCCCCATCTTCCCCGGGGGTGTGACGAGCATGATGATCCTGACCTTGAATCTCATCGTCGGTGGGCTGCTGCGCATCAATTGGGCCGCACGCAACGCCGGTGTGATCCTGATTCACTTCGGGATCATCTTCATGATGGGCGCGGGGCTGGTGAAGATGACCAACTCCCAGGAGGGTCATCTGACCCTGTGGGAAGAGGACAACTCGCGCACCTTGTCCGACGAGCGTCGCTCGGGTCACTTCCAAAGCTACACCCTTTGGGAGGTGGCGATCTGGGAGATGGAAGGCAAGGCGAGTCGTGTGGAGTACATCATCCCCGACGACTCCTTCACGTTTCTCACCGGCGGCCAGCAGCGTGTGTTTCGGAATGCGGACTTGCCCTTCGATCTCACGCTCAGGGGTTTTGTCAAGAACTGCAACGTCTTGCCGAAGGGGCCCAACTGGGAGGCCACCGGTGAGGTCATTGACGGTTATGGGATCCTAAAGTTCGATCCCGATTCGGAGTCAGAGAGGAACCTCGCCGGCATGCACGCTGAGGTCATGATCGACGGCAAGGTCGAGCGCTCGATCCTCTTCGGAGCCCAGCGCACGCCCTGGATCATCCTGGCTGACGGGAAGCGCTTTGCGATCGATATGCGCCACACGCGCTATTCGATGCCCTACGACATTCGGCTGGAGGACTTCGTAAAGGAGGATCACCCTGGCATGTCCATGGCTAAGGCTTTCCGGAGCGTCGTGACACGCATCGATGGACGGGGCGACGAGAAGATCCTGATCCAAATGAACGAGCCCCTGCGCGACGGTGGCTTGGTGCTCTTCCAGTCCTCCTGGGGACCGTCCAATGCTCGCCCCGGAGACCCGCTGTTCTCGGTCTTCTCGGTCGTCCGCAACCCCTCCGACAAGTGGCCGGAGTATGCGATGTGGGTCATCGCACTGGGATTGCTGATCACCTTCTGTCGTACCCTCTTTCGCTTCAGCCGCAAGCAACTCGCCGAGTTCAAGAAAAAGATCTCCACCCAATCATGAAGAACGTGAATCAGCGGAATCGTCTGACTGTGCGACTGTTGCTCGGAATCTTTGCGCTGCTCTCCACTGGGCTGCTTGGCTCTGCCCAGGACGAGGGTGGCCGCACGGAACCCTGGGATCAGGAGGTCATCGACCTCTTCGCAACCTTGCCGGTTCAGGACGGCGGTCGCATCAAGCCCCTGGAGAAGCTCGCGGGCCTCAATCTCTTGATCCTCAATGGCAAGCGCAGCCTTGAGCTTCCCTCGGGGGAAGAGGTCAAGCAGATGGCTTGGCTGCTGGACTGCATGTTCTTCCCCGCGCAGGCAATGGACTATGAGTGCTTCCGCGTGCAGAACGACGCGGTCTTGGCCGCTGCGGGGATGGATACGCAGGGCAACGACAAGCGCAAGAGTGATCGCTACAGCTACAACGAGCTACGGGGGATCCGCGGTGCTCTCGTGAGCGAGGCCATGCGATTCGCAGAGATCGACCCCAAGGAGCAAAGCCCGGTTCAGTCGCAGACGCTCAAGCTGGCCCATGACCTGCGGCGCTTCGACGGCTTGCTCGACACCTTCGCCGTGGTTGGGCAGCACTTCACGATCACCGGTACGGATCTGCAGGAGTTGTACGGGGGCGATCACGCGACGCTTTCTGCCATTCTGATGAAGGTGCGCGAGTTCTCTGCCCTGGCGGACGCCGCACAGACCGGAGTGAGTTCGGACTACGATCCCTACCGGAATCTCTTTGGGCAGCTGGACTCGGCCGTTCAATCAGGCGGTGGGTCCATGACGCTGATGCCGCCGCCCGCGGGCAGTACGGATCCTCTGGCATGGTGGCGCGTTTCCGACGTGATCATGGCTGCCTTTGAGGGTGAACTTGCGTTGGAAAGCCAACTGCGGGTCTTGGCTGAGTTGGAGGCCCTCGAGATGGCGCGCGGGAATCCCGCTGCCTTCAAGGGCGCCCTACAGGTCCTGCATGAGGACCTGAGCACAATGGCCGGAGTTCGTGACGAATACAGCACGATTCCCCTAGAGGTGAAGCTGGACCGGATAGATCCCTTCACGAACGCCTTGGTCTTGTTCTTGCTCGGTTTCCTGGTGTTGGCCATTGGATGGCTGGTTCCCCAGAAGCCGATCTTTGGCCGGATCGTATGGGTCCTAGTCTCCGCTGGATTGGCGCTTGGCGTTGGTGGCATCGTCGCACGCTGCATCATTCGCTCGCGCCCCCCCGTGGTATCCCTCTACGACACGGTGCTCTTTGTCACCTGCGTCGTGGTGCTGGTCGCGCTATTCGCCGAGTGGTTGACCCGCGATCGTGTGGCCCTCGGTGTCGCGGCGGTGATGGGGCTAGGGGGAATGTTCCTGGCCGGCCGCTATGAGTTGAAGGAGATCGCGAGTTCCGGCGACACCATGGCTTCTGTCGTAGCTGTGCTCGACACAAACTACTACCTGGCCATCCACGTGACATCGATCACGATGGGCTATGCGGGTGGACTCCTGGCGGCGGGCATCGCCCACGTTTGGATCCTCGGCAAGCTCTTCGGTTTTAAACGCGGGGACAAGAAGTTCTATCGCACGATCACTCGCATGACCTACGGCGTGCTGTGCTTCAGCCTGCTCTTCTCGATCTTCGGAACGATCATGGGCGGCGTTTGGGCCAACGATTCCTGGGGCCGCTTCTGGGGCTGGGACCCGAAGGAAAATGGCGCCCTGCTGATCTGCATTTGGTCCCTGTTGATGCTGCACCTGCGCATGGGCCGCTACATCCATGACCGCGGCTTTGCCGTCATGAATGTCCTCGGTGCAATCGTGATCTCCGCCTCCTGGTGGGGAGTCAACCTGTTGAGCATCGGCCTCCACAGCTACGGCTTCACCAACGGCATCTTCCTGAGCCTCGCCATCTTCTGGGGCGTCGAACTCTTCGTCGTCATGCTCTCCGGTATTGAGTACCTCATACGCCGAGTCGATGGCACCGCTACGGCATAGCGGGTTTACGGCGGTACGGAAGCCGGTTCCGTACCGCCGTTGTATGCACGGATCGTCCCGCGCGCTGCCGATTGGGTTCCGGTTGCGTGATGGTCTAGACGGGGGCGGAGTAGCGGCGCATGGTGGCGGGTCGCCTGCGCGTGATTGCCACCACCGACGATGGACGACCCGCAGAGTCCTGCATCAACCTGGCCCCGGGCGATGCGCATCACCTGACACTGGGGCGTTGAACTGGCGGTTCGGAACCCTGGTTCCGTACCACCGATTCAAACCCATCGGAGCCGGCCTGACATCGATCTAGCGATCGATGCGCAGGGGTTGTAGATCGAGCTGTGGCTTGCGTTCAGCCGCAAGGTCAGCAACTAGCTTGCCGGTCACAGGAGCCAGGGTCAGCCCCAGCATATTGTGCCCCGTGGCCACGATCACATTCCCAAAGCGTGGGCTGCGGTCGATGATCGGTAGGCCGTCAGAGGTCATGCTGCGCCACCCGAACCAGGCTTCTTCGCCAGAACCCCGACTCGCCTCCCGCATGTAGACCGCATCTGCGTTCCTCAAGAGCTCCAATCGCGCGGGACGAATCCGAGGGTCATAGCCCGTGAATTCCATCGTGCTCCCCAGGCGATAGCCGTCCTCAAAGGGAGTCGCCGCGACTTTGTGCTCCGCGAAGATGACCGGCCGATTTGGACAGGCTTCCGGTCGAGGTTGCGTAATGGAGTAGCCCTTCCCCGGCTGCACGCTGAGGCGGCAGCCGAGTTGCTTGTTCAAGAGGGGAGCCATGGCTCCCGTGGCGACAACAACACAGTCGGCTTCCAGTTCGCCCTTGTCTGTGACTACGACGGAGGCTCGTCCAGCCCTGTTGGGGTCGGCGTGAATGCCCAGGACTTCAGTCTCTTCCCGGACCTCTACACCCCACTTGGCATTGACCGCGCTCCAGGACGCAATCAGTCGATCGGGTCGCAAATGGAAGTCGCCGGGATAGTGCCAGCCACCGGCGAGACCATCACGGAGGGACGGCTCAAGCTCGACCAGTGCATCGCCCTCGTAGCGATCTGCAGCAAGCCCGAATTCCGCCCGCAGCAACGCATCCGTGTGTCCGTGTCCCACAAAGGCCTCTTTGGATTGAAAAGCGAGCAAGGAACCCTCGCGGCGCACCTCACACTCGATGGACTCCTGCTCAAATAGCTCGCCATAGGCAATCTCTGTCGCCTCCAGCAAGGCCCTCCGCACCCGCGCGGATGACAGCATGTGCGCCTTGCTACAGCGCAGGGCAAACTTCGCTAGCCAAAGCCACAGACCCGGATCGAAGCGCGGCGGAATGGAGAAGGGCGAAGCAGGTTGGAGCATGCCCATCAGCGTCTTCCGGACGGCACCGGGTGCGTTCAATGGAAGTACCTGACTCATCCCAATGATGCCGCAGTTCCCATGCGAGCAACCTGCACCCAGTTGCGCGCGCTCCACGAGCGTGACGCCCCAGCCTTCCCTTGCCAGGTAATAGGCGGACGAGATTCCCGTGATACCACCACCTATGACGACAGCGCGGCGAGTCCTGGAAGGAGCCACGGGCTAGAACGCCATCCGAGGGATGGCGCCGATGGGCAGTAAGGCGACGAAGCGCGTCATGGGGATAGCTGCAGGGCGGGGTCAGATGATCCTGAAGGCAGAGACCAGGCTAGCGCGGGACACCCCAGAGGGGCAACCGGAACAGGCAGAGCAGGACCCGCGACGTAGAGCTGCCCAGAGCCCTACCTAGAGAGCTGCCGCCAGGGCCGCCACGACCTCGCCATAGCGTCCATCGATACCGCGGTGCCCACCGGGGTGTTCCACGTGAGTGTGGGCGATCTCTTGCTTGCTTAGCAGGGTGCTCAGCCGTCGTGCTCCCCACTGCAGATGAAACTCGTCCGCAAGTCCGCACTCGATCCAAAGCAGCTTCAGCGCCTGCAGGGAATTCGCGTAGGTCTTGACTAGGCGCAGGGGGTCGAAGTCCATCCAACGTTGCCAGACATCGTCGATCAACTCGCCGGTGCGCAGGTCAAAGGGCAGCTTGAAAGGCAGGCCATCGGCGCCGGGCTTGCCTGGCGAGTAGCAGGCCGCACAGGCCAAGACATAGATGACAGCATGTCCGTCGCCGCCGAGCTGGGGCTTCTCCGCAAAGGCCTCGAGGAACTTAGCCGGATCACCCCCGTGGGCCACCAAACCGCGTAGGCAGTTCAGGAACTCATGGGGGTAGTGCTGGTCAAAGGCGCAGTCGCCGCTGATGGACGCGCAGGCCTGGAAGAGGCCGGGATTGTGCATTGCCAAGCGCAGGGCGCCGAAGCCCCCGGAAGACTTGCCCATCACACCTAAGCGACCCTGGGCGCCGGGGTGGCGCGCCAGGAGCAGCGGCACGATTTCTCCGGCAACGTAGCTGGCGTAGTCCCCGACGGCGGGGGAGTCGACGTATTGGCTGCCGCCCAAGCGCGTCATGCAATCGGGGACCGCGAGGCGCACGGGGGGGCGTTCGCCGCTCAGGACAGCGCGGTCATAGGTCTGCACCCAACCGGGCCACCAGGAGTGCGTGTCGAACCAGCCGCGACCGTTCCCGCTGAAGCCGGGGAGTACCAGGAGAAGCGGCAGTTCCGATTGGGCATCGAAGTCGCCGGGGGGGGAGTAAACCACGAGTTCGCGCAGGCAAGGATCACCCAAGGCGTTGTCGCGCAGGATCTCGCTTTGGACGTCGAGCATTTCGACGGACCCGGCGAAGGCCTGGGGTGAGTGCTCGCGCACATCCAGAAGCGTCGCCCCCGTTTCTCCTCCCCGTTGGATCACCGCGGTGCCTCGCCGTACTTCTGGCGCGGGGGAAGTCCGAGCTCCGCACGGAGCGAGCGATAGCCCACCTTGATGTCGTCGAAGATGATGCGACAGCGCTCGTCGTAATGAGCGAAGGCCGACTTCATTCCGTTGAGTGCCAGGGTCTCCAGGTCGTCCAGGCTGCAACCGAATTGTTCGACGGCAATCATGTACTCGTCCGACATGGTCGTGGCGCTCATCAGGCGGTTGTCTGTGTTGAGCGTGAGGCGGAAGCCGAGCTTCAAGAAGAGCCCGAAGGGGTGCTCGGCCATGGATGGGGTGGCGCCCGTGTGCACATTGCTCTGCAGGCAGATCTCCAGGGGGATGCGGTGATCCAAGACGTACTGAGCCAGGGGTCCGACCTTGATGACCTTGCCCTCGTAGATCACGAGGTCCTCGACCAGGCGCGTGCCGTGACCGATGCGATGGGCGCCGCAATACTGCAGGGCTTGCCAAATGCTCTCGGGGCCGAAGCTCTCACCGGCGTGAATCGTGACCGCGAAGTTCTGACGGCGGGCGAGTTGGAAGGCGTGCAGGTGCTCCTTGGCCGGGTGTCCGGCTTCTTCGCCGGCCAGATCAAATCCGACGCAGCCCTGTTCGCGGTAGGCGATGGCCAGCTCGACCAATTGTTCCGACAGCTCCGGGCTCTCGTTGCGCATGGCGCAGACAATCAAATTTGCCTGGACGCCGAACTTGGCTTGCCCCTGCTCAAGGCCGGAGAGGACGGCGACCATGACAGCGTCGAGCCCCAGTCCACCGCCCGTGTGGAAGTGCGGGGCGAAGCGCACCTCGGAGTAGACGACATTGTCCTTGGCCATGTCCTCGACGAACTCGAAGGCCACACGCTCCAGGGCCTCGGCCGTCTGCATGACCGCGATGGTGTGCATGAACCCCTCCAGGTAGAGGGGCAGGCTCTTGCGGTCAGCACCGGCGTGGAACCAGGCTCCGAGGGCTGCCGGATCGTCGTGGGGCAGGCCCTTGTAGCCGGCCTTTTTGGCAAGTTCGAGGACCGTGCCCGGGCGCAGGCCCCCGTCGAGGTGTTCGTGGAGAAGAACCTTGGGTGCGCGCTCGATTAAGGCGCGATCCGGGTGCTTGAGGAGGTCGGTCTTGCCGTCCGTGGTGGGGTTGCTAGTGTCATTCACGCCCGCAATCTAGTACCGAAGCCGCCCGTTCCCAACGCAAACCAGGCGGCAGGGAGCGCAAACCTTGCGATGGAATGCAGAGTCTCGTCCCTGGGGAGCAAGCGCGGCTTCTCGACCGGCGGGGGGCGGCGTACTCTCTTTCTGACCCGGGGGGCCCTGCGCGTCTCCCAATTCCCTCTCCCTAAGCCCGCGGCATTTGCCAGCACTCCACGTGACCCAGCCTATTCGCACCCGCTTCGCACCGAGCCCTACCGGCAAATTGCACATCGGCGGAGCCCGCACCGCCCTCTTCGCCTGGGCCTATGCCCGACGCCATGGGGGGCAGTTCCTCCTGCGTATCGAGGACACCGACGCGGAACGATCGACGCCGGAAAACGAGCGCTTGATCCTGGAGGGCCTTAGCTGGCTGGGTCTCGAGTGGGACGAGGGACCGGACGTGGGCGGTGACTTCGGTCCCTACCGTCAAACCGAGCGCTTCGAACGCTATGAGGAAGTGGCCAATTCCCTGGTGGATGCGGGGCACGCTTTCTGGTGTTTTGACACGCCGGAGAACCTGGAGCGACATCGCGAGGCGCAGCGAGCCTTGCCCGAGACCGGAGGCTATCGTAGTCCCTTCCGTGGTCAGCCCCAGGAGCAGGCACTCGAGCGCATCAAGGCGGGCGAAAAAGCCGTCATGCGCTTCAAGGTTCCCGAAGGGGAGACGAGCTTGGTCGATCAGATTCGTGGCAACGTGACCTTTCCAAACAATGAAGTGGAAGACTGGGTCATGGTGCGTTCCAGCGGCGTGCCCACCTACAACTTCGTGGTCGTGGTGGATGATTCCGACATGGACATCAGCCATGTAATGCGAGGTGAAGAGCACCTGACGAACACACCCAAGCAGGTTCTGCTCTACGAGGCGCTTGAGATCGAGCCTCCGAGCTTTGCTCACCTTCCGCTGATGTTGGGGACGGACGGCAAGAAGCTGTCGAAGCGCACGGGAGATACGGCCCTTCAGGACTACCGTGACAAGGGCTACTCACCCGAGGCCGTGGCGAACTTCCTTTGCCTTCAAGGCTGGGCACTCGACGACAAGACAGAGGTCTTCGGGTTGGAGCAATTGATCGCCAACTTTGACCCCAAGGATGTCAGCAAGGGGGGCTCGATCTTCGATCCCAAGAAGTTCCTGTGGATGGCCGGGGAATATATTCACAACGAGCCCATCGAGCGCTTCGTGGCGCGGGCGACGCCCTTTGTCGTAGCCGCGGATTTGATGAGTGACGACGACATCACTGCCAGGGGCACATGGTTTACCCAGGCCTGCAAGAGCGTGCAGGAGCGCGTTCATCTCTATTCCGAAGTCCCCGACCACATCGGCTACCTCTTCACCTCCGAGGACGAAGTCGTCTACGATGAGAAGGCGCTCAAGAACACCGCCAAGCAGGCCAATGGCCTTGAGGTACTGGCGAACTTCACTGAGTGGCTCGCGCCGCGCATCAAGGGCGGCGTTCAGGCCAAGACCCTGGGGGAAGAGGCGCGCGCCTGGGTCAAGGAGCAGGACATCAAGTTCCCTGCGCTCTTCATGCCCCTGCGCTGTGCGTTGACCGGCAAGGCGGGCGGCCCTGATCTCTTTGAAGTCATGGCTCTCCTGGGCCCCGAGCGGACCCTGGCGCGCATTGACGCCGGCCTACGCCGCCTGGCTGAATAGGTCATCCACATGGAGGCACAGTCGACGATACAAGTCAGAGGCGCACCCCACGGGGTGCTCCGGCGCTTCGCTGTCCTAGGACTTGCCATCGTCGTAGCCTGCGGCCTTGGGGAAATGCTCGTTCGAGTCTTCGTGCCGGAACCGGAAGTGCTCCAGCCCTTTGGTCTGCGGGCTTTCCACAACGACAAGTGGGTCGAGCTGCCGCCGGAAGGCCAATCACTCTTCACTCAAAGGAGCAACGACCCCTACCTCCAGGGCCTGCGTGGTGAATTGATCCCGGGCACGCGCTTTCGTCTCTGCTACGACGCCCAGGGCCCCTGGCGGCGGCCCTACTTTGACGCCGATGGGTGTGTCGAGGCCGTGATCAATAGCGCTGGTTTCCGTGGTCCCGAGTTCGAGTACACGAAGCCCGAGGGCACCTATCGAATCGCCGTGCTGGGGGACTCCTTTACCTTTGGACATGGGGTTCCCTTTGAAGCGACCTGGGGCGAATTCCTGGAGGCGAAGCTGCAGGTCCACTTGGACTCGAACGAGCAGGCGAATAGCCCGAAGCGTGCGGAGGTCCTGAACTTCGGAGTGAATGGCTACGACATCTTGGATGTGGAGCTGGTCCTGCAACACAAGGCCCTGGCCTGGTCGGTCGACCGCGTGATCTATGGCTTCTTTCCCAACGATCTTTTCGTGGCAAAGGAGACGGACGCCGCGCCGGGGGACCAGACGGACTTCGACTTCCAGAATGTGCAGGAAGTCGAATTGCATGATCAACTCTTCGGTTCCCCCAGCGGCCTTTCGCGCTACTCGCGCCTGTTCTTCCTGCTGGAGCGGGCTCTTGCCGCGCGCCGCATCGACGCCTTGACCACCTCCACCTATCTGCGCGCCGGCACCCCGGGCTCGCGTCATTTCGAAGCCTGGAAGGCTGGGCTTGTCAGCATGGCCCGGGTCTGTGAGGCGCGCAACGTACCCCTGGACGTGGTTATCTTCCCGGAGATGGCGAGCCTAGATGACGGTCATGCCTACGCGCCGATCTATGTGGCCGTGGAGGAAGCTGCCCGGGAGCTCGGCCTGGGGGCCGTCCAGGTGTTTGATGCCTGGGAAGGCCATGAAGCCTCCTCCCTTTGGGTTCACCCCACGGACCACCATCCCAACGAAATAGCCCACAGCCTGGCTGGAGAGGCGGTTTCCAGGGCGCTGATCGAGGCTGGGTGGCCGCGATAGGACATTTTTGCTTCCCCGGAAGCACCCCCGAGCGATTCCTCAAGGAAGAGCCCAAAAACGTCGATCTGACAGTGGAAGGACCCATTTCTTGAGTAAATACGAAGGACAGAGCCAGCCCCCCCTTGGGGATGGAATCGACTGCGAGCGAGCCGGGCATATGCGAGCCCTGCACGTGGGCGGTGCACTGGGCAGCGAGGATCAGGCACTTTTTCGCGCGCACATACTGGTCTGCGCTGACTGTCGCGAGTCCTATCGAGGCGCAGTCGGAACCACGGCCAAGGTGGGACGCGCCATGTCGGCAGCCCGCTTCGACAGAGCCAAGCGCGAACGTCGTCAACACGTGCGCAGCTTGCCCTTTAAGGTCGGCAGCTTCGGTCGTTCCCGTAAGTGGTACGGAATGCGGGCGGTGCTCGGTACCGCGCTCTTGATCACACTCGTCACGCGCATCCCAGGTTCCATGGGACCTGCCACGTTGATGGCGACCTGGGAAAACGGAAGCGTTCATGCCGGCACGCGCGACCTGAACGGTGGCGCCCCCGAGGGCAAACTTGTCACCGGCGATTGGGTCGTCACCCAACAGACCGGTGCGGTCGAAGTCACGGGGCACGGCGGCAAGGCAGAGCTTGGACCTGGGACGGCACTCCTAATCGAGGACCCCAAGGGTTTTAGAATTCGCCTCACACGCGGAACGCTGGATGTCTCTGGCTCCGGTCAAGTGCTGACGCAATACGGCGTGCTGGAGTTCACCGGCGACAGCGTGCGACTCATGACCACCGTCGCAGGTCTGGAGATTCACACTTTAGATGGCAACCCCGCCTGGACGCATCCCCTGGGAACGGATGAGTTGAAAGCGGGATCAGTCGGCATCGTGGCCGCACCGGGTCCCCTGGTGGCGGAACGCTAGAGCTCGAAGACTTGGCGTTCCCGGGCGACTGACATGCCCGCTTCCTGGACTGTCTGTTGCGCGCTGCTGCCCGGGATCGCTGCGGGGTTGGTGTGGTTGAGGTGCGTGAAGAAGATCTTCGCGCGCTCGAGCGCAGGCAGGCTGGCAAAGCGTTGCAGCGATTCGGAGATAAAGGGGTGGGGGATGTCCTCCATGGCCCGGCCGGGAATTTCTCCATCGCCAAAGAAAGTGCCGTCGAGCAGGGCGAAGTCGACTTCGGCGACAACACCTTCAATGGACCGTCGCCAAGGTCCTTGGTTTTCCCAGTGCTCCCAACGATCCCACTTGTCTATGTCTGGCAGGTACAGCAAAGCGCGCTCTGGACCGCGGATAAGGAAGGCCACAGTGTCGCTGAATTCTTCTCGATGGGGCACGGGAATCGCGGTGACACTGAGGCTGGGCGTGAGCTGTAGAGTTTGGCCGGGGACAAGCGCTTGGGGTTCCAGATAGCCGTCCTTGAGAATGAGCGACCAAGGCCCGTGCTGCCCTAGGAAATCGAGCATGCGGGGGGATGCATGCAGTGCAATAGAGCCGCTTCCGTATGCCTCGCGGCCGAGGTGCAGCAAGCCTGTGTAGTGTCCAACGTGCGCGTGAGTCAGGAAGATGCCATCAAAGAGAGGCGGTCTCCCCGCGCCTTCCTTTCGCGTGGGTGCGACATGACCCCGCGCCCGCTCTACCTGGGTGGGAAGATCTGGCGAAGCATCAAACAACCAGCGCTGCTCGCTGCCGGGGTCGACCAACAAGAGCGAAGTCACCATGCGCCGCTGCGTTGAGTCTTCGCGCACCGCTTCGCAGCAGACTTGCCGGCAACCAATCTGCGGTAATCCACCGTCCTGCGCTGTTCCAAGGACGAGGACGTAGGGACTGTCGCCTTGGGCCTCATAGCCCCGGGTCATTTCGGGAAGACCCCCGCAGGCCAGGGACATCTGGGCCGCCAGTAGAATCAATGGCAAGGCGAAGCGGACGAATGGGCTCTGCATGGGAGGTCGCGGTCTCTTCGTGGTCTAACGGCCTGACCCTCGGTTGTGCTCACCTGGCTCCTGAGGGGCGACAAGATAGTAACCGTCCCGGGACCGTGAGTACTTCGACCTCGCCCGCCGTTGACAGGGCTTGTTCCTTTCTTGGCTGCTTGGGAGTCGACGGTCCTGCGATGGGGAAGGGTGTTGCCAATCAGTGCCCCAAAACCTGAGAAACCCGGTTTTGAGGCTGGTCAGGGCGGATTGGATTGGCTATTACCTGACCTATGTCAGTTATTGGTCAGTCCCGCGAGTTCTTCCTCTTTGAGCTACGTCAGCAGGTCCGTCACCCGGGTCTTTGGCTCTCTACCCTGGCCTGCATCGCCGCCGGGGTGGGCTTCGCGGCGACGGATATGGGGCTCCTGGAAGTCGCCGTAGGCCGCTTGGATCGGAACGTTCCCTACGCCATTCTGACCAGCCTCTCCGCTCTTTCGGCGGTCGGCATGATCGTCGTGATGGTGACCGTGGGGCAGGCGGCGCTGCGTGATTTCTCCACGGGGGCTGGGGCACTTATCTTCTCCGCGCCGATCCATGGGCGGGCCTACTTAGCTGGTCGTTTCCTCGGCGGTTATGTGGCTGCGATGCTTGCGCTCACTGCCGGCGTCATTGCCATGGCCGTGACCCAGGTCGTTTTGAAGGGCAGTGATCCCGCGGTCGGACCGATCTCATGGGGAGCATTCGTCTATGGGGTGGTGTCGTTCCTGGCGCCAAACGTATTGCTCGTGGGGAGCATGATCTTCCTTTTGGCGCTTTGGAGCAGAAGCATGGGCAGGACGTTCCTTGGACTCCTGGCCATTGTGCTTTGTCAGGACCTGGCGGAGGCCCTGCCGGTTGCGACCTTCGGCTATCGCATTCCCGCTCTTTTGGATCCCCTTGGCCTGGCGGCGTTGAAGGCGGTGACGCGCACGTGGAGCGTGAAGCAATACGCGAGTTCGATGCCGCCCCTGTCCGGCGATCTCCTGCTAAACAGGGGGCTGTGGGTGTTGATGACGATCGCGTCGCTCAGCTTGTCCGGGGCCGTATTCACCCGCAGGGCACGTCGCTCTGACCAAGGGGAGAAAGCCGGAAGAAGGCGCACGTTACGGCGCCGTCTTTGGAGCATGTTGCGATCAGATGCCAGGGATGGCACTCGCCCGGCCAGCGGACCCCTGGGGATGGGCGGGGTCGTTGCTCATTTGCCGGAGATTGCTACGCAAACAGGCGCGCGCATGCGCTGGAAGCAGTTCCTCGCGATCCTGCGCTTCGAGCTCCAACGCATGCTTGGTAGCTTGAGTTACAAGGTCATCCTTGGCTGTGGCTTGGCCCTTGTTTACTACGGTATGGAGATCGGGGAGCACGTCGTTGGTGTGCGCTCGATCCCTAACGCGCAGACGATTGCGAATGTCGTGGAGCGAGCGTCGAGGCTGACCCTGACCCTGATGATCGTGCTCTTTTCCGCAGAGGTGGTCTGGCGCGAGCGCATGACGCGCATGGACCTCACGATCGATTCCTTTCCCACGGGCAACGGCACTACCGTGGCGGGAAAGATGCTGGCATTGCTTGTGCTTGTGATGGGCAGCATCGGGATTTTTGGTGCCCTGGCCTGGGGCCTGCAGGTGTCTCAATCGGCGAACGCGGCGACCCTCGGCCAGGTTGCCATGATCGTGACCCATGTGGGGCTGGGCTATTTACAGCTCGCGGCAATTGCCCTGTTGTTGCAGACGTTGGCCGGTGGCCCGATGGCTGGCTATGTCGCCGTCGGGGTTTTCTTGGCCCTCCGGATCGCGCTTCGATCGATGGGGCTGCGCAGCGATTTGTTCGCTTTTGCGGGAGCCAAGCTACCGGCCTTTAGCGAAATGGATCAATGGGGGCACACACTGCCGCGGTTCTTCCTCGTGCAGATGTATTGGACGAAGGTCTCTGTGGTCTTGGCTCTCCTCGCGGGCTACCTCTGGCCCCGTGGTGTAGTCGTGGGATTTGGTGCGCGCCTGACGCGGGCTAGATTGCGCTTCTCTGTGGCCGGCGCGGCCACGCTTGCCCTGGGAGTTCTTGTTGCCGCCCTCGGGGGCCTGCACCTCCACCGTTCGACCTTGGCGGCGGACATGGGCTGGAACAGAGATGCGACCGAAGCATTCCTCGCGGACTACGAGCGAGACTTTAGGGAATGGCGTGGCCGCCCGCGTCCCGAGGTCGTAGACATGCAGGCCGATGTGGATTTGGACGCCACGGGACGAAGGCTGCGCGTGCGCGGTAGCTACGGCCTGCACAACGGTCATGGGGAGGCGATCGAAGAGATGCTCCTCGGCTATGACCCTGACCTTCTGCTACATGGCCTGGGCTTCGGTGGGCCGGATTTCGCCAGCGGCGCTGAATTCAAAGCCCGCGTGGAGCAAACGCGCTCAGCGGGGACAGCCTTCGTTGCGGGCGTTCTGCCCGGAGCGGCGGCTTCGCGGGGAACACATGTCGTGCGCTTCGATCCTCCTCTCTTGGCGGGGGCATCGATACAACTCGACTTTGACCTCGAGTTCAATCCCCCGGGCCTCGGCGCGCGTCCGGCCGATAGCTGGTTGAGGGAGAACGGCACGTTCCTTTCCTGCGGTCCCGGCACCCATCCGGCCTTCCGCGGGGCTCAGTTCTTCCCGACCCTGGGCTACGACGACTCGCGGGAATTGCAGGACACGCGTCCGCGCGGACGCCAAGGTCTGGGGGCTTGGGAAGGCTTGATCACACCCGAGGCCTACCGCCGGGAACTCGCAGCGGGCGGGAGTCCCCAGGGCTTTGGTAGTTCGGACTGGGCCACTGTCGAGCTGTGGATTCACACGGACGAAGATCAGTTGGCCCTGGGGCCGGGCGAGCTCCTTGAGCAATCCCTCGACGCCGGACAGGCACACTTCCACTACCGCACGGAAGAGGCGATCTCAGCCTTCTTTCCTATTGTGAGCGGCCGCTATGACAAGGTCGTTGCTCGCGCCGGCGAGGTTGACCTGGAGCTCTATTACCACCCGGACCACGGAGCACGCGTAGCGCACATTCTGTGGGCCATGGAGCGTTCCTTGGCCTACTTTGAGGAACACTGGGGGCCCTGTCCCACACGCATCATTAGGATGGGTGAGATCCCCGGTCTGTCGTCCTTCGCGTGTTCCTTTCCCGGGGGCATGATGGCCTTCACCGAGAACATGGCCTTCACTCTGCCAGAGGGCGATGGGCAGGCGATTGAGTTCCCTGCGCGCAATTCAGCGCAGGCGTCGCTCGCCGATGTCGACCCGCTCCTGTGGATCGTAGCCCACGAGATCGCGCACCAATGGTGGGACTGCTACGTCCTGCCGGCGCAGGCCCAGGGATCGACCTTCGCTTCGGAGAGTTTGGCGCAGTACGGCTCCCTGTGTGTGATGCAGGAGGAGTACGGCGACGAGGTCGCTTTGCGCATGGTGGAGTACAACTATCACACCTATCTCACCGGGCGCGCACGGGCGAACCGTGCAGAAAAACCCCTGGTTCACGTGGATGACCAGGCGCACTTGCACTATGGCAAGGGCTACATGGCATTCCACTCCCTGGCCCAGTTGGCCGGGCGTGGAGCCATAGATCGCGCCCTTACCCGACTCGTCAATGGACACGGCGGAAGTGAGGGCTTGCCGATCACGTCACTGGACTTGTTCGAGGCCCTTGAGGAGGAGTTGCCGGCGCAGTACGCGTCCCACCTTGATGAATGGGTGAATCATATCTCCTTCCTTGAAACCTCCGTTTCGAAAGCTCTGGCGACTCCGAATGATGGGGGAGGTTTCACCCTTAGCGTCGACTGCATGGCCCAGGGCGTGCGTAGTGACGGAGAGGGTGAGGAGACCGCATACGAATACACCGGCCCTTTGGAACTCGATGTCTACTTCGATGAAGGGGTCGATACGCGGCGGCTTGAGGTAAACGTCAAAGGCGCGCGGGCTCTCTTTGAGGGGAGCTTCGAGCATTTGCCTACAGCCGTCCGTGTGGATCCACGCTTGCTGCACATCGATCGTGACCTCGTTGACAATCAGCGCTCCGTGAAGGAGATCAAATGATGACTCTATTGACCATCCGCGGACTGACCAAGACCTACGCCAATGGCACCCGTGCCCTCGACCACGTTGACCTCGATGTGCCGCGCGGCATGTTTGGACTGCTGGGCCCCAACGGTGCGGGCAAGTCCACTTTGATGCGCACGCTGGCGACCCTTCAGCGTCCCGATGAGGGCAGCGTTCAATTCGAGGGCATTGATATCCTGGCGGAGCCCCACAAGGCGCGAAGTATCCTGGGCTATTTACCCCAGGAGTTCGGTGTCTATCCGCGCGTCGGCGCCGAAGCCCTCTTGAACCACCTGGCGATCCTGAAGGGGCTGGGGGACCGCGGACTCCGGCGTGAATGTGTGCAGGCTCTCTTGCAGCAAACGAACCTCTGGGATGTACGCAAGAAAGCGGTGGCGAGTTTCTCCGGCGGAATGCGCCAACGCTTCGGTGTCGCCCAGGCACTACTCGGTTCTCCCCGCTTGTTGATTGTCGATGAGCCAACAGCAGGCTTGGACCCGGCCGAGCGTCAGCGCTTTCTGGACCTGATCTGTGCCGTGGGGGAGGAGATTGCCGTAATCTTCTCGACGCACCTGGTGGATGATGTACGCGAGCTCTGCCCGCGCATGGCCATTCTCAACCGTGGGCGTGTGCTGATGACGGGCGCCCCTGAGGAGTGCATCAATTCACTGGCCGGGACCGTTTGGGCCCGGTCCTGCGAACGTGACGAACTCCCGACTCTGCAGGCCGCGCATCGCGTGATTTCCACCAAAAGGCGAGGCGGCAAGGTGCGTTTGCATGTCCTTGCAGATAGCGCTCCCCCTGGATTCGAGCCGGTTCAACCGGACCTCGAGGATGTGTACTTCACCGCCCTCGCCGAAGAGCCTTTGCTAGCCTGACCCTCACCAAGGGCGCGCCGGTAGCAGGAGCTCGAGCTCGATTCGAGTAGACTCAGCCCATGGCTGCCGGACACCGTCTATCCCCTGTTGTGCGCCCGCGGCGCGGAGCTCTCGTCGTTGTTTTGAGTCCCGTTGATAGGGGCACCAAGGCAGGGGGCTTTGGCCAGTGAGTGGGGGCCTTGCACTTGACCGCGGAACCCTTTGGGTGGCGTGGTACGAGAAGACAGCACACGTTGCTCCCTTCGACTGGAATGGGCGTTCCGTGGCGCGCGGTTTCTCCTTTTGCGATGCGCGCATCGGGCGTGCGAGCGTGCGCGACTTGGCCTTAGATGATGACCGCAACCTTTGGATTGCTGATGAGGCCAGCTCACGCCTGCGCAGGTTTAGTGTGTTCGGGCAGGAGCTCGGCGGCCTCGGCCTGCCCCTCGATGAACCCCTGCTCGACGAGCCCCGGGCCGAAGCGGAGAACGACGCGCCCTCCAAAGTGCGTCGCCCCACGGCGGTCGTCGCGAGCGGCGACTCCGACGGACTCGAACTCCTCGTCGGTTGCGGCGGAGCGCGTAGACACGCACTCCAACTGTTCACTGGCGAGGGTCAATTGATCTCGACTCTGCGCTCCCTTGGCGATCCTCATGCTCGCTTCCAAGGAATCTCTGGTCTCTGTCGTAGGGAGCGCCTAATCGCCATTTGCGAAGAACACGCGGACCGCATCCAGATCTTTCGTGACCTCGACTTCCACTACTCGATCGTGCTCCCCGCTGACTTTCGCCCCACGGACCTGAAGTTCCTTTCGGGTGATCGACTCCTGATCAGTGGAGCCCCCGGTGTGTTCATCTACACAATCGCCTCCCGTGACCTACATCAACTTGCTCCCAAGACCGACCCCTTTGACAACCCCCTGGCCCTGGCTGTCGAAGAAAGATCCACCGATCGAAAGTCTCGCCTAGCCGTATTGGACCGCCTTGCAACCCGCATCCAAGTCCTCAATCTCCAAGGTCGCCTATACGGCACCTTCACCCCCCAAACTCCTTGAGTTCTCGAAGCGCGCCTCCCCGAGTCGTCACACCGACCCTCAGCCTCCCATCCAACAGCCCCGGATACCTGGCCATTCCCTCAACCTCCGCAGTCCGTTCGCCTTTTCGCCGTCAGGCGAAACGCCTTAAATAAAGGGGGCCGGTGATCCTTGCCAATCACCGACCCGAGGGAGAGAGAAGTGCCCGCTAAGCTTCCCGGGCAACTGGACTGCTCGCTAAAAAAATCCAGCTACCTCTCAGCAGGCATTCACAGAAGGGGCGAACCCCTTCCGAGATGAAAGATAAGGCATGGATTACCCTGGGGAACTATAAAGAGAGAAAACCTGTCCGCATTTCCAGATGTGGGCTTGTCGCGATTTCAGATCCAGAATTACGGCCTCTCGATAGGACGAGAAGTGGTAGAGGGCCTATGCAGCCTCGGGCCAGCCGCCATCGTCATCCGTCTGAGGGCCGGTTTCGCCCGGTAGCAACCCCGGTAGACCATCGACGCCTTCGGTCAGCAAATCGGCACCACAGATGTCCGTAACGAGCAGGATTATGGACTCGAGAAGATTCTCGCAGTCGCGCGCCCAGTCCTCCCGGTCATGGCCGTACAGGGGCGGCTCTTCGATCGACTCGGACGGGCAGTTCGGTGCGTGAATGTCTCCAAGGACCATCCCGATTCCATGCCTTTTGCCGCCAGCCACCATTGTGCCGCTAGGCAGGCCGAAGCTGAGGAGACCCTCGAAGTACGATTCGGCGACGCTGTCGGGTGGTAACAGGCTGGGGTCCCCGCGCGCACGCACTGGGCGCCATTCGAAACCCTTGTCATTCTCTAGGGGACGCCAGATGGAGACAGCGCCAGCACCTAGGCTCTGTGCCGCATCCATCAAACCTTGGTCGGCTTCTCCACCGAGAGCTCGCTCTATGACGCGTTGGGTCAGATGCTCCAGGGCGTCTTCGCGGTCGAGATCGGTGTATTCTAGGGGATCCATGATCAGTGCGGGGGCGGCCCCAGCGGCGCCTTATCGGCAAGAGTGGGCCCCGGACACAAGCGCCGTGGCTGCCGCGCGCTAGGCTCCTGGCCATGAGAATCCAAGGACTGCGGTTGGATGGCGGAGGTGAGGGCCTTCCCTGGCGCGAAACCCGCGTGGAGGGCATCTCCTGGCTGCCGCTCTGGTTGGCCTCAGAAGCGGCCCAGGGCGGCGAGGCCAGTGGGGCCACCGTTCTGATTAGAATGGAGCCTGGACGCGGATACCGACCCCATCGCCACGTGGGCGGCGAGGACGTCTTGATCCTTGCCGGCGGCTATGGGGACGAGTTCGGGGAGTACCGCGCTGGCGAGCACGTGCACTACCAGCCGGGAAGCATTCACTCACCAGTAGCCCTCGGAGATGCGGACCGCCCGATCGGTCCGGACAACCCCGCCTGCATCTTGTTTTCCTGTGTCCCTAAGGGAATCGAGACACTCTGAATCCGCTTATTTTCAGCGCTCCTGGTACCCTGCGTCGAAGTGCCCGGTGCACCCCCCAGGACCGCACGATTTCGTCACCAGACACCCCCGTAGCAGTTACCCATGTCGACCACGATCCGCCCCAATGATTCCCTTCCGAGTGCTGTGGCACAGCAAGCGAGCGAGGGCCAACAATGACGCTTGCAGTCCCGAATCTCGACGCCCTCGTGGACGCTCTCGATGCGGCCTTTGCACGCGAAGTCGGCGGGAAGGAAGTCGCAGACATGCTGGAAATATACGCCCAAGAGCATGACGATTGGCGCCAGCTCGTCCATTGGTCCGAAGGGGGCTACACCCGCAACGAGGTCGTCCGCAGGGATTCTTTCCAGCTCCTGGTCCTTTGTTGGGGGGCAGAGCAGGAGAGCCCGATCCACAACCACGAGGCCCAGGATTGTTGGATGGCCGTCCTCGACGGTGCGATCGAAGAAGTGCGCTACTGCCGTCCGTCAGATGTCAGCCCCGGGCCCCTCGACCCTCAGGACTCGGACACCTTCCAGCAATCCCAGGTGGCCTACATCTCCGACGATATCGGCCTGCACCTAGTGCGCCCCGCCCCCAACACCGGCGCCGCAGTATCCCTACACCTCTACGCGAATCCATACGACGCTTGCAGCGTCTACTGCCCCGACACCGGCCGTCTTTCCCGCAAGCCCCTCAGCAACTACTCCCACCGCGGCACAATCCTCTAGCCCCCCAGCAATCAGGCCCCCAAGTGATCAGGCCCCCAAGTGATCAGGCCCCCAAGTCCCCCCAGGCCAGCCCCCCCTGTGCCGCCGCCAGGCGGCCCGGGTCCGCAAAGCGGACCCCATAAGAATCGACTCCTTTCTGTCTTGTCAGTCCGCCACGCGGACCCCCAAGACAAAAAGGAGTGCCGTGCCCGAGCAAGCTCGGACACGGCCCAATCTCCCTTTGGTTCCCCCTCGGCCGATTGCCCAGGGAGAAGGACGCACGACCAAGAGGAGACAGCGTTCCGTCACGGGCGAGACCGCCGATGGGGAAGAGTGCCTCCATCTTCAGAACGCAAAAACCGGGATTGCCGCGGTCTTTTTCCTCGAAAAAAGGGACGGAACTAGAAAGAAAATCGCCCTGGGGCGCCTTCGGCCCCTGGGAGAACCTATCGACGCTGTGCAAATAGCCAGGTATAGAGCCCTGGATTGGCATAGGTCTGTGTCCAGGAGTCGTGCTCCACCCCCGGATATACCGTCAACTCCACGTCGGCCCCGACCCCTTCAAGGGCAAGAACAAGGAGCTCGGCCTCCGCTAGGGGAATCACGCTGTCCCGTGCCCCGTGGAAGGCACGGATCGGCACGTCCCGGGCTCGCAGGAGATCTTCGATTCGAAATCCCGTGGTGATCTCCTTCCATAGTCGGCCGATCTCACCGCCTCCGCAAATGGGCACTGCCGCTGCGAAGGCTTCTGGATAGTCCGCCAGCAGTCCCCAGGTTCCGTAGCCGCCCATGGACAGGCCGCTGACGTAGAGCCGCGATGCGTCCACATCCGTCAATGACGAAGCCTCGTCAAGGAGCGCTTTGAGTGTTCCCGACTGCCACCATTCATTCGCCGGGCACTGGGGCGCGATCAGCACACAGCCGGCGAGTTCGGGGATTTCCTCGAGGAGTTTAGGCGGACCGTGAAGGTTGATCAGGCTCAGGTCGTCACCGCGCTCGCCCGCACCGTGCAGGAAAAGTAGGACCGGCCAGCCCTCCTCTGGACGCTGATCGGACGCCGGGACATGTAGTTGAAAACTTAGGCGCTGGCCGTCAACGGGCTTCGCCATGGTGAGCTCGTGGGCGCCAGCTTCAAGCCTGGAGGAGTGACAGGCCGCACAGACAATGAGCAGTAGGCAAAGGAGGAAGAGGTTGTTGTCCATGGTGCTGTTGTAACGCCCCCGTCGCGGATCCCCGAATTCGGGGTGCGAAGTTCCGCGTGATCATCGGGTCAATGCTCGCGGGAGCTCCTGTTTCGTAAGGGGCTGCTCGGGCACACAAGCCAAGGGAAGGGGGAGCTGTCCTTCGAGGTGTTCCCGCGCTTCGCGTCGCCTGCGCACCAAGTGAGCCTCGTCACCGAGCAAGAGCACTTCAGCAGGAGTGGCGTGGGAAAGGAACTGGGGCATGGCCTCGGTAAACTTGCCTTGCTCGCCGGTGGCTCCAGTCGTCGGCCTCAGCATCGCCCGGCTTCACCCCGGCTTCACCCCGCGTCTTCTGCCTCACCCCGTGTACCCAGCCCCAAGCTGGCGCAAGAGGTGGTAGCGGAGGAGGGACTTGAACCCCCGACATGCGGATTATGATTCCGCTGCTTGCTGACGCTAAGTGCCTTACGGAACAAAGAGTTA
>JBLHLB010000006.1:0-41920 GCA_047618505.1 Planctomycetota bacterium
GCCGTATATCCCGGGCTCTTCACTGAACTCCGCAAGCGCCCGAGACTTGGCATCCATTTCGGCATGGTCGAAAGGAAACCGAATGACAAACCGAGCATCGCTGAAAATGATCCAAGTCCAATCTTCCTTGGCGGCAGCGATCCAGCGCTCCGCGGTCAGGAGGAAGTCATCTTCGTTGACTGGATCCCCCTCGGACTTGTCCCCATCCGAGCCGTAATTCTCGGCATCCCGTGACGCTTCGTTAAGCTCGGCTTGTACCAGTATGCCGGCGTTGATGACCTCGTTAACACGGGACACGACGGCCTTTAGGGAGCGCACCTCCACATACTGGAACCCAGAGAGTCGTCCTTGGTCATCGAGAAACAATCCGTGCTCCATGAGGCTGACACCGGCCGCAAGGGCACGATCAGCTTCCGACCATTTGGGAGCGAGCTTGTCCAACTCCAGATAGAACGGCCACCCAAAACCAAAGGTACGAGCCCCCTGGATCAGGGGAGTGATTTCGCGTCTGGCTTTCACAACATCTTTTTGACTCCGCGCCATTATGCCCCGATGCACAAAGACAAATTCGAGCCGGTCGTCTTCCACGTCGTGTACGGCCAGGATCACTTGGCTGTCAACCTGGAGGTGACAACCAATAAGTGGAGCCACAACCAGTAGAACGGTGATCAGGCGTGAGGGGAATTCTCGAAGCATGACAGTGTCTCGGAAAGGCCAGGCTGGCTGCATTTGTCACGTCAAGGCGTACTCGCTGCAGACATCCGAGCAGGTGCCTATCGAATAGGGCCAGGGAATAACAAACGAAGTGTAGGACGCGGCAGTTCAGCGGAACCCCCCCTATTCAAGAGTCTATTCCAGAGAAGTGGGCGTAGGGTCATGGAGTAGGCACAGAGTCATTGGCACACCAAAAACGAGCAGGCGGCAATCGCATCTCACACTCGTGCTCTGTACGGTACCGAGACGCAAATAGCCGTGGACACGATGAGCTGTTCACGACGCCCAGGACCCCTACCAAATACTGAGCCGAATACTGAGGATGGACTTCAAGACCCCCGGGCATCACAAACACTGGGAGGAATTTGACGCGCATTGGCGGGGTGTTGCGGAGGACCTCGGCAGTGACGAGGTATTGCTCGGTTCCGCGGGGGCTCTCGCTAAGCCCTTTCGCTTGAAGAATCAGACCATAGGGAACCGTTGGGCGATCCATCCCATGGAGGGTTGGGATGGCACCGATCAAGGTCTACCCAGCGAAGATACGCTACGCCGCTGGAGCAACTTCGGACGCAGTGGAGCCAAGCTGATCTGGGGTGGTGAGGCCTTCGCCGTAACCGCTGAAGGGCGCGCCAATCCCAATCAGCTGTTCTTGAATCCTGAGGTCGACTCAGTTGGCGGGCTGCGCCGCTTGCGCACCACCCTGCTCGATGCCCATCGATCCACGGGCAGTGGAACAGATGATCTGTACCTTGGCCTGCAACTGACTCACTCGGGTCGCTTCAGCCGACCGACCAGCGAGGGTCCCGCGGCACGCATCGCCTATCGACATCCGATCCTCGATGCCCGTGTTGGCGTGAGCTCCGATGACGCGTTATTGAGCGATGCGGAACTCGAGGGAATCATGGCTCTCTATGTGGATGCAGCTCGGGCTGCACAAGAGGCCGGCTTCGACTTCGTCGATGTTAAATGTTGCCACGGCTATCTCCTGCACGAGTTGCTCGGGGCCAAGACTCGCTCGGGTCCCTACGGTGGAAGCTTCGAGAACCGCACGCGCTTCTTTCGCGAGACGGTCGCCGCCATTCGCTCCAGCTGCCCCGGGCTTGAGATCGGAGTGCGCGTGTCGATCGGTGATCTCTTCCCCTTTTCCCCCGGTGAGAGTCGTCGTGGCGAGCCCAAGGGCTGGGAAGCGTCACTCCCCTACACCTACGGATTTGGCGTAGACGAAGCAGACCCTCGTCGCATTGACCTTGGTGAGAGCTTTCAGTTCCTGCACCTGTTGCAGGATCTCGGCATCGTTCTCGTGAATTTGACACTCGGCTCGCCCTACTACAATCCGCACCTGCAGCGTCCGGCGGCTTACCCTCCGAGCGACGGGTATCAACCTCCGGAGGACCCCCTCAATCAAGTGGCAGAGCATCTGCGTATTGCCCGCAAATGCAAGCAGGCATTCCCGAGCCTGGCCTTTGTAGGGACCGGGTACAGCTACCTCCAGGAGTGGCTGCCAAACGTGGCGCAGTACGAGGTTGCCGGTGGGCACGTGGACTTCGTCGGAATGGGCCGCATGGTCCTAAGCTATCCCGAGCTGCCCCTTGATGTGCTGCGCGGTGAAAAACTGCGACGCAAGAAGATCTGCCGCACCTTCAGCGACTGCACCACGGGACCGCGCAACGGTCTCCAGAGCGGTTGCTATCCACTCGACGCCATCTACAAGCAACGACCTGAGTACAAGACATTGAAAGAGATCAAGGAGCGCATGCGTTGAAGGACCCCGCTGAAGAACAACGCGAACTTGAGGCCCTGGATGCCAAGCCCTTCGTGCCGCGCACGTTTGGATATCTCCGTCGCATCGGCCCAGGCTACATGCAGTCCGCCATGACACTCGGTGGAGGTACGGCCTTCGCGTCGATATTCGCCGGGGCAGCCTTTGGCTATCAACTCCTCTGGGTCGCCCCCGTGGCGATGCTCTTCGGAATCGTCGTGCTGTCCGCTGTGGCTCACCAAACGCTTTCCACCGGGGAGAATCCTTTTCAGTCCATGAAGCGTCACGCCGGGCCGTTCTTCGCCTATGGCTGGGCCTTCAGCGGAATCGCCTCCTCTATCATTTGGCAATTCGCCCAGTACGCCCTCGCTAGCGCGATGCTTGTGGCTCTGGCGAAGAACGCCGGCCTTGAGGTCTCAAGCGGAGCCATGGGCGCCTTTGCACTCGCTTGGTGCGTCGGCGTCGCCCTGCTCTACGATTCGCGGCCGAATCTCGTGCGGCTCTACGAGAACATCATCAAGGGCACTGTCTGGTTCATCATTGCCTGCTTCGGTTTTGTCGTAATCAAGTCCGGCATCCCCCATCCCGGAGACCTCTGGGCCGGGATGATTCCCTTCAATATTCCCGATGTGAATCAAGGGGTTGCCGGAACCACGTTGGTCGTCTCTGGACTGGCGGCGGCCGTTGGCGCGAACATGGTGTTTGTCTATCCCTACACCCTTCGCAAGCGCGGCTGGGGTCGGGCACACCGGCGCTTGGCGCGTATAGACCTGGGGTTTGGCATGTTCATCCCCTACGTAATCGCCGCCAGCCTAATGTTGATCGCCTCCGCAAGCGTATTCCACTACGGCGATCCGGACCTCTTTACCGGCAAGAAAATCGCGCCGGTTGATGCGGCACAAATGCTTGCGGCGCCCGACAAGCTCGGGCCCACCGTAGGGCTTTGGGTCTTTGGTTTGGGCATCGTCGCCATGGCCCTTTCCTCAATCACCATGCAGATGCTTTGCTCAGGGTTCGCCCTGTGTGAGATGTTCGGCTGGAAGTCCGAGGGACCGCGCTACAAGATCGGCCTCATGCTGCCCGCCATCGGTGTGCTCGGTGCCGTTTTCTGGAAAGACATGAGCCTTTGGATTGCTGTTCCAACCAATGTCGTCTGCGGCTTTCTTCTGCCCATCGCTTACATCGGTTTCATACGACTCCAACGCAGCAAAGCCTATCTAGGTGACGACCGCCCCGAAGGCCTACCTGGCAAATTGTGGGTGCTCGGCATGGGGGTCAGCACTGCAGTGCTCGTCGGATTCCTCGGGTGGTATGCCTGGAATCAAGTGCCCGGTTGGTTCGGAGCCATGGGCTCATGAGCGTAGCCTTCGAGTCCCCGCTCGGGTCATTCGTGATCCGGGACGACCTGCTCGCCCCCTACCGGGACGAGCTTGCGTCGGAAGAGGACTCGACGCCGGTGCGCCTCGTCTATGCGGCGGCTCACCTGGTTATGGAGTCTGAGTATGCAACGGTGACGCATTGCCTTGAGTCCCCCGTCCTGGCGGCGGACTTGACCGATCACATCGATTGGGATGCAACATTCGCCCTACGCCAAAGATTGGATTCCCTAGGGTTCGGCATCGCCGAAGCGATGGACACGGCTCAGCGATTTCAAATCGGCTGGGACAATGCGATTCGGTTGATCGAAGGCTGTGGCGCCTTGGGCCTGCGAAATGGTTTTGTCGCAGGCGCCGGTGTGGATCACCTGTCGACCATTGCGGACGAAGACTCCCTGGTTGAGGGCGTCATATTTCAAGCGCGTGCTATCCGGACGGCCGGGGGTATCCCCATCCTGTTGCCCCTGGCTTGGCTCTGCCAACAGGGCTACCAAGAGGAGGACTACGTGCGGGTCTACGGCCGTATCCTGAGCGGGCTCGAGACTCCGGTGTTTCTACACTGGCTCGGCGAGATGTTTCTACCCGAGCTTGCGGGCTACTTTCCTGGAGCGAGTTTCTCTCGCATCATGGCGGACAACAGCGCCAAGCTCCGTGGCGCCAAGCTCTCCTTGCTTGACGCTTCCCTAGAAAGACGACTGCGATCCGAAATTGCACACCGGGATCAAATCCTCCTCACGGGCGACGACTTCAACTTTGCAGGCTTGATCAGCGGGGATCCGCCCACGGGTAACACAACGATCGACGGCAGGCAGGTTCCGACCGGGGAATTCAGTCATGGGCTGCTGGGCATCTTTGACGGCATCGCAGAGCCCGCGAGCCTGGCGCTGCGATTCCTCGCGCGTGGGAACGCCGAGCGCTACGACGATCTAATGGACCCCTGCGAGCGCCTCAGCCGGCACCTCTTTGGGGCCCCGACACGTCATTACAAGGCAGGCCTCGCCTTCCTTGCATGGCTCAATGGGGATCAGGGGAATCCGATGCTTGTTCAGCACGAGGAGCGGGCGCGAACGCCCCAGCACTACGTCCAAGCAGCACGTCTAGCCTCAGAGGCGGGGATATTCCGGGACGCCGAGCTCACGGCGGAACGCCTACGGGAATTTCTGGGCAGCGCCTGAGGGCAATCTGTTTCTATTGGGTTCGGAGTGCACCGATCTCGCTCCCTCCGCTGCAGTTCCTAGCGACGCGCCGGAGGGTTGGTTAGGGTGAGTCCTTCGCCCACTACCCTTCGCTGCAGGTCAACTCGATGCGCCCCATTTCTCGACGCAAATTCGTTCGTGGTTCAGCAACCGGCGCCTTTGCCCTTGGGCTTGCCCCAAGCATCCTCTCGGCGGGAAGACAGAGCGATGAACTGCGTGTGGCGATCGTTGGGATTCGAAGCCGTGGCCGCTCCCACATCAATGGTTTTCACGGACTGAAGGGTGTGCGAGTCAGCGCGCTCTGCGATGTGGACTCGAAAGTGTTAGCGCGGGAAGCCAAGGCTTTCACCGATCGCGGAGAGAGCGTCGAGACGTTCACCGACCTTCGCAAGCTGCTGGAAAAGGGAGGTGTCGATATCATTTCGATCGCGACGCCCAACCATTGGCATGCCCTTCAAACGATTTGGGCCTGCCAGGCGGGCATGGACGTTTATGTGGAGAAGCCCGTCTCCCACAACGTCTTTGAAGGGCGGCAAATGGTGGCCGCAGCACGCAAGTACGGGCGCATCGTGCAGACCGGAACGCAGTCTCGCTCAAGCCCCTCGCTCGCGGCAGCCGTCAAATGGGTCCATGAGGGTCACATTGGCAAGATCACAACCTCCCGTGGATTGTGCTACAAGCCGCGTCAGTCCATCGGCCACGTGAGTGGACCACAGGGGATCCCCGATCATATCGACTACGATCTGTGGACTGGTCCGGCCCCCATGGAGCCGCTGATGCGTCGCGATCTGCACTACGATTGGCACTGGGACTTCGCGACGGGCAACGGGGACCTGGGCAACCAAGGTATTCACCAGATGGACATTTGTCGCTGGTTCTTGGGCGAGAGCAAGCTCGCGCCCGAGGTCTTCGCGGTAGGTGGTCGCTTCGGGTACGCAGATGACGGCAATACACCCAATACGGCCTCCATTGTGCACGCCTATGCTGGAGCACCCCTGGTCTTTGAAGTTCGCGGCCTGCCCAAGGATGCGGAATCCCAGGCCAGCAATTGGGGCAAGAACATGGACAGCTTCATGGGGTCACGCATTGGCTGCATCATCCACTGCCAGAACGGACACGTGGTGGTTCCCAGCTACACCGCGGCCACAGCCTTCGGATCAGACGGGGAGAAGCTTCAGGAGTGGAAGGGAGGTGGCGATCACTTCGCAAACTTCATCCAAGCGGTACGTGCCCGTGACGCTTCTCTCTTGAACGCCGACATTGCGGAGGGGCACATCTCAAGTGCACTCTGTCACGTGGGTAACATCTCCTACCTAGCTGGTCGGGCAGCAACGCTCGAGGACGTTCAAGCGAGCGTCGGCGACGGTGCTGGGCGCAATGCCCTGGACCGCATGCAGAAGCACCTTGTGGACAACGGCATTGATCTGGGGTCGGACCGCATGACCCTTGGGCGGCACCTGTCCATAGACCCCGCCACAGAGAGCATCCTCGGTGATGACCTGGCCCAGGCGATGATGACGCGCAACTACCGCGCGCCCTTCGTGGTCCACGAGATCAGCTGATCAACGCCCCTCCCCAAAGGGGTCAGCCTGGGGTGCCGGTTTCGTTTCCGGTGCCCATAGGCGGATCCGACGAACGAGCCCCTGGTCGTCAAAGGATCCGAAGCCGACACGGCCGAAGCCCAGGGTCGTGTCATTGACCTCTAGCTTCGGCGTCTCCATGTCGTCGAAGAAGACTCGTATCAGGCCAGATGTGCAATTGCGCTCCACGCGCACCCGGTGCCACTCATCTTCTCCCCAATCAACTCCCTCTGCCAGGGGTTCGAGAAGATTCCGCCGAGGAGCATTGTCCACGAGCATGACATTGTGTGCGTTGGGATCAGGCTTGGTCGCCAGGTGGGCATAGTAGTACCGACTGGCACCCTCAAAGCCAAAGAAGAGGCATAGGTCACGGTGGCCATATTCGCGGCCAGTCTGCTTGAGCTCAGCCTCCAGAACAAAGTCCCCCACTAGTGGCGTCTTGAGAAGTGCAATGTTCAAGGGAGATCGATGGGCGGGCGTGTACTTGCTGCCGCCAAGGAGCTCGAGGTCGCCAATTGTCGTCGTTTTCCAGGCTTCGCGGTCGCTGAAGAGCCAGTCACTCTCGCTGTCTCCTCGGAATCTTGGGCCCGTATAGACAAGGGGATAGCCCTTTCCAATCGGGTCAACAGCCGAAATGGACGCCTCCTGAATTGCCTCAGAGAAGTGTGTGTATTCCTCGATCAATTCTGAGCGTTCGGCTGCACCACTGCGGATGACGATGCGCCAGGTGAACTCGATGGAACTGCCCTTCTCCAGACGTAGATCGCCGGTGCCCGCGGGCTTCTTCTCAAAGTCGTGCGCGCCAAAGGGATTTGCTGCGACGAGTCCGTAGTCACGCGCGTGCCACCAGGTCGGAAAGCGCGGATTCAAAGGCGAATCAAAGATTGCCACGGTCACCTGCAAACCTTCCACGGGTCCAGAGTAGGCCACCCAGGCTGCGCGTTTGCCCCAGGCATCACCATTGAGATCGCCGCTGGAGTTCTGTGCGAATCCCTCTGCGACGTCGCCGCTGAGCCGCAGGGTCGGCGCAAGACGAACGGCCATGGTGCCCTCCTTGGTATCACCAAAGATCACTGACCCACCCGATGCAGTCAGTCGCGTGGCGAGTGTGATGCTGCGCTGACCGTCCTTGGCTTCGAAGGTCAAGCGCCGCTCTTCCCGCAGCACCTCCTTGCCTTCTGCCTCCCAGGAATACTCGGCCTGTAGGACACCGGGCTGTTCCGGGACTGGCTGCACCTCACCAATCAATCGGATGCGTTCGCCGTGGGCATTACCATGCCAGAAATCAAAGCCCTGAACGCTTCCATGGGCAAGCCAGAGGGAGCGATGATGGGGATGGTCCTCCGCCTCTCCGGGCCGAAGATCCATGGGATAGCCGCGTGTCACCGGTGTACCAGCGGGTCCAAGAACCGGGTAGAGATAGGGAACCTGTGCATCATGCCGAAGGATGGTAAAGAGCTCCCCATCGACGGTCACGCCGACCCCCTCCGGCAAGTCAACGAATTCAATGGAACCAGCCTTGCCGGCATTCCCATCCTGGGAGGCAACATCCGCGGACAGGGCAGCCTGGGCCTGAACGCCACAGAGAAGCGCCCCGGCACACAGAACGCTTTGAGCGACTCGCGAGAATGTTCCGGGGACTGTTAAACGATCAAGCATGGGGAGGTTCCGTGGGGCACTGGGACTCAAGCTATGCTAGCGAAGGGTGCGGATTGAAAACACCGTTGGCGCAGGCAGCCATCCTTTGCTTACGGTCCCATGGCTCAGCCAATCCCCTCATCGACCAATTTCCGCAATATCCTGGCCCACAGGGCAGACCCTCCATGACGAATCGAGTCGCCACCTCACTGCTGCTGGCTGTCATCCCCGTACTTTACGCAGGATCGGTCGTTGAGGCACAAGATGAGACCAATGAGGAGGCGTCCCGGCCCCCGAACATCGTGTTCATCCTGGTAGACGATCTCGGCTGGACAGACCTTGGCTGCTACGGAAGCAGCTTCTACGATACGCCCAATGTCGACGCGCTTGCCGCATCAGGAATGCGTTTCACGGACGCCTACGCTGCCTGTCCAGTATGCAGCCCAAGTCGTGCGAGCATCATGACAGGGCGCTACCCCCAGCGCTTCTCCGCGACAGACTACTTCGGTGCACCACAGCCTGAGACTTGGAAGCGCAACACCGAGCTTCTCCCCGCCGCATATGGCGATCGCCTACCGCTTGAGGAGGTGACCTTAGCTGAGGCGCTCCATGACGAAGGCTATGCCACCTTCTTCGCGGGTAAGTGGCACCTGGGCCCGGAAGGCTTCTGGCCGGAAGATCAGGGTTTCGACGTCAATCGCGGGGGGATCCAACGTGGAGGCCCCTACGGTGGTGATCGCTATTTTTCACCCTACGGAAACGAGCGTCTTAGCGACGGACCCAAGGGGGAACACCTGCCCGATCGATTGGCCACCGAGACCGTCGACTTCATGGGGGTCAACAGGGATCGTCCATTTCTGGCATACCTGTCCTTCTACTCTGTTCATACGCCCTTGATGGCCCGGGCTGATCTAAAGGAGAAGTACGAAGCGCGCGCGGCCGAACTCAATGTGGGTGATGAGCGCTGGGGAAAGGAGGGAAAGAGGCGCGCGCGGCTCGTGCAGGACCACGCCATCTATGGAGGCATGGTCGAGGCAATGGATGCTGCCGTGGGAAAGGTATTGACTGCCCTAGAAGAGCTCGGTCTCGCAGAGAACACTGTGGTGATACTCATGTCCGACAACGGAGGCCTGTCCACATCCGAGGGACACCCGACAAGCAACCTTCCACTTCGGGCAGGCAAGGGCTGGCTCTATGAGGGCGGCATCCGCGAACCTCTTATCGTGCGCTGGCCAGGGGTGACGGCTCCCGGCAGTACAGACGACACTCCGATCACCAGCGTCGACTTCTTCCCGACCATCATGCAGATAACTGGAGCGCAGCCCTCGGGCGAGCAGGAGATTGACGGCGTCAGCTTCACCTCCCTGCTTGGGGGTGGAGAGCTGGAGCGCGGGCCAATATTCTGGCACTACCCCCATTACGGCAACCAGGGTGGCGCACCCGGCGCAGCAGTCAGAGACGGGAAATGGAAGTTGATCGAGTGGTACGGCGTTGAGCAGCTGGAGCTCTACGACCTGGAATCAGATCTAGGGGAAGAGAACAATGTCGCGGCAGAGAACTCCGCAGTTGTTGCCCACATGAAGGGACTCTTGCAGGCATGGCATGCCGAGGTTGGCTCACGCATGCCCACGACCAACCCAGGCTTCAAGCGGGTTCCATAAATCCCCGCTGAGAAGACCGACAGTCGAAATAGACAGTGGGTCGCGCATTGAACGCTCCACGCCCGTGGGAATCGCCTAATGGCAAGGCGAGTTCCCAGGGAGCGGAGTCAGAGACCTGGTATATTGACCACAAATGATCTCTCTCTCGCTGATGCTAGTGGCCGCAGCCCAGGTGCCGATCTCCACCACGGCTGAGCCCGTTGACTTCGCCCAGGACATTCGCCCGATCCTGTCCGACCGCTGCTTTGTTTGCCACGGCCCTGGAGAGGACCCCAAAGGTGACCTGCGATTAGATCTGCGCGAAGAAGCCCTCGCGGACCGAGGTGGGTATTCCGCCATTATTCCGGGCGAGCCAGGAGCAAGCGAAATGATGCTCCGCCTGCGCCACGGAGACAGTCGTCAAGTCATGCCCCCGCCGGCATCAAAACTGACCATCAGCGAAGCGGAGATCGCGCTACTCGAGCGTTGGATCCAGGAGGGCGCGGTCTACGCGGATCACTGGTCTTTTGTCGCCCCCTTGCGGTCTGACTTGCCTGCTGTTGTCGATGCCAGTTGGACGAGGGACGCGATCGACCGTTTCACCCTTGCTCGCATGGAGAACGCGGGCCTCACCCCGGCGGAGGAGACGGATCGTGCAACGTGGCTGCGCCGTGTGTCCTACGACCTAACCGGGCTACCGCCGACCCTGGCGGAGCTGGATGCTTTCCTTTCTGCGCCAGGCGCGGAGGCCTTTGGCGCGGAGCTTGATCGTCTCTTCGCCTCGACTCGGCACGCCGAACGCATGGCCAGTATTTGGCTAGATGCCGCGCGCTATGCGGACACCTACGGCTACCAATCAGACGTCTACCGCGAAGTATGGCCCTGGCGCGATTGGGTCATCGGTTCCTACGCAAGCAATCAACCCTACGATGAGTTTCTGACCTGGCAGATTGCTGGCGATCTCTTGCCGGAAGCGACCCAAGAGTCCCGCCTGGCAACGGCATTCAACCGACTGCATCGACAGACAAACGAAGGCGGAAGCACAGAAGAGGAATACCGCATTGACTACGTGGCGGACCGCGTCCTGACCCTCTCGACCGCGGTTCTTGGACTGACCATGGAATGCGCCCGTTGCCACGACCACAAGTTTGATGCCCTGAGCCAGGGAGAGTTCTACGGGTTGTCGGCCTACTTCGATGACATCGATGAGTCGGGGCTCTACTCGCACTTCACCAATGCGGTTCCAACGCCCGCCCTTGATCTTCCCACGGAACCCCAGGCTCTGCAGCTTGCTGAATTAGAGGCTCTCGTCCTGGAGGCTTTGCCGGGCGTTGCTGCTGCCCGAGAGGCCCCCGTCGAGGTTCCCGCCGATGTCCCCATAGTGGCAACGGATACTCTTGCGATTATCCGCGACCTCCAAGGAACGTACGGCTTCGATGAACTCACCGGAGGTGCACTCGCAAACGGAGTCGCCGACGCACCCTCAGGGTCTGTGCGCGGCGCACTGCTCCGTGTCGATGGCTTCGAGGGTCACGCCATTGAGTTTAGCGGCGATGACCCCGCCCTCTTTCCGGGCGTCGGCCACTTCCGGCGTAGCGATCCCTTTACGATCGGCCTGCGCATCTGGTTGCCGAAGTCCTACGAGCGGGCAGTAATACTGCACCGCTCGCGTGCCTGGACAGATTCCGCCAGCCGTGGCTATGAGTTGTTGATAGAAGACGGAAGGGCGAGTGCAGCCCTAATCCACTTTTGGCCAGGCAATGCACTGCGCGTCGCCACAAAAGAATCGCTGCCACTTGAACGCTGGGTACAGGTCACCCTCACATGGGATGGTTCGAGTCGCGCAGCTGGGCTACGCATCTATGTGGATGGCCAAGCGGTGGAGGTCAACATCATCCGTGACAACCTGCGTCGCACGATACTCGGAGGTGGACTGAATGATCTGACTCTTGGGGAGCGCTTTAGAGACAATGGTCTTGCCGGTGGACGGGCAGACGATCTGTTTGTGATTGGACGTGAGTTGTCCGCGGCGGAGGTGCGCCACCTTGTTCAGGGGGAATCGGCTTCCCCCCCAAGCGCCGCGGAGCTCCGGGGACATCGCTTGCAAGAGGACGATGGCCCCCTACGCACTGCATTGGCAGTTCTGCAGAACGCGCGCAGGGCACGGGATGATGCGCGCGACGCTGTGCGCCAAATTATGACCATGCGCGACATGGAGACCGAACGGCCAACCTATCTGCTTGAGCGTGGCAGCTATCTCTCACCGCGCCAAGAGATACTGCCCCACACTCCCGCTTCCCTTTCGCCCTTTCCTGAGGGCGCCCCTTCGAATCGTCTTGGCTTGGCCCGTTGGTTGACGGATCCGGCACATCCCTTGACCGCCCGCGTGGAGGTCAATCGCCTTTGGCGCTTAGCCTTCGGTCAGGGACTTGTTGGCACCGCGGAGGATTTCGGCAGCCAGGGAGATCCCCCCAGTCATCCCCTGCTCCTAGACACCTTGGCTGTGGACCTAGTGGAATCCGGCTGGGATCGACGCGCGCTTCTGAGGCGCATGCTGCTATCTGCAACCTATCGCCAATCGTCGGTCGCCGGGGAGACTGCACGGGTCGACGATCCCGACAATCGCCTTCTTTCCCATGCTTCGCGGCGGCGACTCACCGCAGAGATGCTGCGGGATGGCGCGCTCTTTGTGTCCGGCTTGCTCGTGGAGAAGCGCGGTGGCCCTCCAGTCAAACCCTATCAACCCGCGGGGCTGTGGCAGGAGAAGAGCGGAAGCGTATACCAGGCGGACGAAGGTGAAGGGCTCTGGAGGCGCAGCCTGTACACGATCTGGAAGCGCACATCACCGCCGCCTTCCATGATGATCCTGGATGCAGCCAAACGCGACGTCTGCGTCGTAGACCGGCAGGTCACCTCTTCACCGCTGCAGGCCCTTCTTCTCTGGAACGATCCGCAATTCGTGGAGGCCTCGCGGATGCTTGCGGAGCGCACAATGCGCGAGGGTGGCGACGACCCCACCGGCAGGATCGCGTTTCTATTCCGCAGCGTTACCTCGCGGGTTGCGTCCCGCGATGAGCAGGCAATATTGCTGGGACTTCTTGAGGGTCAACTCGCGGCATTCAAGGCGCGTCCGGCGGATGCCTCTGCTTTACTGACGGTCGGCCGGGCCCCCAGAGATGAGTCCTTGGAGCCTGTAGCCCTCGCCTCCTGGACAATCGTGGCGCAGGCGATCTTTAGTTTCGATGCGGCGATCACTAGGCCATGAAAAATCATCCCAAGAATAAAAAGACTACGGGTCCTTCGCGGCGACAAGTCCTGCGCACAGCTGGTGCAGGCTTGGCGACAACATCGCTTGCCCCGTTGTTGCGTGCGGCCGAGAATGGCCAGAGTCAGCAATCTCTCCTGCAGCCTTACCGCCGGCCTCACCATAGACCTAAGGCGAAACGCGTCATCTACCTCTTTCAAAGTGGCGGTCCATCGCAGATCGATCTCTTTGATCACAAGCCTGTTCTGCAACGGCGTAACGGAGAGCAGCTGCCCGACAGCGTGCGCAAGGGGCAGCGCCTAACGGGGATGAGTGGAAACCAGACAAGCCTTCCCTTGGCGGGCAGTCAGTTTAAATTCGCTCGCCATGGAAAGTCTGGCGCCTGGGTGAGCGAGCTGCTCCCTGAGACAGCGAAGATCGTCGACAAGCTTTGTTTCGTGCGCTCTGTCCACACGGAAGCCATCAACCACGATCCCGCGGTCACCTTTATTCAAACGGGCTCGGAGCGCGCGGGTCGCCCCTCCCTCGGTGCATGGCTGAGCTACGGCCTCGGAAGCAGCAATTCGAACCTGCCAGAATGCTGCGTCTTCATCACCAAGGACAAGGGCGGACAGCCTCTCTATCAGCGCCTCTGGGGCGCAGGCTTTCTGCCGACGCGGCACCAGGGCGTGCAGCTCAGGGCCGGAGGTGATCCCGTGCTGTACCTGAGTGATCCGCCGGGAGTGGATCGCTCGACACGTCTGCGCATGCTAGACGCCCTGCGTCAACTACACGAAGGCGAAAGCACACAGGCCCCCAGTGCCGCGGATCGCATTCTTCAGTACGAGATGGCTACGCGCATGCAACTCTCGGTACCGGAGGTCGCCGACCTATCTGATGAACCCGAGGAGACCTTTGCTCTCTATGGTGAGGATGCGCGCCGCCCCGGATCCTTTGCCGCCAACTGCCTTCTGGCACGGCGCCTGATAGAGCGGGATGTTCGCTGTGTGCAGCTTTTCCACCAAGGCTGGGATCAGCACGGAAACCTGCCCGGAGCCATACGCACCCAATGCATGGAAACCGACAAGGCCTCGGCCGCCCTTGTGATCGACCTGGAGCGGCGCGGACTCCTGGATGACACCCTCGTGGTCTGGGGCGGCGAATTCGGCCGTACCTGCTACTCACAGGGTAAGCTGACCCCCACAAGCTACGGTCGCGATCATCATCCGCGCTGCTCAACGATGTGGATGGCGGGTGGTGGAGTGAAGCCAGGCCTGACCTACGGCGAGACTGACGACTTCAGCTACAACATCGTGATGGATCCCGTCCATGTGCATGATATTCAGGCGACCATGCTGCACCTGCTGGGGATCGACCACGAGCGCTTGACCTTCAAGCACCAGGGGAGGCGTTATCGCCTGACTGACATCGCCGGCAGGGTGGTAACGGAATTGCTCGCCTAGTGCCCCTAGGGGGAAGGCCTGGAGCTTGCGGAACGGACCCTCCCGCCCCGTAGGAGCTCTACCGTTTCGATCGAGTGCTGATCTCGGACAGGGAGTACAATAGCGCGCAGAACTGCGACCAATGTGCCCGGATCTGGGCATGAATCTGCCCGGAACTCGGACGAGACAAGCCCCACTGTGAATTTATCCCTCACTCTCATCCTCCTTTCCACCGGTGTCGGGGACGAGCCCGGCGCGGTCGACTTCAACCGCGACATTCGCCCGATTCTCGCCGAGAAATGCATCGTTTGTCACGGGCCGGATGAGGAGGTACGGGAAGCCGACCTGCGCTTGGATCAGAGCGCTGATGTGTATGAGGACCGCGACGGAACCACCCTTGTGGTGCCTGGAGATAGGGGGCTCAGTGAGCTATTCCTTCGCATTACGGATAGCGACGATCCGATGCCGCCAACGGACTTTGATCAGTCCCTTGCTTCTGCCGAGATCGAAATCATCGGCCGTTGGATTGAGGGCGGCGCAGACTGGCAGAAGCATTGGGCATACGAAGCCCCCACTCTCTCCGATGCACCGGTGTTGGCCCAGGCAGATTGGGTGCGCGACCCCCTAGATCGGTGGATCTTGGCGCGCTTAGAGCAGGAGGCGCTGCCCCCTGCGCCTGAGGCGACTCGGGAAGCGCTGCTGCGACGTGTGACACTCGACCTAACGGGCCTACCTCCGACTCTTGTGGAGCTTGACGCTTACTTGGCTGATGGAGAGACCGGGGCCTACGAGCGCGTCGTTGACCGACTTCTGGCCTCGAATCGCTACGGTGAGAACATGGCACGCTACTGGTTGGATGCGGCCCGCTACGGCGACACCCACGGCTTTCACCTCGACAACGTGCGATCGCTGTGGCGTTGGCGTGATTGGGTGATCGACGCGTTCAATGACAACAAGCCCTTCGATGCCTTCACCGTCGAGCAATTGGCGGGCGACCTCCTTTTGGATCCGTCCCTCGAACAGCTCATCGCTACGGGCTTCAATCGCTGCAATCCAACCACAGGCGAAGGTGGTTTGATTCGTGAAGAGTACCTGGCCAAGTACGCGGTCGATCGTGCGGAGACAACCTCGACAATTTTTCTCGGCACGACTATCGGCTGCGCGAACTGCCACGACCACAAGTTTGATCCATTCACCACGACGGACTTCTACGGGCTCTTCGCCTTCTTTCATTCCTTCGCAGAGGATGGCTCTGACTACAACGCCCTCGCACCGCCGCCGTCAATCAAAGCGCCGACCCAGGAACAGGCGGCACAGTTGGAAGCGCTACTACCCCGGGTGACTACGGCAGCGGCGGCGATGGTTGCGCCCGACCCCGAATTGGATGCGGGGCAGGCTTCATGGGAAAGAGATTGGGCGGAGAAGCTGTCCCAGCGTTGGCATGGCTTGGCCCCGCTGTCGGTGACCTCTCGGGGAGGTGCCACCATGGAGATCCTCGAGGATTCATCCATCCTGGTCAGCGGAAAGAGTGCCGTGACGGATGTCTTCGAAGTCCTGGTGCAGACCGATGCCGAAGTCGTGACCGCGATTCACCTGGAGGCGTTGCCCCATCCGAGCTTTGCCAACGGCGGAGTCGGCCGCTCGGACAATGCGAATATCGTCCTGACCAACTTCAGCGTTGAAGTTGTGCCCCAGGGACGAACAGCAGAATACACCCCCATTGCTCTTTCGGGCGCCTACGCGGATTTCTCCCAGCCCGCCTACCCCGTCATTGATGCCATTGACCCCGACCCCGCAAAGGGCTGGGGAGTGCACCACCGTGAGAGCGAGGAGCACCGCGCCACTTTCCTATTGGCGGAACCACTGCGCACGGAGGGTGGCGCGATACTTCGCATCCGTTTGCACTTCGAATCGCAACACCAGCGGCATGTCTTGGGGAACTTCCGACTTTCAGTTTCAACCCAGGTGCCCGCACCGACGGTGATTGGCAGCTGGTACGCCCTGGGTCCCTTCCAGGCAGAGAATGCGAATGCTGCCTATGACCAGGACTTTGGTCCCGAGGCTCACTCTGAGAGTGGAGTCGATCTCGATGCAACATTCGGGGCTGGGCTAGCTTGGGGCGAGCGCGCCGAATACGTCGACGGGCAGCCCCATCAGTTCGTGGGTGATTACTCCGCGGTGTATCTCAGCCGTGTGATTGAGGCCCCCACGGATCGGCGAATGATGCTGGAGATCGGTAGCGATGCTGCCCTGAAGGTCTGGTTCAACGGCAAGCTCGTGCTGGATCGCAATGTAAGACGCGAGCTGAACCAGGGTCAGGACATGCTCACCATTGAGTTACAGAGCGGCAAGACTTCCGTTCTGATGAAGGTGGTGAACGACGAGGGGCCCTTTAGCTTCACCTTCCGCGTTACGGGAGAGGAACTCTTCACCCCGCCCCTCGAGATTGCTGGCGCTGTCTCGGCTCCCGCCGGTGGGCGATCCCCCGCCCAGACAGCTCTCTTGATGAAAGAGTACCGCGGCGAATTCTCACCGCGGTACAACGAACTGCTCAAGCTGCACAGCGAGCTGGAGGCTCAGCGGGTTGCGCTCGAGGCGGCCATCCCCTCCACGATGATCACTCGCGACTTAGAAGAGCCGCGGCCGACTCACATCCTGATCCGCGGGGAGTACGACAATCCCGGGCCCGAAGTCATTCCTGGGGTCCCGGCGATCCTGCCGCCCCTGCCACCCCTGAATCCAGGGGAAAGGCCCAATCGCCTAGCCCTGGCCCGTTGGCTAACAAGGCCGGATCACCCATTGACCGCGCGCGTCACGGTGAACCGGTTCTGGCAACAGATCTTTGGAACAGGCCTTGTGGACACGCCCACGGACTTCGGTACACGCGGCAGCTGGCCCACCCACCCTGAGCTGCTCGATGACCTAGCCGTGGATTTCGTCCAGAGTGGCTGGAACGTGAAGGGGCTCATGCGCCGTTTCGTCACCAGTGCCGCCTATCGGCAAGCGTCACGGATTACACCGGAGAAGCTCGAGCGCGACCCTCGCAATGCGCTCCTGTCCCGTGGACCCCGTCAGCGTCTTGACGCAGAGACGATACGAGACAGCGCACTATTCATGAGCGGACTATTGGTGGAGCGCATTGGTGGCCCGAGCGTCAAGCCGTACCAGCCCAGCGGACTCTGGAACGTGGTGGGATACTCGGGTTCCAACACGGTCCGCTTCGTGCAGGATTCCGGCGACAAGCTCTACCGCCGGAGCATGTACACCTTCTGGAAGCGCACTTCACCGCCTCCGACCATGGCGATTTTCGACGCGCCGACACGTGAGGCCTGCGTTGTCTCCCGCGCGCGGACAAATACTCCGCTGCAGGCCCTGGCTCTGATGAACGATGTGCAGTTCGTGGAAGCAGCCCGTTGCTTCGCGGAACGTGTCCTGCTAGAGAGCGGAGAAGACATCGATGATCGCCTGATCTTTGCATTTAGGGCGGCAACATCGCGCCTGCCTGATGCGGGGGAACTCGACATTCTCCGGACAACCTTCGGAGAACAGCTGGCAAGTTTTGAGGCCGATGGCGACTCCGCCCTGGCCCTTATAAGCGTCGGGGAATCACCCATCGGGACGCAGTTCGACGTGGCCGAATTGGCGGCCTGGACCATGCTTACGAACCTGATCCTGAACCTCGACGAAGTCGTCACCCGGGGCTAACCATGGAGCAACCCAGCCAAGAGCGACTGATGATCCCCCGCCGCAACTTCCTCCGAGGCGCCGCTTTGGGATTGGGCGCTTCAGCTGTGCCGGGGATGCTCGCTGCCCACGGGCTCGCTACAGAGGGTACCGGTGCACCTCACTTTGCACCTCGGGCGAAGCGAGTCATCTGGCTCTTCATGTCCGGTGCTCCCTCTCAGATTGATATGTGGGATCACAAGCCTGTGCTCCAGGACATGTACGACAAGGACATTCCGGACTCGGTGGTCAACGGTCAGCGCTTCACAACCATGACCTCGGGACAGCAGCGCTTCCCCATCGCGCCGTCGATGTTTCAGTTCAAACCCCACGGTCAATCCGGCACCGAGGTTTCCGAACTCCTGCCGTACACCGCTAAGGTCGTGGACGATCTCTGTGTGATTCGTTCGGTGAACACCACGTCGATCAACCACGATCCCGGCATCACCTTCATTCAAACGGGAAGTGAACTCCCCGGGCGCCCGAGCATGGGCGCTTGGCTTTCCTATGGCCTAGGATCCGCTAACCGCGACCTGCCGACTTTTGTGGTGCTGCATTCGTCCTGGAGTGCAAAACGTCCGGCCCAGGCTCTCTATTCGCGGCTCTGGGGCTCCGGTTGGCTTCCTTCGAAGCACCAGGGTGTCTCCATGCGGTCGATTGGAGACCCCGTCCTCTTCCTGTCAAATCCTCCCGGGGTGAACCCCGACAGTCGTCGGCGCATGCTGGACGGTTTGGCAGGACTCAACGCGCGGCGTCAAGAAGATCTTGGCGACCCGGAGATCGGTGCACGCATTGCGCAGTACGAGATGGCCCACCGGATGCAAAGTTCAGTTCCGGAACTACTGGACTTGTCGAGCGAACCGGAGCACGTACTCGACCTCTACGGCCCTGACGTAAAGAAGCCCGGTACCTTCGCCTACAACTGTCTCATGGCCAGGCGACTGGCCGAGCGCGATGTGCGCTTCACCCAGGTCTTCATCCGCGGCTGGGATCAGCACGGGAATCTACCCGGCGACATCCGATTGCAGTGCCGGGATGTCGACCAGGCCTGCGCAGCCCTGGTGCTTGACCTCAAGCAACGCGGCATGCTCGATGACACCCTGATTGTGTGGGGTGGTGAATTCGGTCGCACTGCCTATTGCCAGGGCAAGTTGCAGCGCAGCAATTACGGACGGGACCACCATCCACGTTGCTACAGCATGTGGCTCGCCGGCGGAGGTGTCCGCCCGGGCATGACTTACGGCACGACCGATGACTTCAGCTACAACATCGTCGACAAGCCAGTTCATATCCACGACCTGAACGCAACAGTCTTGCACCAGCTAGGCATCGACCACGAACGGCTAACCTACCGCTTCCAGGGTCGCGACTTCCGCCTCACGGATGTAAGCGGCAAGGTCGTTCATGACATTCTGACCTAAAACTACGAGACGATCGTGTAGCGAGACTTGCGGTGCTGTCCATGGGGCACTTCCTTCATCCGCTGTTGTTACGCGGCCCATTTTTCGGTCTCCATCAGTCCGTGCGGTGAAGATGTCCCTAAAAAAGAGCCTCTGTGTGGCTAACCCCGCCTGCATCGCCGGGGTCCTGACAACCAGAGGTGGTCCGAGGAAACGGAGCCAGCCCGGGAGTTAGGTCTGGCGGCGGCGCGGGGGGCACTGGCACGATGAACCCCGATGAACCCCGATGAAGAACAAGCGCAGAACCCACAGCCCCGAGTTCAAGGCTCGCGTCGCCCTTGAGGCTCTGAAAGGCCTGAAACCCATCCACCAAACCACTTCAACTCCGGTGTCCGATAAAGCCAGCAAGGTCACCATGGTGGAGAACTGACCAAAAGGCGCGGCCTAACTAACAACGGATGAAGGAAGCACCGGAGGTTCTGCCGTGCCCGGTATGCCGCACCCAGCGACGTTTGATGTCGATCATTCTGAATCGCACCGTCAGCGTGAGGATTCTCTCCCACATGGGATTGGAATGTGATCCACCCGCCATCCAACCCGCTAGAGCTCCGCCCCAGATGGAATTCGCGTTCTGACGAGGCAAACCAGTTGGAACGGGCGACCGCAAGGGTCGCCCCAGGCTTCTCCAATGGCCTTGGAACTGATCCCTGCCGAATTGGCCAACAAAAAACGCTCCCACCGGCCACAATCCTGTTGGAACTTACGCCCTTCCCTAGGGCTCAATACAAACCAACGCCGTTCTCCATCAAGACCCCCTTGGAAATGCCTACTTGGAGCACCTATCCGCTCCGCCAGGCCTCGAAGAGTCTCCCTCACCCCTTCATGAGACGATCTAAATGAAGAAACTACCCTATGCCGTGGCCGGCGCAGTCGCTTTGGCTTGCTTCGCCCTACCCGGATCCATTCCGGGTATCGCAAGCCAAGCAGCGACGCCCGCCACTCTTTCCCAGTCTGCGAACAACTTCCTTGGCTTGGGGAGTAGCAGCATCGGTGATGTCAACGTACTCGGCGAGCTTGGCCAGGCGATCACGGTCGGAATGGACATTCCCGGCGCTCCGATTACCCTGCAGCTATACCCCCAGTCGGTGCGCTCCGACATCTTTGAGGTTCGCGCGCAGGTGGAAGATGGTAGCTGGGTTGACGTTCCCCATGAGACCGCTCGAACCTACGGAGGCAGCGTTGTTGGTGATCCGGGTAGCCGCGTAGCCGCCTCTTGGCTGAGCGACGGCGTGCACGCGCGGATTCTCTTGTCGAACAACCAAGAATTCTGGATCGAGCCCCTCGCGGGACGCGTCGACCAAGCGACCGCGCAACAACACGTTCTGTATCGCACCGAAGATGTGATCTCGAACGGCGGGACCTGTGACGCGGATCTGCTCGCGCCGGTCTCTCTGCCCGGATTCAAGGGAAGCGCAGGTAGGGAAGAAGTGCCGGGTACCGCCAATGCGGGCAATGTGACTGCAGAGCTGGGATGTGATGCGGACTTTGAGTTCTTCTCCAATCATGGGTCCGGAACCCAGGCCCGCATCGAGAGCGTGATCAATGCGATCAACCTGCAGTACTTATCCGATGTAGGGATCACCCACTCGATCACAACGATCTTGATTCGAACCACGTCCAACGACCCCTACTCTCGCAAGGGCGCTTCTCAGCTGCTCGACCAGTTTAGGAACGAGTGGACCTCCAACCAAGCTGGCATCCAAAGGGATGTTGCCCACCTGTTCACGGGTAAGTCCCTGGCCGGATCGACGATCGGCATCGCCTATGTCGGCGTCGTGTGCAACTCCTCCTTCGGCTACGGGCTGGTCGAGTCCGACAACAGCAGCAACTTTGCCTTCGTCACCGACCTCTCGGCCCACGAGCTGGGTCACAACTGGGGTGCCAGTCACTGCTCGTGCACCAGCTTCACCATGAACGCGTTCATCACGGGCTCCAACGACTTTGAGCCAAATGCCACGATCCCGACGATCATTGCCTATCGGGACGCCCAGACCTGCTTCGGTGGTGGTACCAGCACGACAGGTACTGTCGCCGGCACCGTCACGGACGCTTCCAATGGCAGTCCCATCGCTGGAGCGGCGGTTCAGGTTGATTCTGGGCAGTCCGGCACGACTGCCGGCGACGGCAGCTACTCGATTGCCAACGTGCCGACCGGATCCAGAACCGTGACCGCATCCGCCCTCGGCTTCATCGCCCAGAACGCGGGCGCGACTGTGAGCGACAGTGCCACGACAACGGTGGACTTCGCCCTGGACGCTGCGCCGGTGGGTTCCCAAGCCATCGTGGAGAGCATCACCTCCACATCCACGGGTGGTGGAAATAGCGACAAGCACATCTTCTTCGACATCCGGATCGTGGACGACGGCGGCAACCCTGTTGTTGGCGCCAGCGTTTCGATCTCTGTCGACTTGGACGGTGCTCTCTTCGGAACCGGTACTGCCACCACCGACAGTAACGGTGTGGCATCACTGAACGCCAAGAACTCCCCGAACGGATGTTACGAGACGGATGTGACCGGCGTGAGCGCCGCGGGCCTGACCTTTGACGGAGCCGAGCCCGCCAATGGCTTCGCCAAGGGATCGGATTCAACTCCCGACGTGGACAGTATTACGTCCTCGGACCCCTGCTTCTCCGGCTAGTCCCAAAGCGCGAGTGAAAAAGAGTGGCCGACCCCGGCGTTGTGCAGGGGTCGGCCACTTTTTATTGGTTACGGGCTAGAGCTTGAGCAGTTCCCTTTCCATTGGCGCCGGGTGGTTCTGGGGCGTTACCGCCCCAGAACCACCCGGCGCCACGGCCCACGCTCTCGGCGCACCTAAGCATCGCCGCACGCGTTACCGCTTGCGTCGCAAGGCTCGCTACCGGCCTGGGCGAGCTGACCCCTGACCGGGCGGAATTTGCACCCGCTGGATGACTAACGAAGTTTCATGAATTTATCGCATCTTCAATTCCCTCCGACCAGCATGCCTGGCCACACTGTGCACCAACGCCACGCAACGGGTGTATCCTCGCAAGAGAGAGAGGTGCCTCTCGGGTGCAAGGACCTCAACAAGTTGTTAGACTCCGATCGGTCGCCTTCAGTCGCTGAATTCGCAACAAAAGGGCACGTGATGACTCGATCGGAATTGCGCTCCAACGCCGCCCTTGATGACAGACTCCAAACGTCAATTATCGGAAGATGTCTACGCTGAACTGCGTACGATCGCCCAACGCGAAATGCAAGGTGCGCGGCGCGACCACACCCTGCAGCCCACTGCGCTAGTCAATGAGGCCTATATGCGCCTGGCCAAGTGCGGCGACACGGTTTGGGAAAGCCGGGGACAATTTAGGGCACTGGCGACAACCTGCATTCGGCACATCCTGATCGATCATGCCCGTCAACGGGGCACGATTAAGCGTGGTGGAGATCGGCTCTCTATCACGCTCCACGACCTGCCCGACGAGCAGTCAGATCCCCACGAGATCAGCGTACTCGACCTGGAGGAAGTGTTGCAGGAGCTCGAGAAGAAGGATGCGAAGCTCGCACGGCTGATCGAACTACGCTATTTCGGGGGCTTGACGATACCGGAGTGCGCCGAGGAACTTGGCACGAGCGTTCACACTTTGAAGGATCGGTCTCGCTTTGCCCTCGCTTGGCTGCGCATGCGCTTAGTGACCCCAGAAGCAGAGTGAACGACGCTGACCAGAACCGTCTCTTCGCTATCTTCCAAGGGGCACTCCAACTCCCCCTGGAAGAACGCGATGCGTACCTGCAGGAGTCCTGTGCCGATGGGGATGAGCGGGCGATGCTTGACAGCCTGCTCAAAGCCGACGAGGCAAACGAGCATTCGCCCCCGAAGCTCGCAATTGCGGGGAGAGAGACCCTCGATGAGATCCGAGAAGGCACACAGCAGCCTGCCCTTGCTCTTGATCTCCTCGGCAAGAGGATTGGCAAGTACATCCTCCAGTCCGAGCTCGGGCGTGGTGGCATGGGAATTGTCTACCTCGCACAACAGGAGAGCACAGGGCAGTTCGTTGCGCTGAAATGCCTCCGCCCGCATGCGTCAAGGGACAGGGAGGTCGAGCGTTTTGAGCAGGAGATACACGTCCTGGGTCGGTTGGACCATGTGGGTATAGCGAAGGTATTCGACGCAGGGATTATTGGAGAGGATGGTGGGCAGCAGCACTACTTCGCGATGGAGTACGTGCGCGGCCGGATACTTTCGGACTATGCGCGTGAAGAGCAGCTAGGCTTGCAGGCAGTGCTCAAACTGATTGCCGCAATTTGCGACGCTGTCCAGCACGCACACGAGCATGGCGTCATCCACCGCGACCTAAAGCCGGCCAACATCCTCGTCACCACCGATGGTCAGCCCAAGGTTCTTGATTTCGGCGTCTCAAGGGTTATCGATCGAGACCAACAACTGACAACCCTCGGGTCAGATGGTGCGAGACTGATTGGAACCTTGAGCTACATGAGCCCCGAACAGGCCGGGGGAGATCACGCGAATGTCAGCGCCACTAGTGATGTCTTTGCCCTTGGGGTCATCGCCTACGAGCTGCTCAGCGGCGAGTTGCCACATGACGTTCAAGACCGCAGCCTGCTGTCCGCAGCCCAGATAATCCGAGACCAAACGCCCAAAAGATTGCGCGCCCAGTCGCCATCTTTCCCCACAGAAGTGGACACGATTGTCGGCAAGGCACTCGAACAGGATCCCTGGAGGCGCTATGCGAGTCCGGCGGCCATGGCGGAGGACCTGCGGAGGTTCTTGCGCCACGAGCCAATCCAGGCGCGTCCGCCGAACACGCTCTATAGCATCGTCAAGTTTGCCCGCCGCCATCGAGTTCTGGTCTCCAGCAGCCTGATGATCATGATCGTGCTGCTTGTGGCTGTCGTGGCTAGCCTGCGCTGGGCCTTGAAAGCTGAGGATGCCCGTGGAGCGGCGGAGTGGAGCAACTATAGAACTACTCTCAACTTGAGTGAGGCCGACCTGCGCCAAGGACAACACTCGCGCGCCGTCCGCAATCTCACTGCCGTAGACCCCTCACTGCGCGGCTGGGAATGGCGCTACCTGAGCCATCGCGCCGACCAGAGCAAGCACACCATCCAAGAATCCCACTGGCTACTGGTTTGGTCTGTGGCGATGTCGCCGGACGGAGGGCGAGCCTACACCTGTGGAGGCGATGGGGCCGTTAAATCGTGGGACCTGGCCACGGGGCAACTGATAGCAGAGACGGATGACCACAAGGAACGTGTCTTCGCAGTGGCGGCCTCATCTGACGAGAGAACAATCGCAACCGCCTCCGTCGATGTGCGTATACGCGACCAGGCTACACTGGAGACACTTGCTGTGATCCGCGGTCACGCCGGCACCATCCATGGCCTGTGCTTCTCTCCCAATGGCAAACTCCTGGCCTCGGGCGATCAGAACGGAACGCTCCTACTTTCTGATGGCAAGGACGGTTCTCTTGTGCGAGAGCTTGACGGCCACGACCGTTTCCTGTGGGAACTCTCCTTTTCACCGGACAATGATCTGTTGGCCTCCTCAGATGCTGCAGGCATTGTGAGAATCTGGAACGTCACGAGCGGCAGGGAGGTGCTGCAGATCCAAACAGAAGCGGGCCCTGCAATGGGCCTGGCCTTCTCACCTGACGGAAAGCGGCTCGCAATCGGTTCGAAGGATGGAGCATTGCGCCTCGTAAGCGTGGAAAGCGGCGAGGTACTCTCCACCCGGGCAGCCCACTCTGAGATAATCCGCGATGTTGCCTTCAGCTTCGATGGCAAGCGTGTCATTAGCGCCTCCAACGATCGCTCCATCGGCGTTTGGGACTCCGCTGAACTCGCGCCCATCGCGCGCCTGACGGGTCATAGCGCTGCGGTCGTGTCCCTCTCTGCCAGTCCCGACAGCAATGCATTCCTCTCCACATCGGAAGATCGATCCATCAAGAGCTGGGCTGGTCGATTCCTGACGGATGGCAATCTCCTTTACCCGCTTAGCGATGTGACAGGCTTCGCGGAAGACTCTGATCCCGCCCTGTTCCACACGCTTTCGCAGGACTCAATTATCACGACGCGTGCCATCTCCAATGGCGACCCCATCTCAGCCAAGGAACCTGCGGACCTGCACGGCATGACGCGGACGCTACTTGCCCTAAATGGGACCCTGCTGGTGCACGGTCTTAAACTAGGTCCACAGACTTCTGCGACGGACACCTACGTAAATCTGCCCAATGGTAGCGTCACCGCCTACGAGGGACTGATCACCGATTGGATGGGCCTATGCCTCGAGGGCAGCACCACCTGGCTCTCCCTGCCAAATGGAACCCTGCTGCTTTGCGACACAGATAGCGGAAGAGTGCACCTCCGGATTCCCGACGTAGCCCTGACCTGCAAAACCATCGCGGTCGACGCCGAGCATGACTGGATTGCTGCGGCCAATGACGATCAATTTGTCGTTAGCATCCGTGACCTAGATTCTGGTACAGAGCTCACAACCCTTGGCGGTCATTCCAATTCGATCGAAGACCTCGAGTTTAGCCCATCCTCTCAGTGGCTCCTGTCCGCCTCCGACGATCATACCGTCAAGGTCTGGAGCACAGACTCTTGGGAGCAGATCGCAGCCCTGGAAACCCACGGCGCCATGGATGTGCGAGCCTGCTTCCACCCAGATGAGACCCGGCTCGCTTCGGTCAGTAGCGATGGAATCGTACGAATCTGGTCGACTGAAACCTGGGATGAGATCCTTGCCGTGCACCTCCCGCCCGCTTCAGGCAAATCAGTGAGCATCGGATTCTCACCCAACGGCGGCCAACTCTTCGTTGTGATGGAGTCCGGCTTGCATGTCCTCGATGCGCGCCATTCGAATCCATCCATGGGGGAGTAAATTCAGATTTTGAATGGTGCGAGAAGAACTGGGAGGGTGGACATCGGCTGTCCCCGGCCTAAACACGGTACGGGCCCAACCCCCTGATGCGTCGGGCATTCAATGCCCTAAAGACGGAGTGCACTAGCGGCAATGCCCGGCGGTCGCCATCATCCTGTCCGTGCCCTGGATCTCCCGACTCTTCCACCTTTGGCTCCGGAGGCGTCATTGCCAAGGCGAACAAGATGATCATGAGCAATCGCGTCGGGTACTTCCGACATCGGCTGTGACTACGCGGCACATTCCTGGCTCTCCATCGATCCGTGATACGTCCAGGCTCGCGGTCGCGCAACGACAAAGAGCACGAAGAGGCCCTGTGCGGCGAAGACGGCCCTGTGCGGCGAAGACGGCCCTGTGCGGCGAAGACGGCCCTGAGGCTTAGCTTTCTGTTCACCAGCCCCGCCTGCATCGCCGGTGCCCTGACAATATCTCCGAACTTCAGCGATCCGTGCGGGCGGCAGAAGTAGTAGTGGCAGCGGAGGAGTTCTAGGTGGTCGTCGAGCGTCCGCTTCTTCCTAGCGTGACAAGGTGAGCGGCGGTTGAGGTAAGCCGAACCACGGCGGATGGTGAGATTCAACATCTCGATGAATGCCGTGTTTAGCTTGCTGGAATCTTCCGACTCGTGCAGCGCGTCCTCCAGCATGTACTCGGAGCCAATAACGAGCTTGGTTCCCAAGCGCGCGACGCGGTTGCGCTTGATCTTCTTGATCACCTGCGCGAGCACGCATCCCGGACCAAAGACGAGGCAAATGGACGGCGCGTAGAACTTGAAGCCGTCGGTCGTGATCAGCCGGCAAGTGTTCAAGTACGCCTCTTGAGCCAAGTTCCGCACGAACCGATTGGTGTTCCGAAACGTCCTGGAGCCAACTAGCGAATTGGTCCAAAGTCGTGACCAGACTTCGATGCCGGCGAAGACCCAGGTCTCCCGCTTGCGGCTCTGAAGGAAGGTGTTCAGCTTATCAACCTGGAGTTCGCGGAGGACGTAGCCACGAGTTCGGGCGGAGTTGAATCGCCGCGCTGAAGCTGCAGCCAACTCCAACCACCGGGCGACCGTGTTCCACGGCAGGCGTTCCAGCCGTACGATGGCGGACTTGCTGACGCCTTCCACACTCAGGGCGGCTACGCGGCCAAAGGTTCGCATGGGGCGTTGCAGGCGCTTGTAGGGCGTGCCCGCAGTTGCGCCGAAGGTCCTGCCGCACTCCTTGCAGCGCTACCTTCGCCGTCTCCCCCACTTCACTTTGGAGAAACCATGCAGCATGACGTTGCCCTGGGCCTGCTGGGCATGGAGCCCACACTCCTCGTTCTGGCACGCTGGTCTCAGTTTGGGTCCTCTTCTCAGTTGACACCTGCCGTGATCGCCGGGGTACGCTCTGGTCGCAAGTAGCTTACACCACTAGGGTTTAGGCACGTTTCCCCACAGGCGATGAACGAAGTACCGGCTCTCTTTGGCATAGAGACTTCCAACTATGCGTCAGAGCTGGACCTTTTCAGCAGTCGCCTGCACTAGCTCTTGCCCTAACGCTGCTCCCCTTCCTTGGCCACGTGACCGGGTTCACGGTTTGCGCTGCCTTCAGCCTCGGTCAACTTGTCTCCTAGTTCGCGGCGCATGCTGTCCGCTAGGACGCTTAGGCGAGCCACGATTTCCGGATGCTGCAGGGCCAGGTTGTGGGTCTCGGAGATGTCCTCATCGAGGTTGAACAGGGCCAGCTCGGTAGTCGCGCTGTAGTCGTACTCTCCCGGCGTTCCGCCTGACCCAGGCGTCTGCCCCACCATGGACCGGTAGCCGTGGGGAAAGTGCAGCTTCCACTTCCCCGAACGCATCGCCTCCAGGTGGTTCCTGTGGTAATAGAAGAAGTACTCGTCCTGCGGCGACTCGGATCCGCCCGACCACAGGGACCAGGCGTCGGCACCGTCAATCTTCAATTCGGGAAGCTCCGCGTTAATCAATCCCGCCAGGGTCGGCAAGACGTCGATGGTCATCCAGGGCGTTTCACTGACACGTCCGGCGGGAACACGACCGGGGTAGCGAAGAATGCAGGGGACGCGCACGCCACCTTCAAAGGTCGTCCCCTTGCCTTCACGCAGGGGGCCGACGCTACCCGCATGGTCACCGTAGTTCAGCCAGGGCCCGTTGTCCGATGCGTAGATGACTAGGGTGTTGTCGGCAACACCGCTTTCCTCAAGGGCCGCCAACACCTTGCCCACGGAGTCGTCGATTTCCTCAATCACGTCGCCATAGGCACCCTGCTCGCTACGCCCCACGGAAGCCTCCGTGGTGAAAAGCGGCACATGGGGCATGGGGTTGGCGAGGTAGAGAAAGAAGGGTTCGTCCTTGTTCTCGCGAACGAAGTCTGCCGCCCGATCCCCGAAATCTGTAGTGAAGCGCATCTGATCAGCGCCGGTAACTTCGGGATTCACAATCTCTGTCCCTTCAAAGAGGAAGAGGTCCGGGTAGCCTCTCTTGCGTTTCTCAACGGGGTCCGTGAATTGCGCGTAGGCCGGGTGATGCGGCCACATGTCGTTGGAGTAGGGAATGCCGTAGGATTCATCAAACCCGTGATTTGCCGGCAGGAATTCCTCCTGATAACCAAGGTGCCACTTCCCAAACATCGCCGTCCGATAACCACGCGATTGGAAGAGTTCCCCAAGGGTGGTTTCCGCGTCACTGATCCCGTGGGTAGTGCGCGGGCCGATGGCACCGTGCATGCCAAGACGGTTGGGATAACAACCAGTCAACAAGGCCACACGGGAAGCCGTACACACGGGCTGGGCCACATAGAAGTTGGAGAAGCGCGTCCCCTCCGCTGCCAGCTGATCCAGGTTCGGGGTCTCGAATCCCTGTGCGCCCTGGGTGCCTATGTCAGCCCAGCCTTGGTCGTCGGTGAAAATGATGACCACGTTGGGGGGTCCCACGTCAGCTTGGGCCGAAGAATCGTCCCCCGCGCCTTTGCAGGCGACAAACAACAGGATCGCAAGCACGCCGGAGAAAAGGAATCTGGCAGTCGACATAGAGATGTTGGGGCTGAGGAGATTGTTGCGAAGTTGCTACTCGCACGAGATGTGGGCCACTCGTAGCCCACTGGAGGGATCACTGCAGTTGGGGTATCACTGCAGTTGGGGTATCACTGCAGTTGGGGTATCACTGCACGCGAGGGTAGGAGATCACTCGGTCATTGGCCTGGGGCTCACCGCGGGTACTACGCCCTTGCTCGACAGCAGCATCCAGCAAGGCTTGCAGGTTGGCGCAGATCTCGGGGTGATCTTCGGCAACGTTATCAGTCTCCCCGGGATCAGTGTCCAGGTTGTACAGCTGCCAAGCGGGCAACCCCTTATCTCGGGCGGCCTTAGGTTTGGGTGCGCTCCAGCCCCCGGACCCAGGACAGAGGATGAGTTTCCATGGGCCCCGCCGCACGGCAAAGGAGCCGTTGATCGAATGGTGAATGACCGCCTCCCGCCCCCCCGGTACAGGACCGGTTGGGGGTGACGCCGCCCGAAGAGAAGGCGGCAGAGAAGGCAGCAGAGAAGGCAACAGGCTGACGCTATCGGGACCAGCACCCGCCGGAAGCGGTCTTCCCAAGATGGCGGCGGATGTTGCCATTAGATCAGTCAGGCACACGGTCTCTGAACTTCGGCTCTCTGGCGCAACAAGGCCCGGCCACCTCACAAGGAACGGAACTCGGTGACCGCCTTCGAAGATGTCTGCCTTGTAGCCGCGGAAGCCGAAGCTTGGGTCGTGCCCAAACTCCGCCAACTCGTCGAACTTCGCCCGCGGCGAACATCCGTTGTCGCTCGTGAAGACCACAAGCGTGTTGTCGGCGCAGCCGTTCTCTTCAAGGGCCTCTAGCACCTGCCCGACCACATGATCCACCTGCAGAACGAAGTCGCCGTAGGCATTCGTTCCGCTCGCCCCCAGAAAATCTTCAGTGGGCAGGATGGGTGTATGGGGCGCCGGCAACGGCAGGTAGAGAAAGAAGGGTTCTTCCCCGCCGCTCTGTTGTTCGATGAAATCGACAGCCCTGCGAGAAACCTCTGGAAGAACATCGCCGTGTTCAAAGTCCGCCCCCGTACTCCCCTTGCGCCAAAAGCCCTGGTAGTCCGTGTTTTCGGTCTCACGGTCGGGCGGCGCGGTGACCTCTCCGTTCTGCACCCAAACATAGGGCGGCATGTCGAGGGAAGCCGCTATGCAATAGGACTCATCAAAGCCGCGCTGGGAGGGACCATTGGTGACAGGGCCTTCAAAGTCGATCGCGCCTTCGTCACCGCCCAGGCGTGACCAATCCCAACCAAGATGCCACTTGCCGAAACAGCCCGTGGTGTAGCCTTCAGATTGAAGCAAATCTCCAACAGTGACTCGCTCGGCATCAATCAGGGGTGCGGAATTTCCCCAGAGTACGCCCTGGGCCAGGTGTGTTCGCCAGGCATAGCGACCGGTCAATATCCCGTAGCGCGTCGGAGTGCAGACCGCTGATCCGGAATGCGCATCTGTAAAGGTCATGCCTTGGGCTGCCAACCGATCGATATTGGGCGTGCCCCAAGCGGCGGTAGCGTTCAATGCAGAGACATCCCCGTAGCCCATGTCATCGGCGAGGATGTAGACGATGTTCGGTCGCCGATCCCCCACCTCCTCGGTCGTGCCCCCGGAATGACAGGCACACAGCAGCAGAACGGGCGCCAGGAATTGAGCTGCAAATCGGTTCCACATGGAGAGATCCTAGCATCCCCCGGTAGTCGGCCATGAGTTCAATCATCGTCTGGAATCAATCCGCCACAGCAGTGGCACGGACAAGTTCAGCCGGAGGGAATCAAGCCGACTCTGATTGACTCGCCCTAGCCAATCGCGTCGATCAAGGTGGCCCTAAACTTCTTCCCCTTGATACGGCCCCGGTTCAGAAGATGAACCGCCTCACCCTGGTGTCTCCGTGCCACCGCGACATAGGCGAGTCGATCCTGCACCTCGATCTTGCCGATGTCCTTGCCCGACAGGCTACTGCCTTGACCGGTAAGGGCCCCGAGGATGTCCCCCGCCCGCACCTTATCCTTGCGACCGCCAGAGATGAGGATCGTTGCATTCTTCGCCCCACGTGCGGCGCGCTTTAGCAACGCGGTCAATCCCGGGTCGTTGCCTGCGTCGCGCTTCAAGAGCCCAAGCTTCGTGCCGACCAACTCCTCGACCGCATCCAATCGAGTATCGCCTCGTCCGCGCGTCAGGGACACGGCGACGCCCTGCTGCCCGGCCCGTCCGGTGCGCCCGATGCGATGCACATAGATCTCCGGTTGTGACGGTAGCTCATAGTTGATGACGAGGTCTAGGCCCTCCACATCAAGCCCACGGCCTGCGACGTCCGTTGCGATCAAGATCCTCACGCTTTGATTCCGAAAGCAAGCCAACACCTGGTCGCGGTGAAACTGATCCAGGTCCCCATCGAGCCGCGCCACACTGACGCCTGCGCTTGCCAACGCTTGCACCAGTCGAGCAACCGTTGCCTTGAAGTTACAGAAGACCAGTGCGGATTCGTGGGGGTGCGCGTTTAGGACCCAAGAGAGCGCATGGAGTCCGTCCTCCGCATTGACCACCAGTTGCATCTGGCGGATGTCAGTCTGACTCTCAGAAACAGCGTCAACCGTGACACGTAGGGCGTTGCGTTGAAAGCGTTGACTGAGCTCCTCGATGGAATCAGGGAAGGTCGCTGAGAAAAGCGCGGTCTGCCTCTGGCCTCTCAAGCTCCCAAGGATTCGACCTACATCTTCTCCAAACCCCATGTCCAACATGCGGTCGGCTTCATCCAAGACAACCGTCCGGACAGTTTCAACATCTAGGGCTTTCCGTTGAATGTGATCTAGAAGTCGGCCAGGTGTGGCAATTGCGATATGCACGCCACGCTGCAGCGCCTCCCGTTGGGGACGCGCCGGTTGACCGCCCACGAGTTCGAGTACCGAGAGCCCCGGATGGGCTCGCCCAAGCTTGCGAAATTCCCGAGCCACCTGCGCCGCAAGCTCCCGGGTCGGGCACAAAACAAGAGCCTGCAGCGTCCGAGCGTCTAGGTCCAAGCCATCGAGAATCGGCAGGGCAAAGGCCGCCGTCTTGCCACTGCCAGTCTGGGCCTGACCGACCAAGTCCCGACCCGCCAGCAGGACCGGGATAGCTTCCACCTGAATCGGAGTTGGCCTCTCGTAGCCAAGCTGACGCACGACCTCGAGTAGCTTCGGAGAAAGGGAGAGAGCTTCGAATGAGGATTCCACGCCGGGAAAGTATCCGAGCCAGGGCGCCGGGGCTTGACCCAAGGCCAGGTTTCCACACGCAGTCCTCGGGAGCCCACAGGACGCGCGATGTAATCCAGGGCCCGTGGACCCCCCTGGGGGCGTCACAAGCGGGGGTCGCCTAAGAACTTCCAACGACCATGTGGCCACCCCTGGCCCTATTGCTACGGTCATGGGTGGCGGAGTCTCTTCTCAGCCCCTCAGTACACCCTGGTCTAAACATGGCCAGAAACCCGAGCCACCAGAACCTGACCATGTTTTCCCCCAAGCTTGTCTCCACTGTTGTTGGAGCGGCCGTGCTGTTCCTAATGGGATCGCCCGCCGGCGCCGTCCCCCAGTGATGCCCAGCACAGGGCTCCGGAGGAGTCCCCGCCATTCCGCCCGCCATCCCCGGCACTTCTGGTCCTGCCGGTGGCGCAGGTGGTGTCGCCACGAGCACGCCGTACATCCCGACGCCCCGCGGGCCGTCGAGTCATGAGGAACTCTCGATCCATTGGGACTTCCCGGTCTACACGGCTGAAGAGATTACCTACGACGGAGACGAGTCCCGAGCCGCGGAAGCGCGTCGCGCCTTGAGCACCGAAGAAGCCCTGCGCTACATCGCCGGTGATGATCCCAGGCCGTTGCTTGTGCTACGTGAGTGCCTGACTTGCAACGGCACCGATGATGCGCTGCTCACACGTAAGGAGGACAACGAGCGCACGATGCTGCTCAGCCGTTGGTTCCATTGCGTCAAATTGGCACCGGCCGTTATTGAGACCGACCACCCCTTCCATGCGCTCTTCGCTGGCGACAGCCCGGCGCACCTCTTCGTTGCCCAAAGTGGCGGCCAAGTACGAGTCGAGCTCAAGGGTGACCAGTCTCGCACGGAATTGTGGGGCGCAATGAATGGCGCACTTGCCCTGGCCTACGAGAAGGTCACCGACAAGGGACCCAAGGGCGCACTTGGCCAGCTCTACAAGCTTCTTGACAAGCTTGACCAGGTGGATGAAGCCATTCTCTTGGTGCAGCGTCGGCTTGAGGATGAGGCCGAAGACGATGGACTCAACACTCGCAAGGCCAGGAAGCTCACCGCCAAGCTTCAGGAACTACGCGAGGAACGCGCTGAATTCCGTGCAGAGGCTGACAAGGCCTCCGCTCTCAAGCTTCGCAAGGTCGAAGAAGCTGACGCAGTTGCTTCGGGTTCTTCACAGAAGGACTGAGCACAGTTGAGCAGGAAACTTTGCACGGGGGCGGCGCTGATCTGCGCCGCTCTCGTGTTTCTTTTGGCACTGCCGGTTGCCGCCGCGAGCCATGCTCCCCAGGAGGATGGACGCGCCGAGCGCCCTGAGGTGGACCCGTACACCGAGGGTGATGCGAAGGCGATGGAAAGGCTTGGGATCCAGCGCTTCGGTCCCTTCCGCTTTGGTGATGGACGTACAACCGAGGTGATCGCCACCCAGGCCGGCGGCGTTCCGTTCCTCTGGATTGAGACCGCGCACTTTCAGTTGGGCTGCAGCCTCGAGCCCATCTCCATGCCCGAGGATCCCGCTGCCAAGAAGCGTCTCCAGGCTGAGCTGAAAGAACTATCCAAGCGCTTGCCCAACGTTCCCCGTCGCATCAAGAAGATTGATTCGTGGCTGCTTCTGCACCTCTATGCGGCGCGTCTGGAGCGGCTCTTTGAGGCCTTTGTGACAGAACTACAGCTTGAAGATCTCGCCGCCGCCGACCCCTACCTGGGCTCCGGCGGACCGTTCTGCATTCTGCTTACGGAAAAGAAGAGCACCTTCTCTCGCTACACCCTGGAGGCCTGCGGCTCCGCCTCCGAGAGCACCCAGCGCTTCTACTTTGATAAGCCTGCCCAGCAGCTGTTCTATGGCGCCGCCTTTGAGGCCCTGCAGGGGGATCTGCACCAGGACGAAGGCTTGCACTTCGCAATGGTGCACGGGGTGACCAAAGTGCTTGCGGAATCCGTGCGAGGCTACGGCGGCGTCTTGCCAACCTGGCTCTCCGCGGGTCTGGCTCACTACTTTGCACGGAACTTGGTGAGCGATGAGATCCTGCTCTACACCACTCCCCGCGGCGAGTCAGGGCGTGGAAAGGACGACTCAAACTTCGCGGTGAAAGTGCGGGGCCGCGTTAGCAACAAGGTCTACCCCACCTTTGAGGAAATGGAAGCCTGGACCGATCCCGGCGCCATGCGTTTTGCCGACCACATGATCACCTGGTCAAAGATCGACTTCATGCTGCGCGCCGACAAAGGCTCGCGCGCGCACGCATTCCTCTGGGCCATCTCTGAGCCGATCGCCTGGGACATAAAGGACAGGGCCCAGGTACTCCTCGATCAGACCCATACCGCACTTCTGGATATCGCCGGTGGAGACCTGATGGACTTGGATCAGGCCTGGGCGGATTGGGTGTTGGACGAGTACCCCAAGCGCTAGTTGTTGGTTTGCCTTGAGGGCGGCAATTCCCTGGCGTTGAATTCCGCCCTTGGTTCGGGCGCCTCCGCAGATTCGCCGGCGCGGAAGATGGTCGCCGATATTGTGGTGAGCGCTTCCCTTAGAGCGAAACCGGCGATGTCGTCTGTAACGGGCGCCGGCTTGGGGGCCGACGTATCCTGCGGCGGCCGTAAACTAGGGCTTTAGCGCGGCCCCAGAGTTTCCGGCATGTCGGCTAGGACGTAGCCCATCACGGCCAAGAGGGCGATCGACTTGCGGAAGTCCTGTAGATCAACTTTCTCGAGGGTGTCTGCGTTCGTGTGATGCCAGTCAAAGTAGTGCTCACGGACTGTCTCGAGAGCCAAGCCTGGCACACCCTCCGCCATGAGCGGAGAGATGTCCGCTCCGTGCCCGCCAGGGCGAATCATGTCCCCGTCAATGGCCTTGAGAAGAGCGCCTATCTCTCCGAGAAGCTGCATGCCCCGTTTGGTGGCTTCGTCTTCCCCTTCCTTCGGTGCGCCAGGGAGCGTAAACCCGAACCCGACGGGACGCTCGCATCCACCGTCCATCTCGATTGCCGCGACGTGCTTCGTGACGCTGTCACCTACTCCCTCTCGATAGGCGCGACCACCCGCTCCGCCATTCTCTTCGTTCGTCCATAAGACGACACGCAGGGTGCGACGGGGCTTGAGGCCCAGCTTGTGAATAATGGTAAGTGCCTGCCACGCTGCCATGCAGGCCGCACCGTCATCGTGCGCCCCTTGGCCAACATCCCAGGAATCATAGTGCCCCCCCATCACCACGACTTCGCCGGGCAATTCACTGCCGCGGATCTCTGCGATAACATTCGCTGAGGGTGCGTCGGGGAGAGTACGAGCCTCCATCTTCAACTGCACTGACATCGATCCGCCAGCCTCCTTGTAGCGCAGCATCCACATCGCGTCCTCGACTGTGATGGCGGCGGCGGGGATCTTGTGAGTGTCAGCACTGTAGCGCAGGGCACCGGTGTGGGGCGTGTAGAGGCTGCTGCCGGTGGCGGAACGTACTAGGGCGCCAACAGCACCGAACTCGGCCGCCCGGGATGCACCGCTTGATCGATAGCGCACCGTGTTCCCGTAGCCCTCCCACTGAACCGCGTAGACAACAATCTTGCCCTCAATGCCGGGACGCCCGAGAGCGGTGAGTTCCTCGAAGTTCTGCACCACAACGACCTCAGCCGTTACGCCCTCCGGGCCAGTACCAACACTGCCGCCGAGACCCAGCATGGCCAGGGGGCGGCGGTCCGGAACCATCAGTTCAAGAGACTCTTTTCCACGCACCCAATGGGGCACCATGACTAGCTCGAGTCGAGCGCTGAGCCCCTCTTCCTTCATGAGGCTGTGACTCCACGCAATGGCACGCTCCAGTCCTTCGGAACCACTGAGGCGGTGACCGATGACCGTTGTGAGATGCGAGAGCTTGTCCCAACCTTCCGTATCCACCAGAGCAGCGCCGAGCAGTTGGCCGGCCTCTCCTTGATAGCGGACCGTCAGGGACTCCTGCGGCTGGGCGCTGACCGTTGCCACCCCGGGGGCAAGGGTTGACAAAAGAACCAGCAAGGGCGTGGTAATCCAGAACCGCAGACCATATTTGCTACTCATGGGGGAATTGTATTCCACTAGATTCGTCCGAGCCCAACATCAAACTCGACCCGCTATGCCTTCGTTTACAATCCTTGCTATGCGCACAAAGACTCCCGCCCTTGGGCTGCTACTCCTCCTTACCAGCTCCTGCGTTGTCGCCCCCGGGCGCTTCGATTCAACAGAACCTCACAGCGGTGGGCAATCAGAGTGTCCGGAGTGCCTGCTGAATGACACGGCGTCGCCTCCCCCCATCACGGCCGAGGCTCAAGTGCCCACCGTTGCCGACCCTGAGTGGATGAACGCCCTAGATATGGCGGATGCCTTGCAACCCTTGCCCCAGGCAAGCCAAGACCTCCGGCTGCCGGACGATGCCGACTTAAACTTGAGCCAGTTGCTGCAACTGTGGTCCGAGGCAACAGGCATCGCCTACGTCCATGACAACCAGGTCCACATGACGCTCAAGGGGATGAAGTCAATTCCCTCAGCGACCACAATCAAGGCGGAGGATGTCCAGACCTTCGTGCAACTGCAGCTCAAGCGATCGGGGTTCTTTCTCCTGCGCATTGGGTCTAGCGAATCGGGGGTTGTGATGGTGGTCGAAGCAAATAGCGGAAGAGCCGCCGCTGGGCTGAGATCTTTTGCCCGCTTTGTCCACCCCGAAGAGATATCGGCCTTTGCCGGTCAACACGCCCTCCTGGCGCAAACCGTGCTTGAACTCCCCGGCGTCGATGTACGCCAGCTTTCGACATCTCTCCGATCCCTTTTGACAGACACCAATACCCAGAACCTCATCTCCGCGGGCACTCATTCCGTTCTTGTGCAGGGCACGGGTGACATGATCTTTCAACTCGCGATCGCCCTGAAAGAGATCTCACGACAAGTCCATGCAACCCAGCAATAGTGAAGCCACTTCGATCCGCTGGTGGAAGAGCCTCGCTCCTCCCTGCTCCCACTCGACTTGCCTAGAGCGTGTAGCTGAAGGTCAACCCGACCTGGGTGTTATCGATTTCTGGTTCGATTCCGGCAATGTCAATTGTCCCGCCGCGAACATGCTTGATGTCGATGCCTATGGCTCCGCCAATCTCGTCGATGTCCCACAGGACTCCGAAACGCACATAGGGCGAGATACCGTTATCTCGATCATCAAAGAGATTGGTTTCGTTTTGGTCGGTTAGCTTGGCATCCACGAAGAGGACTGCCCCCCCTGCGCTGCCATAGACCCGAATGGGCGAATCCCAGAGCCGCACCTCCTTGCGCACACCGACGTGTGCCTCCCACGCACGTGCCTTTAAGTTGACCTCCCCGGGCACTGTCAAGACGCGCCGGCTGTGCGCTTCGCTGTAGCTGATACCGAGATCAAAGCCCAACCAGGTGCTATTCGGATGGGGCATGTAATTCAAGCCGATCAGGAGCAAGTCCTCCACGGGCTCCCACCTCTCATCTTCAAAAGAGCGTTGGCCGATGACCATGCTGATCTGCTCCACGGTCGTGCTTGAGCGGACCGGTTTGCCCAAGAAAGTTCTGCGCGGGAGCTCCTGAATCGTTGAGCAGGAGCTGCTGCCAAGAACCAGGGCGCAGATCGCCAGCAACGGAGTACATCGAATTAGATTCTTCATTCTCTAGAGCCTCTGCCCCAAGACGATCGCGTGGTATCCGAAGTCCGCAAGGCGTCCATTCTTGAACTCCAATCGTAGCGCCCTCCCGGGGACGATAACCGCCGGACGTTCCGGCAGATAAACCCAGGTATTGGTCGACCGGTCTTTCTCGGCAGGAGTGCCTAGTAGCAATATGACCTGGATCTTCGTCAACCCAACTCGAAGGTCGGCGGCGTTATCCTTTACCTCTGCGAAGGTGAAGCGCTGGTTGCCTCGGGGGTTGACCTCACCTGTCTCCGGATCAACACCAACGCAGGATCCGAGGACCAGCAGGAGCATGGGGAGCACAGCGGGGAAACGTAGTCGTTGCATGTTGAGTCGTCGGTGTTCAGCAAATCCAGACCCCCAAGGGATGAGCGCAGGGGGAGAATCCGCTTGGGAGATTAGCACGGGATTCGCCCAGCCACAGATTGCATCTGCTTCTCTACTCGGGACCCTTGGGCGTGATCATCAAGAGGCGCTGCTGAGCATGGAATCCGGCGCGCTCGATCGCGCGTCGGGCAGCCCCATTTGTCACCTCGGTCGAACAATGGGGAGCCAGCCCTTCGCGGCGACATTGGGCGACAAGACTCGAAAGCAGACGCGACCCAAGGCCACGCCCTCGCTGGTCAGCATGGACAATCAAGCCAAGGTGGGCGATTCCAGGCTGCTGCTGATCTCGTCGCAATTCCCCGACGCACAGGAGCTGCCCAGCTTCCTCCAGAAGCAGCATTTCCTGCCCCCCGATACGAGTACGGACATACACCTCGAGGAATTCCAGGGGTGCTCCTATCTGCTCGGCTTGGAAGTCAACGACGCGCCTGTGATCCGCGGCCGCGGCGACGCGAAGGCTGTCCAGGCCCGGAACTTCAGGTTCTGCGACATGCCCAAAAAGTAACGAGTGCACCTCCATGCCCGCCGAATGATCGAGGGCAGCGGACAGGTAATTCGGGTCCAGCGTGCCTACGACCATGCGTTTCACACCAAGCTCGCCAAGGGCGCAGCGCAAGAGAGCATCGGATCGGCGCAGGAACCTGGGACGCACATGGAAGCGCAGCAGCTGTGCCTCGTCGTCCAGTGCGCAGACACCAGCTAATTCACCACCGGACATGAGGGCGTGGGCGGAAGCCATGTCCGCGAAGGCGGTCCACATATCATCTGTGGGCGCAGTAAGTTGAGCCAGGTACTCAGGGCGCAGGTCGTCGTAGGTGGATCCGGTATCCGGTAGAAGGGAGATGAGGTCTGTATTCATAGCGATGATAACGACAGCGATGAGCCTGGGAATGCCCCAAGCCCGTGCCTCGAAGAACCAATAGAGGGCTGCGAGCGCCAGAGGTACAGAGGTACAGAGAAGGCGCGACGGACTTGCTGCCGCATGAGTCCCTCTTCGCAATCCTGAAAGCTTGAACTTGACTCGGAGCAAGGGCGCCGAAAAGGTCACGGGCCGTAACTCCATCTGGAAGGTCTGGAGGGAAGCCTTGGGGGCAAGTCGGAGGACATTCCGAAAAGGTCAGGCACGCACGCTATCGTGAATCCAAAGGAAAACTATGCCAAGAACAATGGGTGCCAGGGCCATGCGCAGCACGCCACCGGACCAGTCTTGGCCGAAAGGCTTGAGCATCTAGGCCAGCCCACCTCGGCCCAGGCTGCTCAGGCCGGATGCAGTCGCTGCGACAGCGGGCGTCGCTGCCCCGTCGACTGTAGTTGATCTGCTAAGTAGCCAATCAAGCCAAGGGGAAATCTGGCGCACCAATGCGAGAACCCAAGTTGCGCTACCTAGGTCCGGCTGCGAACGCGCCGCACGATCTACGGCGTAGGCCGTGTGCGTAGGCCGTGTGCGTTAGTAAGAGCAAAGAACGGCAGGCTCAAGAGCGCGTCGCAGGCCAGCCAAGTCAGCATCGCATCAATCCTTGGGAAGCTGCCCGCGGTTGGCTTCTGCAGAATCAAGCATGGCCCGGAGGCGCGTGATGTCGCGTTTCGACAGCCGCTTACCACTCACAAGGTTCATGACCAGGGGTGGCGTGCCATCGCCACCGACACGCGCTGCCAAATTGCTCACCTGATCCATGAGCAGCTCCTTCCGTGAAACTTCTGGGCGATAGGTTTGGGTGACGCCATCTTTGCTGCGGGACACGAAGCCCTTTTCGAGCAAACGATGGAGCAGGGTTTGCACCGTGGTGTATGCCCAAACAACGCCATCAGCCGCGAGCAACGCCCGCAGACCGCTGGGGCCAGCGGGGCCACTGTTCCAGAGTTCCTTTAGAACCAACAACTCGGCATCACTGATGCCCGGCATCTCCGACTTCTTCTTACGCTTCGCCATCTCTATGTTTTTTTTTGGGGGGGGGAGGATCTGATTGGGGGCTCTAGGTCGGGGGGACTCCCCCCTAGCAGAGTAGCAGCTGGGGTGTCCATTGTCGCGGCTGCCTGACTACGAGCTGTAGTTTTCTAGGCTCAAGCCAATGCTTGGGTCGAACCGGCGCACCGCTCAGCACCCCAGTCAGTCCAGGGGAAGGTGGCCTGCAAATGGGCACCGATCTCTACTTCCTCAGTCCCCAGTAGCAGATTGTCCTAGCTTACGTTGCGGAGTCCGTGACGGGCAACAGCGACCGGCATCCAATTGACAGCGGTCTGATGGCGTAAGGACAGGAATGCGTAGCGAGTCGCCAAACACAGTCCGACCCCCAAAGAAAGCTCCGCCCATTCGCCATTGCGAATCACAAAGGCGGGGTCAAATCCCACCGTCCCCAAGCGCGTCAGCCAATAGAGGGGCGTCACAAGGAACGCAGGTAGCAGCATCCGCAGAACCCATCGCGGGCGAGCCAACGACAAGAGCAGGAAGCCCGTGCTCCCGGCGATCATCAGTCCATTCAGGTAGGGCCTCAAGCCATGCAGGTTGTGCAGGTTGAGTTCCCCTTGAGCGTTGATACGCGCGAGTTCCGGGGGCGTTGACAAGCCGAAGATTCGCTGTCCCCAGGAGATCTCCTCACAGGCCAGCAAGATGAATCCGAAGGCGGCAACGGCCGAGAGCACAACAACGGACTTGTTCCAAACTCCAAGCTTACGCCTAGCCCTCTGCCCCAAGGAGATGGCCAGTCGGGTCGCGTAGAATGCCGTTCCAAGCAGTACAAGAAACTGAACCCACTCCACCAGGCGATCCTCCCCCATCACCAGCTCATAGCCCCGATAAGTTAGCCATCGACCGTCGGAGCCGAGGCGTGCATAGACCGGGAGCACCACGAGCAATACACACAACCCCAGGGGCAACAACCAAAGAAGCCTACCCCGGGCTCCCCAATCCATAACGAGACCTGT